>JBGPMB010000026.1:0-21332 GCA_041486775.1 Candidatus Eiseniibacteriota bacterium | reverse complement strand
GTGCGGCGCGTTCGATGCCACCTGGGTCGTGAAGTACGGATATCCGAACTTCGCGTATCAGATTCTCTACATCGACACAGGCGCGCACGCCGGGAATTACAACCTCACCTTCGATTACCAGTTCAGCACCGAGCAGGGCTATGACGCTGTGTATCTGATCGGAGGAGGGGGTGGCTCTATCGACCCGATCGGGAACAGCCGCGCGGAGATCGACGCCATCACAGCTGCGGGCACCGAGTTGATCGAATGGACGGGCAGCATCACTCCGGCCACTCCGAACGCCACTGGCGCCAACACAACGGGTGGTGCCGTGGAGGTCGCTGACAACCCAGGATCGCCGACAATGGTGACCGGGGCCTCGTTCACCATCGATGCCAACAATCGCGCCCTCTACGTCGTGTTCGAGAGCGACTGCTTCAACTCGAACGAGGACGGGCTCTGGGCTGAGGGCCACGGCCAGATGATCGACAACCTCTCCACGAGCGATAACGGCGCCATCTATACGGACCAGGCCGCGGCCGGCGGCGTCGACGCGTTCTCAGGCAACGTGCTGGTTGGTACGCCCGGCGCCCCGATCGTCTCGGCTCGGGTACCACCCGGCGTCGGAACGCTCTGGCAGCTGGTGGCGGGAAGCAGCCTTCCGACTCCAGACACGTGCACGCCCAAGAATTCGGCCTCGGACCTCATTTTCGAGGGCGGCAACGGAGGGACCTTCCACACCGTCCCGAACCAGTTCAACTCGATCGTGTCCTGTACGTTTCCCGTTCCCGCCGGGACCGCTTCCATCGTCGCGCGATGGTCGCAGTACGAGGACCAGCCTCAATACCAAGGCTATGTCCAGTTCAGCGAATACAGGTACTTCAAGGACAGCACGTGGAGTCGGTGGAGAAATACGTTTCTCGCCGGTACGCGACGGGGGGCGGCGCTCCAATTCTGGTACGACGTTCGAGCCGAGCTTGCCGAGGCCACCCAGGCCGACTCGGTCCAGGTTCGTTACTCCATTCAATGCGTGCCGGCCCTGGCGGCCGACCACAACAACTGCGGAGACGTGATCTACGGCGTCCTGTATGACAATTTCCGTCTGGAGATGGTGACGGGAGTGCCTGCGCCGGTATTCGGAGTCCTTCCACCCTTTACCGCGCAGTCGACCTTCGTCGATGGCACGATGGCCGGCGCGGGGTGCAACGGGGCTTCCGTCGCGGCGGGCACATGCTGGCCCGGCGTGCGGGGCAGCGACACCGGTCTGCCGGGAGCCGTGCACGACAATTTCAACAGCCCGCTCGGGGACTCGATCGTGGTCTCGATCGGCTCCGGACTCCGCCGCAACGGGAAGGGAATCAATTGGCACCGGGCGTTCGACAGGAGTGTGAGCTCCGGTCTCGCCATCGCCCACACCAATCCCAACTTCCTGGACGCGCTCGACGCGCCCCGCGTCATCTACCGTCTCTTCGATCCGGCGACCACGACCTGGAGCCCGTTCGACTCGAGCGAGCTCGACGCCAACGCGTTCTCGGCAGATCAAGGTGACACGGTCCTCATCGATACTCGGTACCGGATGAACTGGCCTCCGCGCGACAAGATCGGCGGATCGCTCGCGGGCGGCTTCAGCATCAACGGGAAGGCCCTCTATAGCCAGCTGGCCTTCCTTCCCCGGGGAACGAGGTGCCAGTATTACTTCAAGGGCGTGGACATCAACGGCTCCAGGACCTACCAGTTCACCTCGGACTCGCGCGCCTACGAGGCCGAGGATCTTCCCGTCCTTCCGGGCAGTTCCATCGTCGCCCCGGACATCCTCGAGTTCGACGTTCTGCCACGCGTATACTCCACGGCCGGCACGGCGGGTACCCTGGTGGCGGGCAAGACGAGCACCCCGATTCTCAACCTGGATGGCGCATACACCCGGTGGAGCTACTCGATCGATCCCGTCACCCAGGCTCTGAGAGGCCTCGGCGTCCGGGCGGATCGATATCGCCCCCTTCAGGGGGACGAGGAGGGGAATCATGTCGGCGGCCATGAGTTCGCGGGGACCCGTGCCAGCCGGCTCGCGAGCTACTTCCCGAACATGGACGAGTACGCCATCAAGGACTCCCTCGCGGGTTGGTACCGGATCATGATCGAGTCCTCACACACCTCGACGTCGGTCGTGGATGAAGAGGCGGACGCCAAGCTGCTCAAACAGTGGTGGGAGTCTCCGACCCCGGGCGCCGATGGCGGCGACCGTTGCATCTTCGCTTCGGGCGACGATTACTTCAGCACGCTGCTGGTGCCCAGCGGCGTGCCGCACCCGAACGATACCGCGTTGTCCACGAGCGTGTTCGGCGTGGCCGCGGTCACGAGCCAGTGGAACGGCGGTGGCTCGGTGATGTTCCCGACGATCAAGGATCTGTTCGCGGATCCCGCCGCGGGTCCGGCTCTCGGATCGGGCTCCTACTCCTATCAGATCGATGGGGGCTGCCCGTCTGCCAACCGGTTCGACGCGCTGACCAAGGTCGGGAGCGCTGAAGCTCTAATCTCGGCGACCTATCCGACGTTCGCCTCCGTGACGAACACGGCCGGGGTGTCCTACATGACGGAGCGCGACACGCCGGGCGACCACGACCGGAATAAGGCCTTGGGCTACGGCTTCTCGATCCAGTTCATTCGCCAGGGTGGCGAGAACCTTCTCGATAACCGCGCTCAGGTTCTCTACAAGTTCCTGACCAGCTGCCGGGGGCCGCGGTCGTCGGCGGATACGGCCTCCTGCTGGCCCTGCCCGACGGACGCGAACAAGTACGGCAACTGGGCCGTTCTGTCCGGCTTCAACACCGGCACCTATGGGCCCCTCTACCCAATCCAGAACGGCAACCTTACGGCGGCCGCCGTCGAGGTCACACCGCCGCCTTCCTTCGTCGACGCACTCATGCAAAACCGCCCGAACCCCTTCAATCCGGAGACCGTGATCCCGTACAGTCTCTCGGCGCCGGGGCGGGTGGCCGTCCGGATCTACGACGTGAGGGGCCGGCTGGTCCGCACTCTGATCGACGCGGTTCAGCCGGCCGGGATCCACGCGGCTCGCTGGAACGGGAGCGTTGCTTCTGGAGCGCGATCGGCGAGCGGCGTCTATTTCTACGTGATCACCTATCCCGACGTGCACACATCATCCAAGAAGATGACGATTCTGAGATAACACGACCGGAATGGAAGACCGCCTGCCGGTCGTCGTGATCGGAGCGGGGGCCGCTGGGTTCATGGCCGCCATCTTCGCCGCCGAGGGCGCCGCGCGCCGCGTGCTCCTCCTCGAGAGCACGCGCGACGGCGGCCGGAAGATCCTCATGAGCGGGGGTGGACGGTGCAACGTCCTCCCTTCGGTCCTCGACCCCAAGCGCTTCGTCACGGCCTCCTCCCCGAACACGCTCAAGAAGCTTCTCCTCTCCTGGCCGCTGGGTGAGCAGAGACGTTTCTTCGAGGAGCGCTTAGGTCTCGTGCTCGCCCTCGAGGAGGAGACGGGGAAGCTCTTCCCGGTCTCGAACAAGTCGCGGGACGTGCGCGATGGGCTCCGGGAGATGGCCCGGCGGCTCGGCGTAGAGTTCCGTTTCGATTCCTCCGCTACGGGATTGAAGCCGGAGGGCGGCGCGTGGCGCGTGGAGCTCGCGGACGGATCGGAGATCTTGGCCTCCGCCGTCATCCTGGCGACGGGAGGGCTCTCGGTTCCCGCGACCGGGAGCGACGGAACCGGGCTCAACATGGTGCGCCGGCTGGGACACACGATCCACGACACCTACCCCGCGCTCACCCCGCTCACCGCCGAGCCGCACCGGTACGCGGCCCTCGCGGGAATCTCACTGCCGGTCACGATCGAGGCTCCCCTGGGGAAGCGAAAGCTCGTCACCCGGGGAGGGTTCCTCTTCACCCACAAGGGATACAGCGGACCCTCGGTGCTCGACGTCTCCCATCTGGCGGTCCTCTCGCGGCGGGCGGGCGGCCCGAGGCAGGAGCTCTACGTGCGATGGACCGAGCTGGGTCCGGAGGCATGGGACCGCATCCTGCGCGAGGAGGAGGGGACCCTGTTCGGCATCCTGCGCGCCCGCCTGCCCGCGCGCCTGGCGGAAGCGCTGCTCGCGGACGCGGGCATGAAGGGAAGCACGCACCGGTCGCAGCTCACTCGGGTAGCGCGCGCGCGGCTGGTCGAGGCGCTGACGAGGCACCGGCTCCATTGGACCGGGGACGAGGGCTACAAGCGCGCGGAGGTCACCGGAGGCGGAGTCGCGCTCGATGAGATCGACCCGCGCACCCTGGAGAGCCGGCTTCATCCGGGGCTCTTTCTCTGCGGGGAAATCCTGGACGCGTTCGGGCCGATCGGGGGCTACAACTTCGCGTGGGCCTGGGCTACCGGGCGCGCCGCGGGGCTCGGCGCGGCCTCTCGAGAAGCAGGTGACTGTCTTTCGCCGTCAGCGTGAGGCCATAGACCTTCCGCAGCGCCTGGATCTTCCTCATCGACTCGCGACCGAAGGGCGCTTCGCCCTCGAACGCGTGGAGCACCACCCCCTCGAGCAGGTCCCCCAGCGTGAGATCCAGGGTGGCCGCGAGCGCCTTGAGCACGAGCAGGATGCGCTTCTCCACGCGGACACCCGTCTGAACCCGCGTCACCACGCGGCGGGCGGTCACGGCTCGGCGCGTCGGGGGCGAGCCGCGTCCGCGGCGACGACCCAGATTCCCGCCGCGTAGACGAGAAAGATCGGGGACGGGGCTTCACCGGCGTGAAGGTGGAGGAGCGTCGCCGCGACGAGCACGACCCAGAGGAGGCGCGCCCCGAGGACGAGCGTCTTCGGGATCAGGAAGAGGCACACCGCCAGGAGCTCCACCGCGGCCAGGGTCGTCACGATGGCGGGGTGCAACCCGGAGATACTACTCCGGTGCGCGTGAAGAAGGAGCAAGAAGGAGGCCTGGCCGATCACCAGTACCAACGCCAGGTGGAGCCAGGTCACGGGTCTCGGTGGCTTCATTGGTACCAAGGTACCAAATCGCGGACCGGCCGTCCAGCGATTCTTGGGGTGCGGAAACGGCTGGAGGGGGAGCGCCGGCCCTGGTTATACTGTCGCCACCCCGTGCCGGGAAGGAGCCATGATGATCTTGGGCCGTCGTGTTCGAGCCGCATCTCTAGTTCTCGCCGTGATCGCTCTGTCCGGGACCGCCGCCGTTCGCGCGGTCCACGCGCAGCCCCGGTTCGAATGGCCGGAACGGGCGAAGAATCTCAAGGTTCTTCCCAAGGACACCCCGAAGGAAAAACTCAGCGCCACGATGGTCGGATTCACGCGGTCCCTGGGCGTCCGCTGCCCCTTCTGCCACGTGGGACAGGAGGGCCAGCCGTTGATCACGTTCGACTTCGTGTCGGACAAGAAGCCCGAGAAGGACGTCGCGCGGGGCATGATGAAAATGGTGCACGACGTGAGCAAGGACCTGTCGAAGATGAAGATCCCGGGAACGGACCGGGTAGCGGTCCAGTGCATCACCTGCCATCGCGGCCGCCCGCGTCCCCTGACGCTGAGCGATGAGCTGGCCGGCGTGTACGACGCGGTGGGGATCGACAGCACCGTGGCCCGGTACAATCTCCTTCACGATCGCTTCTACGGGGCGGGTTCCTACGACTTCACAGAGCGCAGTCTCAACGAGTTCGGCGCCTCCCTGATGGCCAAGGGCAAGAACGACGACGCCGTCCGCATCTTCCAGCTCAACGTCCAGCAGAATCCCAACTCGTCATTCGCCTACTCGAGCCTCGCCGACGCGTACGCGGCCGCCGGGCAAAAAGACCTGGCCATCCAGAACTACGAGAAGGCGATCCAGCTCGAGCCCCGCAACCGGGAAGCCGAGGAAAAGCTCAAGGGGCTGCGCGGCGACGACGTGAAGAAGTAGGGGCGCGATGGGGCCGCGCGAGGTTCCTTCCAAGGCTCGGGTATGGGCCGCGCGCGGGCTGGCCGTGGTGGTCGACGGGATCCAGATATTCGCCTTTCCGGTTTTCGGCGAGGGGGCGGCATCGCCTCTGAACGACGCGCTCGATGTCGTGGCGGGAGCGGCGTTCGTGCTGCTCTTGGGGTGGCACGTCGCGTTCCTGCCCACGTTCCTCACGGAGCTCGTGCCGGTCGTGGACATCTTCCCCACCTGGACCGCGGCGGTCCTCTTTGTGACACGCGGGCGGAGTTGGCTGCCCTCCTGAGTGCCGCTCTTCGAGCGCCGCTCTCCTAGTGCCGCTTGAAGTACTGCACCGCCCGCTCGTGACGGAGCGCGGCCTCGCGCGTCTTGAACGTGCCGAGATTCCGCCGTTTGCCGGTCTTGGGGTTACGCTTTCTCGAGTAGAGCCGGTATTCGCCGGTCTTCAGTTTGCGGATCAGCTACGCGGTCTCGGGGTTGGGCATCACGATCCACAAGATGATGTAGACCAGGATGCCCGGGAACGCCGCGCTGAAAATGGAGACCAGGACGTAGAGCACCCGTACCAGGGTGGGGTCCCAGCCGAGCCATTCGGCCAGACCGCCGCACACGCCGGCGATCATCCGGTTCTTCGACTTCCGAAGGCGCTTCGTGGCATCCGTCATCGGATGCTGCCTACGCTTCGGTCTCTTGGGACGCGGCGGCGTCCGGATCCGGGGTCAGGATCTCGGGATCCTTCTCGCCCCCATCGCCTCCGGACTTGGACGCGGCGCGCGCGGCAGCCTTCTCCGCATTCCGCGCCTGGCGAGCCGCGCGCTTCTCGGTCGCCTTCTCCATACGCTTCTTGGCTTTCTGATTCTTGAGGAACGACGGATTTCCTCTGCCCGCCATCGTGCCCCTCCATGGTCGGTTAGACGCGAATATACCCGGTCGCTAAGTTTCGCGCTTGGGCGGCTCCGTTACAACATGAAACCGCGCGGCGAGCGGGCCATTCCCCGGATGGAGGGGGGCTAGTTGTTCGCGGCCAGCGGCCTTAGGCCCCTCCCGTCCATTCGCTCCACGACGCGCTCGCCGATCTCGGTTCCCATGCGCGTGCCCGCCTCGTTGTCGTGCCGGAAGTGGATTCCACCATAGAGCCGCGACATGGCCGCTTCCTCCGACTGCTGGATGAAGTAGTCGCGCTCCGCGGGAAAGGCCTCCCCCAGCACCACCGCCGCGGCGGCCGAGATCGTGGAATGTCCCGAGGTGTAACCCGGAAAGTTCGGAGTGGGGATGACGGTCACCAGTCCCGGAATGCGCTGGAAGGGGCGCGCCACCCAATAATCGTACTTGCACGCCCAGCATTCGATGAAGGCGTCCGCCATGGCCACGTTGAGATAGGCGCTGACCCTGGCCGACGCGACCGGGTCCAGGTTCTGGCTCACGATCCGGTCGTCCAGGAGATCGTTCCAGATCGCGGGCGGGGAAACGTCGGCCCACTTGTGGACGATCGAGATCTGATCCGGGGTTCGCGCCAAGGAGACGTTCAGGACCTCCTGCACATCTTGCAAGTCCTGCGCCGAGCCGAACGCGTACGGCGGCTCGGGCTGAATCTCGCTTCCGGATTTCAGCACCCAGGTCTTCCACGTTCCGCACATCGGGAGCACGGGGTTCGTGCCGGTCCAGATTCCATCTCCCGTGGGGGGCGTCCCCGTGTAGACCGCGTCAGAGCCGTCGGACTTGCCGCGCGCCACCACCGCGCGGCCCACCGCGTTGCCCACGGCCCACGCCCCGATCGCGCGGCCTCCGGAGACCGGATCGAGCGCGATCTCATTCGATGCGACCTCCTGGATGCGGGCGAGCTGACCGGGGAAGAGGTATCCGAGCACGCGTGAGGCGACACCGGCGGCGAGCGAATGCTGGGGCAGGTTCCCGCGCGGGCGGTCTTCCGAGACCGCGAGGGCCTCCAGGATTCCGACCTGAACCAGCGCGTAGGCGCGCGCCATGAGGGGCGGAGGCAGTTTCGCGCCGATGCCCAGCTCCCGGGTGAGACGGTTCCAGACGACGACCGCGTTCGGGCCGGTTGTCTGCTGGTGTGGCTGAACGCGTCCCGCGAGGCGCGCGAAGAGGGACCGGTCTTCCGGCGTCGCGGCCGCTTCCTCCAGCCCCGGCGCGGGCAGCCGCGGGTCTCCTGCGAGAAGGACGAAGTGCGGAGCGCTCGAGGCCGAAGCGCGTGAGGGTGCCAGCGGTGTCATGGGATTCTCTCGGGCGCAACCGCCCACCGCCAGGATCAGAAGAAATGGAGTCGCCAGCTTGATGTGTGCGCGCATGGGGGCATCCCTCAGTTGGAGGTTCCGGTAGCGACTGAAGCGAGGCACAAGAGTATCACGGCCCATCTGATATAATGCCGCCCTATCCCGTCTCACGTCCGCCGCGGGCGGACCGAAGTCGGCGGTGCGGGATCTCGCTACCTCCTACGCCACCGCGAGGCGGGTGCAGGGCTCCGAGCACGACCTCGAGAAGCTTTACGAGTCGAAGCAGGAGACCCAGCTCGCGCGGGAGATCGAAGCACCCTTCCTCCTGGCCTACCTGGATCGCCTCGTGCGGGCCCGGTCGGGAGGGCGCGTGACCCTCGACAAGATCGTCCGTGAGATGTTTCGCAGCCGGCCGGCCCGCTCCCTCTATGCATCGATCGCGGGTTCGAAGCCTGGGGATTGGGGCGACTTCCGCGCGCGCTACGTCCGGGGAAGGGAAAGCATCCCGGCCGCGGAGCTCTTCGGGCTCACCCCGGCGCAGCCACTTCCAACACCTCCCGCAGGGAAGCCCGCGCGCAAGCTCACGATCGTGTTCACCGGGGATACGTTCGGGTTCCTGGAGCACTGCGGCTGCAAGGTGAATCAATCGGGCGGCGTCGCGCGGCGCGCGACCGTGATCGCTCGTCTGAGGCGCTCCCACCCAGGGGCGCTCCTCCTCGACGTGGGGAATGCCTTCCCGCGGCCCGACAAGCAGGCGGAGCTGGACTTTCTCTCGCGGGAAGAGCAGCGGCTCTACCTCGAGACGATGGCGCTCATGCGCTACGACGCGGCGGCCATCGGCACCACCGAGCTTCTCTTCGGCGCAGGCTGGTTCCGCCAGGCGACGCAGGGGCTGCCGATTCCCTATGTCTCCGCGAACATCGCGGAACGAGGTATTCCGTTGGCGCCGGCCTCCCGCGTGCTTCGCGTGGAGGGAATCCGGGTCGCCGTCGTCTCGGCGTTCGATCCGCCGCACGGCCCGGGAACCCTGCCGCAGTTCGAGGCCAGCGCCGCCGCGCTCACCATCCAGGATCCGGTGGCATCGCTCGCCCGCGCGGTCTCGGACGTGAAGGACCCGGCCGACCTCGTGATCGCCATCGGGAGGTTCGACCCCGGCACGATCCGCCGTGTCGTCCGGGAGGTCCCCCGAGTGGACCTCGTCATCTCGAACGTCTCGGAGTCGCCCGGGCTCCTCCAGGCCGAGGGCTCCGCCGCGCCCGCGAGCGACCAGGGATTTCTGGGCAAGACGCTGGTGCTCTACGAGGATAGTCGGAACTACGGTCTGGAATCGGCGGAGCTGGTGCTCGATGCGGCGAACCGGATCGCCACCGCCGGCACGACCCACCACTGGCTCTTCGAGGACGTGCCCGACGATCCGACGGTGCGACGCATGCTGAACCGCTTCTACGACCGGGTCGGGACGATCGACTCGGCGCAGGCCGGCGTGAGGCCGCTCTTCCCGGACTCTCCGGAGAGGCTGAACGGGGTCTACGTGGGGGCGGCTCGTTGCGCTTCCTGCCATTCCAAGGAGTTCGCCCAGTGGAAGTCGACCCCGCACGCCGCCGCCTTCAAGACGCTCCTCGACGCGCACCGTCACTACCAGCCGAGATGCGTTGTCTGCCACGTCGTGGGATTCCGCACGAGGAACGGGTACAAGCTCGGAGACCCCGAGGAGCCGCTGGCCAACGTTCAATGCGAGGTCTGCCACGGCCCCGGCGGAGCCCACGCCGCGCGTCCGGCGCTCGCGCGCATGGAAAGGATGCCCCCGGAGTCGACGTGCCTCCAGTGCCACAATCCCGATCACTCGGACGCCTTCGTCTACGGCGAAAAACTTCGATTCGTCCGGCACGACTGGGGTGTAGTCTCGACGCGATGAAATTACTCGTTCTGGGTGGGACGCAGTTCGTGGGCCGTCACATCGTCGAGGCGGCTCTGGCCCGCGGCCACGCCGTGACGCTCTTCCACCGGGGCAAGACGAACCCGGGCCTCTTCCAGGGCACCGAGGAGATTCTGGGCGACCGCGACGGCGGCCTGGGCGCGCTTCGGGGTGGGACGTGGGACCAGGTCCTGGACGTGAACGGATACGTGCCGCGCCTGGTGCGCGACTCCGTCCGGGGACTCTCCGCGGCCGCGGAACGCTACCTCTACATCTCCACGCTCTCCGTTCTTGCCGACCACTCGGTCAGCGGCCAGACCGAGAGCACGCCGCGCGTTTCGTTCGAGAGCGTCACGACCGAGGAGATCACCGGCGAGACCTATGGTCCGCTCAAAGCGGCCTGCGAGGCGGTGGTGGAGAAGGAGGCCGCCGGAAGATCCGCGATCCTTCGCCCGGGCTTCATCGTGGGCCCGTGGGACCACACCGGACGCTTCAACTACTGGCTCCGCCGCGCGGGCGAAGGTGGAACGATGCTCGTGCCCGGATCACCCGACGCGCCGGTCCAGTTCATCGACGCCCGGGACCTCGCCGCCTTCGTGATTCGTGCCGTGGAAGAGAAGATGCTCGGCACCTACCACACCGTCGGACCTCGCGAGCCGTGGACGTGGAACGGATTGTTCGAGGAATGCGGCCGCGTGACGGGCGCGGACACGCGCGTGGCCTGGGTGCCGGAGAAATTCCTCGATGCCTGCGGCATCCGGCCTGGCGAGCTCCCGATGCGGTTCCGCGGCTCCGACGGCCTCGCCCGGACCAATTGTGCCAAGGCCGTGGCACAGGGACTCACGTTCCGGCCGGCCGGGGATACCATCCGGGATACGCTGGCGTGGGATGCCCTCCACGGCAGGCGCGACGTCGGGCTCACCGCCGAGCGCGAGAGCGAGCTACTCCTGGCGTGGGAGCAGGTGAAGGAAGCGGTCTAGGGTCCGACCCGCTCCGCTCCCCCGGTCACTCGTCGTAGAGGACGGTGCTCTCCGCGTAGAAGCGAACGTGCTTCTGGGCGATCCGCTCTTCGATCCAGGCCTTGAGCCAGCGGTCCTTCTCCTCGATGGACTTGTGGAGATCGGCGAGGATATCGAGGGCGATGTTGACGCGAAGCGCGCGCCAGGGGATCACATGCCGGGTGATCCCCGCCGGAAGACGCGCGCCACTCGTCGCGATCTCGATGATCTCCTCCGGATGGAACTTGGGAAAGACCACGAGCGCCGTCACGTCCGGAAACCGCTCCCGCGCCTCGGCCATCGAATCGCGCGTGGCCCGGTGGAAGGGCACGCGGTCCCGGTAGAGATCCACGACCGCGTTCAGGAGCGCGTTCCTCTCGTAGAGCCCGTGGTCGCCCAGGAGCGTGAGCGCCTCGTCCGGCCCCGAGAGGACCAGCGCGATCGCCTCGCGCCGCGCGAGAAGGGCCCGGGCGTGGCTCTGCGCTTCGTGCCGGAGCAAGAGGCCCGGCACGCGGTGAAGCTCGCGCTCGAGACGCTCGTATGGAAATCCCGAGAGCGCGTGATGCCAGGTCGTGAGCTCGACTCCGGGGTCATCGTAACGGACCACCTGAACGAGGAAATGCGGCAGACCCGCGGCGCGGGCGGCGGAGACCCGGTTCGCGCCGTCCAGCACCACGAGGCACTGGCCGCGCTCCGCCGAGACGACTTCCGTCACGATCGGCGGATTCTTGAGGACCCCTGCGGCCCGGAGCCGCTCGGAAAGGCGCACCACGCGGCTCTCGTCCTCCTGCTCGTGCGGCACCAGAAGGGCGGTCGGGACGATGCGAAGGTCCGGCAGCTTGGGTTCGTGGGTCTCGGTTCCCGGCATGGGCGACCACTCTACCGGATTTCGCCCCTTCGGAACATCAGGGGACAGCGGCCTCGAGGCGCGCCGCCAGCTCGGACAGATCCCGCACGTGGAGATCCGCGGGACCCCATCGCGCGTGCGCCCGCGAGACGAAAACGCAGGTCAGCCCCAACCGGCGCGCCGTGACCAGATCGTAGTCCGCGTACGCCGACACGTGCCACCAGCTCCGGCCGAAGGGAACGTCGCGGCGCGCCGCGACGTGGCGCCAGAAGGCGGGGTCCGGCTTGTAACAACGGACCTCCTCCGCGCAGATCCAGCCGTCGAGATCGAAGCCCAGCTCGCGCTGCACCTGGCGCCCGTGACTCTGATCGCTGTTGGTGCTCGCGACGCAGGGCGCGATGCGGCGCAGGCGCGAGAGCGCCCCACGGGAATCGGGATAGGCGGGCCAGCTTCCCGCCTCCTCGCCGATCGCCCGGGCCGTGGCCAGTGGGATTCCCAGAGCCAGAACCAGGCTCGAGGCGACAATCGGGGCATAGGAGCGGAACGAGCCCGACTCGAGGCCGGCCTGGATGTCGATCACCCGGTCGAAGTCCAGAGGCCCGAGCTCGACCCCGTGACGCAGGAGGGAGCGCCGGAGACCCTGCCGCCAGTCGAGGACCGTGCCGAAGATATCGAAGGTCAGGAGATCGGGGATCATCGCGCGCTCCGGATCTGCCGGACGAAGACCGTCCCGAGGATGAACCAGAGCGCTGTCAATGTGAAGACCACCGTATAGCCCAGGAGAAGCGAGCGGGACTTGAGCGCGGCCAGGATGAGCCCGGTGAGCGCGGGCGCGAGCATCTGTGGAAGGACGAGGGAGACGTGCCAGATCCCCATGTCCTTGGCCGCGGACGTTCCTTCGGGGAGCACGTCGATCGCCAGCGCCCAGTCCACGGCCTGATAGGCCCCGTAGCCCATGCCGAAGAACGCGCCGATCCAGAGCATCGCGGCGAACGAGGGGAAGAATCCGACGCCGATGAAGAGGAGCGATGCGGCCGCCATGAGCCCGCCGCTCGCGTAGACGAGCGGCTTCCTGCCGAGGCGGTCCGAGAGCGCGCCCGCCGCGAGGCTGGTTGGAATCCCCGTGACGATGATGACCGCGATGAGATACGACGTGGCGAGGGCGGGGTTCGCCACGCGCACCACGTCTTGCAGGAAGAACTGGAAGAAGGTGAACACGGAGAAGATTCCCATCATGATCATCGCGCGGGTGAGGAGGACGAGGAAGAAATCACGGTACTGCGGCCCCCGGAGCAGAAACGAGGCCGCGAAGGCGCGCGCCCGGAAGGGGTCCGGAGGAACGGAGAGTGGACGCTCCTTCACGCCGGCGATCGTGACGACGGCGAGGCTGAGAAGCGTCGCGGCGATGGCGAGGTAGATCGGTACATAACTCTGGCCTCGGAGGAGGGCCCCGGCCGCGACCACGCCGAGAATCGTCCCCACCGCAGTCATGAGCGCGAGCCAGCCGCTCGCGGATCCGCGCTGCTCCTGCGGCACGAGATCCGGAATGAGTCCCGCGTAAGGACCTCCCGCCACGTTGGCGCCGAGCTGGACGCCGAGATAACAGACGAGGAAGAGACCGATGCTCCCTCCCGCGCCGATCCGCGCCAGCAGGAGGAGAAAGAGGATGTTGATCGCCGTGCCGACCCCGAGATAGGGACGGCGCCGGCCCATCGGGCTCTGCGAACGGTCCGAGAGGGCGCCCGCGAGGGGAGTGGCGAAGAGCGAGAGCGCCGCGCCGGCGGCGGGAACCAAGCCGTTGAAGAGCTCCTTCCGCGCGTCGCCCACGATCGCCGCGATCTGGCCCGGCAGCACGACGGGGAGGAGCGCGCCCCACTCGAAATTGTACGCGAGCCAGAAGCAGGAGAGCGCGAGCTGATCGCGCAGCCCGAGCCGGTCGCCGCCTTCTCGAGGCACCTAGGTCCCTTCCCGATGGATCTCGCGGAGCGGGTTCCCGCCCCAGACGGTGCCCGCGGGGAGCGTTTTCCCCTTGGGGAGGAGGGAGAGCGCTCCCAGGACCGAGCCCTCCTCCATGGTCGCGCCGGGGAAGACGACGGAGGACTGTCCCACGGTGCATCGAGGGCCGATCCGGACCGGGCGGATGCGGAGCACGCCCCGCTCTCCGACATGGCCGATGATCACCGCGTCGCCTCCGACGAAGGAGTTGTCGCCGATCTCGATCAGATCGAAATCGAAGATGTTGCACGTGTTGATCAGCACGTTCCGCCCGATGCGCGCGCCCATCATGCGATAGAACGCGTTCAGGAGCGGCATGCCCTTGATGTGATCCAGGATCAGGATCTTCGCCAGCCCCACCAGCGAGCCCACGAAGGCCCATCGGATCGCGTAGGAAGAGACGAAGGGGTAGTCCCCCTCGCGGCTTCGAAAGCGGATCAGGTGCCGGATCAGGATGACCAGCACCAGATAGGCGAGGCCGAAGATGAGATATCCGATCCCGAACGCGAAGGCGAGAAGAAGGGGCGAGCCCGAGGACCAGAAGACCTTCACGAAGAGGACGGCGGGCAGGAGCGCCAAGCCCACGACGAGGAACTGGAAGATCAGGTAGAGGAACGAGGCGAGCCGAAGACCCAGGTCGAGCACGCGCTTCATCAGCCCTCCGAATGGGACGGCGCATCCTAGCACTTATTCGGTCGGCGTTTCCTGCGCGACCCGAAGCGAGGCGGCGTAGCCTGGCCAGCGAACCAGGATCTCGCGCCAGACCGTGAGGGCGGAATCGGGGCGCCCGCTGCGGTAGAGCGCGAGACCGAGATTGTGGCGGAGCACGGGCATGTTCCCCTCGATTCGCACCGCTTCTTCGAGGGGCGGGACCGCCTCGGCGTACCGGCCCAGCTTGATGTAGCTCAGGCCTAAGTTGTAGTTCCCCTGCCATCGCTGTGGTCCGCGCCGGATTCCCTCGCGCAGATAGGTGATGGCCTCGCCATAGCGGTCCAGCCGCATGAGCTCGTAGGCGACGTTGGTCCAGTTGCGCGGATTCGTGGGCTCGGCCTGGGCGGCGGCCCGCGCGTAGGGCAGGGCGTCCTGGTAGCGGCCCTTGTCCCGATAGTAGAGCTCGAGCACGCTGTTGCCGTAGGACCGCCCGTAGGGTGATACACGGGCGGGATCGTTCACCAGCGCGCCGAAGCGTCGGACCGAGGCCTGCTCGCTCGCGTTCACCAGAGCGAAGGAGAAGAGCGAGACGATGGAGATCCCCACCAGCCCCGCCGCCATCGGGGCGCCCGGTCGGCTCCCCCAGAGCCGCGCGCCGGCGGCCACGCCGAGCACCGCGGCCGGGAGGAGAAAGATCGACGTCAGGTCCCAATCCTGCGCCGGGGCGACCGGCGTCATCAAGAAGCAGAGGAGCAGGAATCCGGGGACAGCCGCGGTGGTCAGGACCCGGAGCGCCGGCGAGAACGGACGGAGCCGCCCGCGCGTGGCCGCGGCCCATCCGAGAATCAGGAGCGCCGGCACGGGCATCGCGAGGAGCACCGCGTTCACGACATCCGCCAGATGCGCGTAGGAGAGGAAGGGGTACGGCCGGTGAAAGATCGCGCCCTCGAAACCCTCGCGAACGCCGCTCGTGGCCGCGCGCAGCGGTGCGGCCCACTGGGAAGGGCGGTACTGCAGCACGAGGAGGAGCGTCGCCAAGATCACGAACGGGAGCGCGAGGAGAAGGAGACGCTGCGCCATGGATCGCTTCTCGAGCCACACGAGAAGTAGGTACGAGGGAACGAGGTAGAGCGCGCCCAGGTGCGTCGCGGCCGCCAGGCCGAGTGCGAACGCCAAGACCCAGGGAGAATCGGCGCCGCGGGCGCGGCGCAGGGCGAGCCAGAGGTAGAGCAGGATGAAGACGGCCGCCGCGGAGTAGCTCTCGATGTATCCGAAGTAGAGCTGCGACAGGCCGAGCGTGAGGAGAAGCCCCAGGGCCAGGGCGGAGCCCCGCGTCGAGGGCGCGATCTCCCTCGCGATTCCCGCGAGGATCGGGACGGCCGCGACACCGCAGAGCACGGGGAAGAGCGCCATCGTGAGCGCATCGGGCGTGCTACCCGCGCTCCGCACGAGGGCGGCGAAGGCCTGCCAGAGCGCCGCAAAGAGGGGCTCGCTGTAGGCGCGATGCTCCCCGGTCTTTGCCGTGGTGAGCCATACCGCGCCGTCGCCCAAGAGCTGCGTCCGCGCGCGCAGGAGCCAGAGGAGCCCCGCGTAGAGCGGCAGGAGCGCCAGCACCCACAGAGGGGAGCGTCGTTTCTCCCGGGTCCGACGCGACGCACCCTCCGCGCCCGCGCCACCCCCGGGCCGGAAGGCTTCGAGCCCGAGGAGCGCCGCACATGCGAAGAGCGCCGCGAGGAGGGCGATCCGGAGGGGAGGCGCGAGGAAACCCGCCGCGTGGAGTCCCCATTCCCTGGGCCCGGCGCGCATCGACGCTGTCGCGGCCACGAATGCGTAGAGGACGCCCCCCAGGGCCAGCGCGATCAGCCCCGCCCGCGGGAAGGGAACGCCACGCCCCGAGGATGGAGGGGTCTCGCTCACGTCAGGCTCGGCGCCACGTCGATGGGAGAGAGAGAGAGAGCACGCCGCGGGAGTCTAACGCCCGACCCCCACGGGTGTACAATGGTGTCCCCGAATGGACCGGGGGACTCGATATGCCCGCGAACCTGACACCCCAGTACAAAGAAGCCGAGCAGCGATTCCGCAAGGCGGCCACGCACGAGGAGAAGCTCGAGACGCTGCGGGAAATGCTGGCGCTTCTCCCCAAGCACAAAGGCACCGAGAAGATCCAGGCGGACCTGAGAAAGCGGCTCGCCAAGCTCGAGGACGAGGGCGAGGGCGCCAAGCGTTCCGGCCCGCAGCGCTTCGATCCCGGCCACGTGCCCCGCGAGGGCGCGGGACAGTGGGTCCTGATCGGAGCTCCCAACGCGGGCAAGTCGGCGCTCCTGCGCGCGCTGACCCACGCGCACCCGGAGGTGGCGCCGTACCCGTTCACGACGCGGGTGCCGTTGCCCGGGATGATGCCCTTCGAGGACGTGCAGGTTCAGCTCGTGGATACGCCGCCGGTCGCCCCGAATCACACCGAGAGCTACCTCGCCAACCTCCTGCACGGCGCGGACGGGGTCCTGCTCGTGCTCGACGTGACGGCCGACGACGTGGACGAGAGCGTGCGCGCGCTCCTAGCGCTCTTGGAGAAGGCGCGCGTCTGGCCCCGGGAGCGGCCGCTTCCTCCCGACGCGCCGTCTTTCCTGTCGGTGAAACCGGTCTTCGCGATCGGCGCCAAGATCGATCTCGATCCGGACGGCACGTTCCTCTCGCTCGCGCGGGAGTCGATCCCGGCCGGAATTCCGCTCCACGGAATTTCCGCCGAGCATGGCGCGGGGCTGGAGGATCTCCGGCCGCTCCTCTTTCAGTCGCTCGGACGGATCCGGATCTACGCCAAGGAGCCCGGGAAGAAGCCGGACATGGAGCGCCCCTTCGTTCTGAAGCGCGGCGCCACCGTGCAGGCGCTCGCGCTCGCGGTGCACAAGGAGCTGGCGGAGCACGTCACGTATGCCCGCATCTGGGGAGGGACGGCGCGATTCGACGGTCAGCAGGTGGACCGGGACCACGTGCTCACGGACCGGGACGTGGTGGAGCTGCATTCCTGAGCGGGTCCCCCGCCCGAACCACTAGCGCACGATGCAGCGGTCGCAGGCGATCTGTCCCGTCTTGATGTAATAGACCGCGATGTGCGCGTTCTGATCCGCGTCCTTCTCGCCCAGCGTGCTGCTCGGAGTGCACTTCACGGCGATCCGGATTCCATCCGGATCCGCGGTGCGCGACACCGAGTAGCCGTACCGGATGCCCGACCCCACCGCGACGGGCGAGGGATCCGTCTGAATGGTCGGCGAGTCGTACGTGACCAGCACGGAGTCCGTGACGGACCGGAGCTTCATCGTGCTGTACCGGTCCAGGAATTCCTGAGCGCGGTCCCAGCTCTTGAGCGACTGATCCCGGGGGACGATGAGCGAGAGCGGGGTGTCCATGGCCATGCGGAGCGTCGCACGCTCGTCCACGGAGAGCTGAAACACGGAGCTGGAGGCGCAGGAGAACGCGGCCAGGGCCAGAACGAGAGCGGCGGCCGCGCGAACGAGGAGCGATCGCACGAGATGATCTTAACGGCGCGCCGGATGGGGTTCCAGGCCCAAAGCAACCGTAGGATCGCCTATAGTTTGGAGCCGAATGTGCCGAGACGTGTAGCTCGGAGACCACCCATGAGACGCCCCCCATCCATCGTCAACGCCCGGAAGCCGCTCTGGATCGCCGCGATTCTGCTTCTCGTCGCGGCCGGCGCGCTACCTGCGCGCGCGAATATAGGCGCCGAAGGGGAGCCCACGTTCGGGATCTCCGGCTGGTTCAAGACCCCGCCTCGCCGGAACGAGCCGACCATGCTCCTCGTTCGGATCTGGGGCGGGGACGCCTACGACCATTCCGTCACCAGCGTGGCGCGCATCTCGGTGCCCGAAGGAATCGAGGTCGTGTCCGGAGACACCGTGAGCATCGCACGCGTGGACCGGCACTCGCGGAGGCGCGCGGAGCGCGTGGTCTCGCTCGTGGTCCGTCCTCTGCAGTATGGCCATTATGTGATCCGGGGCCGGCTCGAGATCGACGCGGGAGAGGAGCACGGGTCCGACGAGACGGATTTCAACCTACCCCTCACGCTCGAGCCGGATTCTCTGATCGTCGCCCAGGCTCCGCGCGTGACCCGGTACGAGAACGTGCGTCACGCGCAGCGGTACCGATACGCCGGGCGCTATCTGGTGCCGATCGACAGCACGCAGGCGCTCCTCGAGGAGGAGATCACCGAGAAAGCAAAGCCCACGGTGGAGGGGGTCGGGTCCTGCCACGGCTGTCCGGGGCCGCCGCGGGTCCTCGTTCCCTTCGTGGTCATGGTGGGCAGCGACGGCCGGATCCGAGAGTCCCGATTCCTCGACATGCAGGAGGAAGGGACCACGGATCCCGCGTTGGTCGCGGCCGCCAGCGCCGCTCTCTCGCACTGGCAGTTCGAGCCGGCGAAGGCGGGCGCCCTGCCGGTCGCGGATTACGTCGTGGTCCGCGTCATGGTGGAGGACGTACAGCCCTAGCCTAGGCCGGCATCTCCCCGTTCAGGATCTTCGCGAGCTTCCTCGAATCGATGTTTCCCCCCGAGACGACACAGACGATCTTCGTCCCTTCCGCTTCGCCCTTCAACGCCGCCGCGACGGAAGAAGCACCCGCCCCTTCGGCCACGACGCGGTTCCGCTCCACCAGAAGGCGGATGGCCGCGGCAACCTCCTCGAGGGTCACGACGATCGATCCCTCGGCGAGGCCCCGCACCATCGGCCACATCTCGGGAAGGACGCTCCGCCCTCCGATTCCGTCGACGAAGCTCGGGCGATACTCGATCGTCTGGGGCGAGCCCGCGGCCAGCGAAGCGGACAGAGGGGCCGCGGTCTCGACCTCGCACGCGTAGATCCGCGCCGCCGGACGTTTCGCGAGCACGGCGATGGCGATGCCGGAGAGAAGTCCACCGCCCCCGTAGGGCACGAGGATGGAGTCGACGTCGGGCAGGTCCTCGAGGATCTCGAGCCCGATCGTGCCGTTGCCGGCGATCACGGCCGGGTCCGCCACCGGGTGGATGAAGAGGCCCTCCATCCCGGGAGCGCCGTGCTCCTCGATGATGCGCCACCAGGCCTCGAAGGGGACCTTCACGATCTTGGCCCCCAGGCGCTCGATGGCGTCGAGCTTCGTCTGCGGCGCATGGTCGGGGACGATCGCGGTGCAGGGGATGCCCATCGCGCGCGCTCCCCAGGCGGCTCCCTGCGCCATGTTTCCCGCGCTCGCCGTGTAGACGCCGTCCCGAAGCTTCTCCGGATCGGCGAGCCGCATGGCGCTCAGGGCGCCCCTCAGCTTGAAGGATCCGATCGGCTGGAGGTTCTCGAGCTTGAGATAGATCCGCGCGGGGGCGTCCGCGATCTCCAGCGGGACGAGCGGCGTGCGCAGGGCCGCGCCGGCGATGCGTTCCCGCGCCCGCGCGATCTCATCCGGGCGCGGCGGATCAATGGCCCGGATCGCGCAGCCCTCCCAGCTCCAGCGCCGTGCCCGCGCCGCGCTCGAGCGCCGTCTTGTAGATGAGATGCGCCGCGGCCAGGTCCTCGATGGCGATTCCCAGCGACTTGAAGAGCGTGATCTCGTCCGGCGAGCGGCGCCCCGGCACCCGTCCCAGCAGCGCTTCACCCAGCTCTCCCACGATGTGGTCGTCCCCGATCGCGCCTTCCGCCTTGGGAATCAGAAAATCTCCCGCCTCGTGAAGCGCCGATTCGCGAAGGTCCACGTAGAGCCTCGAGCGGACGACCGCGCGCGTGTCGAGCTCGCGCGAGGAAGCGAAGCAGGCGCCCACCGCGTTGATGTGGGCGCCCGGAGCGATCCAGTCACCGTGGAGCACCGGCTCGCGCGAGGCGGTCGTGGTGCAGATCAGGTCGGCCCCGGAGACCGCGTCCCGCGCGTCCGCGACTGTCTCGATGGGGAAGGTGAAGCGGCGGGATTCGCGTTCCGTGAACGCGCGCGCGCGCGCCGGATCGCGGCTCCAGACCCGGACGCGGCGGAGGGGGCGCACCGCGTGCATGGCTTCGAGGTGTGTTCTCGCCTGGACGCCCGAGCCCAGGATCGCAAGGTCCGAGGCGTCCTCGCGGGCCAGGAGACGCGTCGCCGCGCCGCTCACCGCCGCGGTCCGGATGGCGGTAATCGACGTGGCGTCGATCACCGTGAGAAGGGCGCCGTTCTCCACGTCGAAGAGGAGCACGACACCCTGATGGGAGTCGTACTGGGTGCCGTGATTCCCCGGCATGACCGACACCACCTTGAGCCCGAAGGCGCGCGGGGATCCGAGATACGCGGGCATCAGGCCCAGGAGTCCCGACCGGTCGGGGAGCCAGACCATCGAGCGGAGCGGAAGCACCGCGTCGCCGCGACTCGTCGCCCGGAGCGCTTCGGCCATGGCGTCCACGCACTCCTTCATGGGGAGAAGCGCCGGCACCTCCCGTTGCGAGATGACGAGTGTTTTCACGTCCGAACCAAGGCCTGGCACAAGCGCTCCGGATCCACGTTGCCTCCCGAGACGATCGCGACGGTGAGAGCGCCGTCGGGCAGGCGCACTTTGCCCGAGAGGAGTGCAGCGGTCGCGGCGGCGCCCGATCCTTCGACGTAGAGCTTGGCGCGGGTTAAGAGAAGCTCCATCGCGGCGATGATCTCCTCCTCCGTGACCGTGACGATCTCGTCCACCAGGCGCCGGGCGGCCTCGAGCGGGATCGCCCCGACGAAGGGAGGCGTCATTCCGTCCGCGAGCGTGTTCGCGGGGCGGGTTACCGGGACGGGCTTTCCCTTCTCGAGCG
>JBGPMB010000025.1:0-22371 GCA_041486775.1 Candidatus Eiseniibacteriota bacterium | reverse complement strand
TGAAGTTGTCCAGGGCCTGGAGGAGTCCAGCCTGGGTGCGCTTGTTCCAGAAGTACCGCCCTCGGAGATAGGCCTCGTACGCGAGGGGATTGACCGGCCGCGGCTTCACGATGCTTCCCTGCTCGCCCGGAGAGATCTGGACGTTGATTCTCTGAGCGATGTCGCGCCCCACCTCGCCCTGCATGGCCAGGATATCCTTCACGTCGCGGTCGTAGCTCTGCGTCCACAAGTGGCGATCCTTGGCGGCGTCGATGAGCTGAACCTTGATCCGCACGCGGTCGTCCGATCGCAGGACGGAGCCCTCGACGATTCCATCCACGCCGAGCTCGCGCGCGATTTCGGGAAGGGGCTTCTTCGTCCCTTTGTATCGCATGACCGAGGTGCGGGAGATCACCGTGAGCGATTTGATCGAGGCCAAGTCCGCGATCAGCTCATCGGTCAAGCCATCGGCAAAGTACTCCTGGCGCGGATCGCCGGACAGGTTGGCGAGCGGCAGCACGGCCAGGGATTCGATGCGCCCCCCGGAGGAACCGGCCCCTCCCTGCTCGCGCCCGCGTATCCCGTGTGTCGCCAGGAGCACTGTCACGACGGTCACCGTAACCGCGGCTGCATAGACGGCCAGGCGCCCCCAGGGCACGTGCGTGCGTGGGGCGACGGAATGCGAGCCCGGCTGCAATGCCTGGAGCGCGGCTTGCACTTCGCTCGCCAGCTTGTAACGCTGGCTCGGCTCCTTGGCGAGGCAGCGCTGGATAATGGCTTCCAGTCCAGGATGCGCCCGCTCGGGGAGCGGCGCCGGCTGATCTTTCAATATCGCGCCGGCGAGCTCCGCCATCGAACGTCCGTGGAAGGGGCGCTCTCCCGAGGCCATGTAGTACAGCACGACCCCCAGCGCCCAGATGTCGCCTTGAGCGGTCGCGCGCTCTCCCTTCAAGACTTCGGGACTCAGATACGCCGGCGTGCCCATCACGACGCCCGTCGCCGTGGGTGCCAAGCTCAAGAGCTCGGTCGAGCCGTCTTCCTCCTGGACCCGCTCGCGTTTGGCCAGGCCGAAATCCAGGACGACCGCCCGGCCCTCCGGTGTGACGATCACGTTGTTCGTCTTGAGGTCGCGGTGAATGACTCCCTTGCCATGGGCATGGGCGAGAGCCTCGGCGATCTGTATTCCGATTCGAAGGGTGGTTTCGAGCGGCATGCCTCCCGGAGGGATCGCATCCGAGAGGGCTCGGCCCTCGAGAAGCTCCATGGCGATGTAGACGTGGCCGTCCACCTCGCCTGCTTCGTAGATGTGGCAGATGTGGGGGTGGGTGAGCGCGGCCGCGGTGCGCGCTTCGCGGAGGAGCCTGGACCGGGCGGCTTCGCTCCCCATCGATTCATCGGGCAGGAGCTTGAAGGCTACGTCGCGGTCCAGCTGCGCGTCATGAGCCCGATAGACGACGCCCATGCCGCCCGCGCCGAGCTGTCCCAGGATGTGGTAATGAGAAATCCGCTTACCGATGAGGGTTTCCACGCGCTGCGAGACTAAGCCCGTGGCCCGGCCGCGTCCACCGGCGTTGCGGCCTGCGCTTCTTGCCTTCGGTGGTCGCGCCGAACCCTCAGGGCGAGAAATCCAGCACTGGTGCGCCGATACGCATAGGAGTACGGTGCTAGCCTCCCCTCGATGCCCACAGGCCAGCCCTCCTGGAGGTAGCTCATGCCCCGGCCCCGGTCCATGCTCGCACTCCTTGCGCGCCTCCTGATCGTTATGGCGTTCTTCCTTCCCATTTCGGCCGCTCACGCATTCACGTCAGGTCCGGCCGCGGTCGCGCTCTCGAATGCTCCCGCGATGCGCGCCGCAGCCGTGAGCGGCGTCGCGCCCATCCTCGCGCATCCGTCCGATATGACAGTCACTGCCGGGGACACCGCCGACCAGACGCTCCATGCGACCGACGCCGACGGCGATCCGCTCACGTTTTCGAAAGCGTTCGGCCCGACGTACATGACGATCACGACGATGAACCCAGGGACAGGCGCTGCGGTGGGCAACGTGCACCTGGCGCCGGGGCCATCGGACACAGGTCCGGCCAACGCCAGCGTCGGGGTGACGGACGGTCTCTTCGCCGATCAGGCGTCCTTCCAGATCAAGACGTTGGGCCCGGACGTCGCGCCGGTTCTGACTCAGCCTCTGGACATGACGGTAGGCGAGGGCGAGGCGCAGTCACAGACGTTGCACGCGAGCGACGCCAACGGGGACCCGCTTGGCTTCTATCTCGCGTCGGGCCCGGCGTACGCGATCGTCACAACCGTCGATCCGGGGACGGGGAGCGGTGTCGGCGAGATCACGGTGTCGCCGGGCTTTGGGAGCCATGGCACGGCAAACGCAACCGTGGGCGCAACGGACGGCGTTCTTACCGACGAGAAGACGCTCTCGATCACGGTCACCAAGGAGAACGCCGCTCCAGTATTGACCCAGCCTTCCAACATGAATGTCCGCGTCGGCGAGATCAAGGATCAAGCGCTGTCGGCCAGCGATCCGAATGCGGACCCAGTCACCTTCTCAACCGTTTCCGGACCGGCCTACATGACGGTCACGACCGTGGACGCGACCGCGGGGATGGGGAACGTACGTCTGAACCCCGGGAGCGGCGATGTGGGTGCCCAGACCGTCATGGTCATGGTGACCGACGGCGACCTCTCCGATCAGAAGTCGTTCGTCGTTTCGACCCGGGCCGACGTCGCTCCTATCCTCTACCAGCCCTCCCCGGTGGTGGTGCTGGCGGGATCGACCGCCTACCAGACCCTGGGTGCCAACGACAGCGACGGTGATTCACTCGTGTTCTCGAAGGCCGCCGGACCGACGTACATGTCGGTCACGACCGGCTACAACACCATCGCTTCGGTCGGGATTCTGCAACTGGCGCCGACAGCCAGCGATGTCGGGCTCGCGAGCGGGACGGTTCGTGTCTCGGACGGGCTGCTCAGCGACGAGAAGACCGTGAGCATCGAAACGGTGAGCGAACTGCCGAGCTCGCCTTTTCCGGTGAATGACACCGGCACGTATGAGATCGGCATCCAGGGCCAGAATGGGAGTGCGCCTGGAACGGAATGCCCTCCTCCGCTGGGGATGACGGGGGGGCTTCTCTCTCGCGAGTGGGTAGGGGATGATGCGGGCGACTACAACGTCTACTCCGTACTATCGTTCGATACCAAGCCTTGGACCCGTGGGAGCAGCTTCTCGCTGCACGTCCAAGAGCAGGACAGGGTCGGTATACCCTTCGGCTCGCTTGGAGCTGGGGTAATCATCGAATATCTCCGGAGCAGCAATCCACTGCCGAACCGGTTTGTAAACACGGCCGAAGTGGAAGGCGCGTTCAATTTGTTCAGACTTGTCTCCGAGGCCGACCTCTTCGCAACTGGTGGGATCGATCTCACAGATCTCATCAACGGCATTCTGCAATCTCCAGGGTCCCGCTACCTGTACCTGCGATTTCGTTTCCCGATATGCACAGACGGAGACCACACCAACGATCAGATCGTATTCTACTCGGGCGGCCCGGCGGGGGAGTCACGAGCCACACGCATCGACGAAGCCCCGGCGCCCTGCCCGGCGGGTTCGTTTACTCTGAAGACGAAGTTCGTGGGATCGGGGCTGTTTGACGTGCAGACGGCGGATTTGAATGCCGACGGTAGACTCGATCTCGTTGTGGTGGGTGCGCCTGGCGTCGTCGTGCTCCCGGGGGCAGGCGACGGCTCGTTCGGTGCTCCATTGAGACTGACGGTTGGAACGGATCCTGTGTCGGGTGCAATCGCCGATCTGAACGGCGATGGGGTCCCGGATCTGGCGATCGCCGATTACAGCTCCGATAACATCTCGGTGTTTCTTGGGGATGGGTCGGGCGGGTTCGGACCCAAACGGGATTTCCCGACGGGCGGCGTTCCTCGATCTCATTCGGTCGCGATCGGTGACATCGACCGCGACGGAAAACCCGACATGGTGGTAACCAGGCCGAACTCCGCGAGCGTCTCCGTGCTCCGAGGGGTTGGGGACGGCACGTTCGGAGTATCCACCTCGGTCTATGTTGGGGGTTCCCCCTGGCGACTCGTCATGCCCGATCTGAACGGAGACGGCTCCCTCGACGTGATCGTGACCGACCTCAATGGGTATATAGGAGTTCTCCTCAACAATGGAGCGGGCGTACTCACACTAGATACCAATTACTCGCTTGGCTCAGGGCCCGAGGGCATCGCGGCGGCCGACCTGAACGGTGATGGGAAGACAGATGTCGTGGTCGCCTGCCGCAATTCCGACTTCCTCTCGGTATTTCTTGGGAAGGGCAACGGGTCGCTTGGACCGAGGGTGGACTACGCCACGGGTGGCGGGCCGATCCAGATCGCCATCGCCGATCTGAACGGAGACGGCCTGCTCGATTTGGCTTCCGCGAACTATAACTCGAACGACGCCTCGATTCTGCTCGGGAACGGAGCCGGGGCTCTGGGGTCCCACACCGACATTGCCGCGGGCAACTTACCCTACGGTATCGCCGCCGGCGACCTCGACAAGGACCTGAGGACGGATCTTGTCGTGGCGAATTATTTCGGGAGTCTGTCGATCTTCTTGAACGGCTGCGCTCCGGCACGCGAGCTCGCAGCCGCTGTGGATCTCGACCCGAACGTCATCAACCTGAAGAGCGACGCTCCCTGGGTGACGGCCTACGTCGAGCCCACGGGGTTCGATCCGGCGAGCATCAATGTCTCCACCTTGCGCCTCGCCGGGTCCGTGCCGCCGGTGCCCAAGTTTGCGGTTGTGGGGGATCGCAATAGAAACGGGGTCCCCGATCTCATGGTGAAGTTCAGCCGCGAGGCGCTCGATCCGCTCCTCGTTCTTGGGGTGAATTCTCTCGAGGTGACGGGGTCGCTGGTGACGGGTGAGAAGTTCGCGGGCACCGACCAGGTTCGAGTGATCAATCCGGGCGGAGGTCACAACGCTGCGTCGGTTGCTCCAAACCCGCTCAATCCTTTAGGGGTTCTGGCCTTCACTACGGTGAATCCAGGTCGCGTGAGGGTAACGATGTTCGATCTTCAAGGACGTCTCGTGCGGACGTTGCTGGAGACGCCGCATCTGCCCGCGGGTGAGCACGAGGTGCGGATTGACGGTAGGGGAGAGCGAGGAGAGGTGCTTCCGTCGGGAGTGTACTTCTACCGGGTAGGCTCGCCCGATGGGAGCGTCACGGGACGGTTCGCAATCTTGAAGTAGGGGCGCTGCGTCTGGATCGACTACGGCCAGCGCTTCTTGTCTTTGCGGATCTGCAATAGCACCACGGAGCGTTTGGGGTTGATGAGCGAGATCGTTCCGTCCCGGCTGGGGCTCGCGCCCTCTTTGATAAGGTCGATCACGTCGGCGACCTTGAGGGACGGGGCGAGGGCAAAGAGCTTCGCCGCGAGATTGGTCACCTGGGGAGCGGCCAGCGAGGTTCCCGAGACGGTCATGCGCTCGCCTCCGGGGATACGAGCCTCGATCGATTTGCCGTTGGCGTAGAGGACCACGGTTTTCCCGAAGCTCGTGAATTCGGTCGGCTGCCCGGACGGATCGACGGCGCCCACCGTCAGGAGATTCGGCAATTCCAGCGAGGGCGGGATCCCTTCGGAGAAGGTCGCGTCCTCGTTGGAGTTTCCCGCCGCGGCGACGAACAGGATCTCGGGCGCGCTCTGGATGGCCAAGGTCAGGCCGCGCTTGATGATCGCGAAGCATTCTTGCGCGAATCTCGCGCCCTGCTCTTGTTCCAGGATTCCCACTCCCGAGCCGGGTTGAATGGGGGCCATCGCGGGCGGCGAGAGGCTCCAGCTCATGTTCACCACGCGCACGCCGTGGGCCTTGCAGTACCCGACGATGGACAGCGCATTGAGCGCGAACCGGCGCCACCCCGCTGCGTCCATCAGGGGAGTTTCTCCCCGATTGTCCCTGAGGCTTTGCCGCACGACGAGCAGGCGGGCCGCGGGATTTCCCGTCACGGCGATGTCGGCCACCTCCGTGCCGTGCGTGTGGTTCATGATCCTCTTGTCGGCATCACCGATACGCAGGGAATCGCGCCCTCCCTCGGCGACACCCTGTCTGTAGGCGCGGGCCTCGGGGCTGTCGATGCCGGAGAAGAAGTCCGCCTTTCCCTGGGTTGTCGCCCGGTCCCTCTCCAATAGCCTCTTGTCCTCGCCGTCGATCGGGTAGCAGAGCTCGGGCGTTCGCCCCCCGTCGTAGCGAAACCCGATGCCGTTCACGTCGCTCACGAAGCCGTTGCCGTCGTTATCCCTGCCGTTCGGCTTTTCGCGCTTGTTGACGTAGAGCCGATCCGGAAAGACGGACGTGTCGACGCCCGAATCCCAGATCGCCACCACGACCGGGGTGAGCCTCTCATCGCCCTTCAGGCTCACCGCGCGCGATTTCCAGATGTCCACCGGGAGAGGCGTCCCTCGGTCCGCGGGCTGGTGCGCCTCGGCCAAGCTTTCGAGCGCCTGCATGAATTCATTCTTCACCGGCAGGATGAGCGTGAGAAGGACCCGCTCGAAGATCATTCGATCCGCGACGGGTAGGGAGATGACGCCCTCTTCCGCTTTGGAGTCGGGCTCGGGAGATCGCGAGCGGATCCAGGAGGGGACGACATGCTCGTTCGTGAGATCCAGAAGGGCCCTGTCCCGGGCCACGGCCTGGCGCACTTCCTCCCACGGCAGCCCGTTCAGGTACTGGTTCACATGGCTCCGGAGCGAATGCAGGAAGAATTCGCCCGCGCCCCGTCCCGCGTCCTTGCGGGCCCAGGCGATGGCCTCGCTGTAGAACGTGATGCCGAGGAGCCTCTCGTCGGTCTTCTCCTCCAGCTGACGCGCCGCGCTCACCTCTTCCAGCACCTCATCGTCCCTCCCGTCCAGGAGATCGAGGTGCGCCAGAGTGGTGTGGAGGTTCTTGAGGGTAGTCTCGTCCTGGATATCGTAATCCCGGAGGATCCGCTCGACGTGCGCGCGCACCGCGGCCGCGAGCGGCGCGAACGCCTCGGGGGACGCCATGAGGTCATCGGGACTCTGCGGCCCCTTGAAGGAGAAAGGCGGCATCTCGGCGGCCCGGGTGATCTTCTCCCTGGTCGCGCCGGAGGCGGTGGCCGGTGGGGAGAGAGCAAGAGCGAGAAAGGTGAGAGGGATCGCCGATAGGAGGCGCCGTGCGCGCAATCTCACCATAGGAAGGCCAGCTTACACTACATGCCGGGTCCCGCGCCCTAATCGCCGAGGGTCGACGAGAGAGCCGAGAGGAACACGATGGTCCCCACCACCACGCCGCCGAGAAGCATCAACCCCACCGTCTTCCCCGTGCTCAATTGACTGGCCTCGATGTACATGACCGAGTCGAGGGGAAACGCGGCGGTTCCGCTTCCGCGCTCCCATACCTCGCCGATCAAGCTGTCGCCCGAGACGCGCGCGTTGTGAAGCTTCAACCAGGTTTCTTGCCGCGTGTTCAGGCGCAAGAGGGCCCCCGGTCTCTTGGCGAGATATTGCGCGGGGGGAGCGTTGAGCGCCTTCCAGGAGCTGCAGCCGCTGAAGGCGAGCAATGCCAGAAGCAGTTGAAGTGCGATGAAGACTCGGCGTGTACGCATGCGCCTCCTAGATGAAGTCGCGGAGCCAGCGGCTCAGTCTGCGGAGTAAGCTGCTCGTCTCGGGGAAACAGGCATCGAGATCCTCGATCTTTTCGGGCCATGTCGCGGTTTCCATGAGAAACGCGAAGTCGATCATGGCGGGCAGGCAATCCTCTCCGGCTACGGCCGTCAACACCTCTCCATCGAGCAACATGCTCCGCCTGTCTTGATTATGGGATCCCAGCGTGGACAAGGCGATGGCATCCCCCCGATCGAATGCGTCGAGCGCGCCCATGGAATCCTGGGGCGCGGGTCCGGAGCCGGGCGAGGCCCCTCGCGTGAAACATTCCCGAATCAGGGCGGGGTTGATCGCCTCTTCCTCGGAGGCGGTACCGTTCACCTGCCGCCTGCGCACTTCCAGGTACCGGGTCAACACGCCGGCCCACTCCTCGCGCGCCAGAAGAGACAGGGCCGCCTCGTTCGCGAAGAACTGAGCCTTGAGGTGCAGGTGGGGCTTGTGCGGGTGGTCGACATGCATCGCGTGCACCGGCAGCGCGGAATCCGCCAGCATCCGGGCATATTCCTCGCGGAGAACGCGAGCGACCGACGGATGAATGCGGATCCTGTCGCGCAGCGGCGCGTTTTGCCAATCGTTGCCGACCATGCGGCCAACCAGCGAGCAAATGTCGCCCACGTCCACCTCGTTGGTATAGAGACCGACGCGCAGCGTTCCCCCGGAGGCCCGGATGGCGTCCGCGAGCAGCTCGGAGGACCGGAAGAGCATCCACATGGTCTCGTGCATCAGACCCATCGTCGAGAGAGCGCTACTCGGCGCGTTCTCCAGGGCGGGCGCGATCGGAAAGACGTGGCACCCTCGAATGGCCGCGGAGACGAACATCGCGGCCCAGAAATCGCTCGTCCAGAGCGAATCGGGTGCCAAGAGGATGGCTCCGCGCTGCATCAAGTTGTAGATGGCGGCCTTGAGCACCGTGGCGGTCTTGATGCGCAATCCCGTGCCGTTCGTCACGGTGAGCACGTGTGCGGTCAAGCCCGCGGTGCGCAGGGAGTCACAAGTCCGGGCGAACGTCGCCGGGTAGGGCCGTTCGCGCAGGAAGCCCGGCAGCTCCTCGGGGCGGAGGCCCTGAGAAATCAAGAGGGCGCGCGCCGCGGTCTTCACGCGCACGATCTCCGTGCCGCGGACCGCGAGGGTCCGGTCTTCCCAGTGGGGGCCGACGTAATGCTCGCCGATCCCGAGGCCCGTGAAGAACGCCTCGCCCGAGGTCGGGTCCTCCTCGAAGACATCGCGGAAGGCGACCTTCGTGTGATCCCGCATGACCATGTCGTCCACGAAGGTCGGATCGTAAGGATGTGTGATCACCACCTGGACCTTGACGCGCTGCCGCACGTAGCGGTCCCCTCGGGCGCGCAGCGTGGGCGAGGCCGCGATGGCCGCACGCAAGCGCGCGAGGCCCGCCTGAACGCGGGCCCGGAGCGCACCGTCCGGGAGGTCGGGCGCGGTCGTCGTGCCGAGGGATTCCAGGAAGGTGATCACCGCCTGCGAACCGTTGCCGCGGTAGTAGAATTCGTCGAGGAGAATGAGAAACTCCGGCAGGTCGTCCCGCTCTCCCCGGTCCATGGCCTGGATCGCCCGCACGAACGCCTCGATATAGCCATCCACCGCGAGTCCCCATGCGATCTGGTCCGGCGTCTTCGTGCCGTTCCGCCCGCTGTAATCGTGAATCCATAGGACTTGGTAGGAGCGTGTTTCGAGGATCGAATGCCGCAATTCCTGCAAGAATTGGTCGTTGTAGATGTAGCGAACCGTGTTCGTCGATGAGAAGGGATGATCCACCAGCTCGCCGATGACGGCGTTGACCTCAGCCTGAGAATCGTATTGGTCGGGCCGAAGGCCGAAGTTCAGGGGGATCCAGACAAGCCGCCAGGTGTGCCATCGCCGGCGGGACGCCTTGGCCACGTCGTCGAGCTGGGCCAGGACTTCTCGGAACACCTCGCACGCGGCAGTCTGCTGCGCGGCGTCGAGCCGGAGCGCCGGTCCCGCAAGCGTCGCGTCGAACTCCGCGCCGGCCTGCACAAGGAGGCCGCCCAACTCCCCGGGTCGCTTGATGCGGCCAAGGAGGCGGTTGTACGGCACGATGACGCGCCGGAGCAGGGTCGCCCCGGCGCTCGAAGCCAGAGCCTCGCCGGTCGCGGTGTCCCTCCCGGCGGCCGCCGCAAACGCGGCGCACAGGCTGGCGTGATAGGTCGAGTCTTCGGCAGCGAAGGAATGCCCCGGCATGCGGAGGTGCTCGGCCACCGCCTTCGCTTCCCGTTCGAATGCGGCGCGCCCCTTCCGACTGGTCAGGCTCTTGGGCGTCAGGTTGGGTGTGAGCAGCCGGTCCACCCATATCATGGAATGGCGCAAGCGCTCCATTTCGTCCGCGGCCCAGAACGTCGAGGAAACCGTGACGGGATCCGGAAGCCTGCCGCGCGGCATCGCGACGTGCGCGTTGCGCGGCCGGGTGGCCCGGTAGTTGGCCCAGGGGAGCGGCATCTTGATTCCGGCCTCGAGGGTCCTACGTGCGGGCGTGTAGTCGATGCGCACCCGATCGCCCCGCCCGAAGATTCCGCCCCGGCGAGGAGCCCCCTGGAGGGACAGCTTGACGTAGGGCTTCGATTCATCGAGGTCGTACTCAAAGCCGCCGTAGACATCGAGCAATTTCAGGGACGCCCCGAACGAGCCCTGGGTCTTACCCCCAAGCCGCCCGTAGGCACCCTCGAAAGCGAGATCCAGCAGACCGAATTGCGGCGCCGCCACCCTTCCATCCAAATCAAGGAAGAGGCGATAGGTCGATTGTTCCGATCGGAAGCCATATCCGCCGAGCGAGCCCCATTCGAAACGGTAGTCGCGCGGTTGCCCGATCGGCAGAGGATTGTCCAAGGGGTACGGCTCACTTGTTGCGAGTCTGGGATGGAAAAGGCAGAGAGACAGAACGAAGAGAGACGATGCGCGGGAAGCTTTGCTCATGACCGGCATCTCCTGACCCTGGGGAGGGAAGCCATTGAACGCCCCGTCGCTAGGGGTGTCAATCGGATAACCACCCCGAGGAGAATCGACCTGGCGCCGGGGTAGAACCGTCCACATGGCCCCGCGCGCATGGTTGACTCTGACCGTCGTGATCGCGTGCACTCTCGGGTGCACGCAGGCGGCTCACGCGCGGCCCCGCGTCGATCCCGTGCTCTACTCCGAGCCTCCCGCGAACGCGATCACGTTTTGGGGTCACGCCTGCGCCTACATCGACATCGGTGGATTCGGAATCGTCACCGATCCTGCATTCTCGGGGCGATGGGCCGTCCTGCGCCGTCGGCTGATCCCGATCCCACCGCGTGAGGCCTACGATCAGACCCGGATTGTTCTCATTTCCCACGCACACCAAGACCATCTCGATCCCAAAGCACTCGCCCGGTTTTCGCCGGAAACCGTGATCCTCGCTCCGGCGCCGGCTGCGAGATACCTTTCGCGTCGCGGAATCCGTGCGCGCGTCATGGTGCCGGGAAGCGAGTATCCGATTCCCGGGGGTTCCATCATCGCCGTGGCCGCGTTTCATCCCGGAGGGCGCAAATCGATGAAGGCGCGCGCCGACGGGCGGGCCCTGGGTTACGTGATCCGCACACTAGGAACGACGATCTACTACAGCGGCGACACGAAATACTTTCCCGGCTTCGCGGCCGTCGGCGCCGAGTACCGGCCCGACATCGTTCTCCTCAACGTGAACCGGCATCTCCACTCGCTCGATGCGTTGCTCGCGATCGAGGATCTCGGAGCGCCCGTCGTGATTCCCTCGCATTATGGAGCGTATAGCGGCCCGAGCGCTCGCCTGGCCCTGCGTTGGCGCAGGGAGCTGATCGCCGCCTTGGGCGCGATCATGGTTCCGCTCGAGGTCGGCGAGAGCATTCCCATCCCGGTCGCGTCGCGCGAATGAGACGCGCGTTCCTGCTTGCGTTGGCCGTTGCCGTCTCCGCGGCGCCGGTATATCCGGGCCTCGCGGATGCGCGTGTGCTCGACCGGCTCACGACGAGCACGGGGAGGCCCTTCGCCGTCCCTGGTCTGGTCGAGGAGATTCCCAATTTCGCGGAGATCCAGCCGGGAGTGGCGCGTGGGGGGCAACCCACGGACGAAGGCATCCGCCTCTTGCGCGATCGCGGGTACCGCACGGTCATCAGCTTCCGGTCCGACAGCCCCGATCGCGACGAGGTGCTCCGCTCTGGAATGGGATACGTCGAGATACCACTGCATGCCGGCATCTTCGGGGCCACGGATCCGACCGAAGAGCAGGTCCGCCATTTTCTCTCTGTCGTGACGGATCCGGCCAAGCGTCCCGTCTTCATCCACTGTCTTCGCGGCAAGGATCGAACCGGCGTCATGTCGGCGATCTACCGGATCGAAGCGTGCGGCTGGACGGCGGATGAGGCGATTGAAGAGATGAGAGCCTTCGGGTTTCACGGCTATTACCGAGGATTCGTGCGGTTCGTGCGGTCCTACTCCAGGCGAGCGTCCTACGGCTCACCCTTCAGCTTTGAATAGAGCATGCCGTCGAAGACGTTTCCGTCCTTTCGGTAGTACTTCCGAAGAACGCCCTCCAGCTTGAATCCGGCCTTTTCGAGAACCCGCGCCGATCCGATGTTGAAGTGAAAGACGTCGGCGGCGATGCGGATCAGGCCGAATTCGGCGAAGCTGAACGCGGCCACGCGCCTCACGGCTTCAGTCATGATGCCTCTTCGCCAATAGGGCTTCGCCAGCCAATAGCCTAGTTCGCCTCGGTGGGTCTTCCCGAGTTCCAGACCATGGAACCCGATCCCGCCGACGAGAAGCCCGTCGCTTCCCCGAATGGCCCAATTCACGCTGCGCCCCTGCCTCCGGGTTTCCTCGGCCACATGGTTGAGCCACCAGTCGGCGTCCGCCTCGGTGTAAGGGTTGGGTATCATCAAGGTCCGGTCGTAAATTTCCTTCTCTTGAAGGTGTTCCAGATAAGCTGCTTTATCGCTCGCGACGATGTCGGTCAGGGAAAAGGATCCGTCCATGGCGATCCTCACTCCACCGCCGGAGCGGGTCGATCCCTCGTTCGGTCGCACGGCCTGAATGTAGCCAAATGGCCGGAAATGACAAGGGCCCCGGGACTGTTCTCCCGAGGCCCTTCCTACGTCCCGGCGCAAGGCCGGGGCGATGTCGTGTGCCGCGCGGCTCTGATCCGTCCGCTACGCCCGCGCCGCCCTCTGGGCCGCCGAGATGTGCGTCCAGGCTCCGCGATCGTTGTAGGTGACGCCGTAGCGGTCCCGCATGTAGACCTGGAAATCCGCCGTCGTGACCTTCTTCCAGTCGCCGAACGCGTCCGGATGCTCGGACAGAAGCCAGTTCATGTCCTGCGTCATCTCGAGCCCTGCCGCGCCGTTCACGATGTAGGTGGACACGTCCGAGCAGTTCTGGCGCCAGAGATCGAGCTGGATCTTCAATTTGTCGTAGATCGCGCGCCCCAGGGTCGCGTCGCCCTTCCCGAGCGGCTTCAAGTCGCCTCGCTCGGCCGCGCGCACCGCCTCGACCAGCTTCTCGCCGACGATGCCGTTCGTCATCAGGAGCCCGCTGAAATCGGGATACGCGTTATAGAGGGGCTCGTACTTTCCGCTTGGCGTCCGCCCGATCAAGAGCCAGCGGAGCGCCTCGTCCGCGCCCACGCGCTTCACGCAGAAGTCGAGGCTGGGGTTCCGCTCCAGGAAGACGTTCGCCGCGATGGCGCGCGACCTCCGATCATAGAGGAGATGGCCCCAGGTCGGATCGTAGAAGATGCGCTCCGGGAAGTAGTCGTGCGTGATCCGTCCGAGCTTGTCGATCGTGCCGCCGCCGCCGAAATCGGCGGTGACGTTCTCCAAGATCGGCTCGTTCTCGGAGAGCACGAACTTGAGTCCGGGGAAGCCGCCCGTGCGCGCGTAGAGGCAGCGCTCGGTGGACCAGAACACCCAGCCTCGTTGACTATCACGTAAAATCTCGATCCAGTCTTCCTGGCAGAGGATCCCGATCTCGGGGAACATCTTCCCCAGAGTTCTCTCCAGCTCGCCGCCCGTGAGGCCCTCGCGCTCGAGGTCCGCGCGATAACGGCGCTTCAACTCGAGGCGGCGGTACACCTCGTTTCGCTCCGCCCAGAAGGCGCCGGCGGTGGTCTTTCCGGTTCCGGTCGGCCCCGTGAAGGTGGTGGCCGTTCCCTCGCGGTTCAGGACCGCCGCCCCCGCGTGCGCGGAGATGATGTCGATCTTGGAGAGGATGGCCATCAGAGGCGAGAGCACCCCGCGGCTTTTCACCTCGCCGTGATAGTCCGTGTTCACCGTGATGATGGTGACCTCATCGCCCAGCTCGGCGAGGGGGCAGAAGTAGATGAAGTTCGAGGTCACGACCGCCTTCGAATCCGGATCCCACAGGCGCGAATCGCGGAGCCGCGCCGGAAGGCCCAGCTTCGCGGCCGCCACACGGGCCCGCTTGAGCTTGGCCAGAAACGCGGTGTATTCCGCCTCGGTCCGCGGCACGTTCATGAGCGAGAGGATCGTGACGTGCGGCGCCTTCTGCGCTCCGCGATCGCGGAACCGGCTCTCGATCTGCCGCGCGATGACCATCATCTCGGGATCCTGGGGCGGGAAGAAGTTCGTGAGGGCGGTCCGCTTCAAGTAGGGTACGTTCCCCTTGTGCGTGTACTGGACGCCCGCGCAGGAGAACTTGCTGACCAGAGTTTTCTGCTTCGTGACGGCCTCGAGGGCCTTGAGCCAGCCGCCCGCCTCCTTCACGTCCGCCTTGTGCGCGTCGAACTCGGTGCGGGTCACCAGGCGCTTGGCGCGCCCGGTGATGACCGTGTTGAACGCGTTCCTTACCGGGCCCGCCGTCGGATCGCTCGCCTTCGGGTCGCGGCGCAGGAGAACATCGCCGCGGTCGTTCACGCCCAGCTCGACGATGCCGGGCGCGAACTTGAGGTAGAGGCCGTGGTCGAAGACCAGCTCGCCCAGCGGGAGCTTCAGCCCGTCGAAGCTCTTGGAATCCTCGCGGGAGCGGTGGATGACGTTGAACGGCGCGATCCAACGCTCCTGCTCGGTGATCCCGTCCGTGCCGACAATGCGGAAACGGCGCCCGACGTTGTGGAGCGGGACGCCGTTCTTGCGGAAGAGGGTCAGGTCCAGCGCGTCCTCGCGGACCAGCGCGATCCCGCCCGAGCGGTCCCGGATGACTCGCTTCCCGCCTTTCCGATCGCGCGCGTTCAAATAGCCTTCGAGATCGACGGATGGATACGCTTGCTCGCTCACGTGCATTCCTTTGGATTGGGGGCGCTCGGTCCGGGAAGGTGTCGCGGCGGGCGGCGCGGACTGGGGTCCCGCCGGCGCGACCACATCCGCGGTCGCCGGGCTGGCGATCTTCTTCATCGAACCCTCCGTGTTTCGCTTCGTGTCGTCGGCGGTCACGTCAGTCCCGCCACGGTTGGTGGCGGTTCGTAATGGGTAGTCTGCGGTCCTTGCCCAACGCGCGCGGCGTGATCCGAATCCCGGGGGGCGCCTGGCGGCGCTTGTACTCGGCTTGATCCACCATTCGGATCACCCGTTGCACGAGCGAACGATCGTACCCCATCGCGACGATTCGCTCCACTTCTGTGTCGTCCTCGACATAGGCCTTGAGGATCGGGTCGAGGACGTCATAGGGAGGCAAAGTGTCGGTATCACGCTGTCCCGGGCGCAGTTCCGCCGTCGGCTCGCGGGTGATCGTGTGCTCCGGGATCCAGGGGGTCTTGGCGCTCTGGTTCCGGTGGCGGGTCAGCTCGTAGACCAGCGTCTTCCAGACGTCCTTCAAGACCGAGTAGCCGCCGGCCATGTCGCCGTAGAGCGTGGCGTAGCCCACCGAGAGCTCGCTCTTGTTGCCGGTCGTGAGCACCAGCCGGCGGAACTTGTTCGAGAGCGCCATTAGAATTGTGCCGCGGATCCGGGACTGGATGTTCTCCTCGGTCACGTCTTCCGGCACCGAGGCGAAGATCCGTTTCAGGCTCTCGCGGTAGGAGGCGACCTCCGGATCGATCGGCACCGTGAGGAGGTCGATCCCGAGATTCTTCACCAGCGCCTCGGCGTCCTTCTGGCTCTCGCTCGAGGTGATCGCCGAAGGCATGAAGACTCCGGTCACGTTCTTCGGTCCCAGCGCGTCCACGGCGATGGAGGCGGTGAGCGCCGAGTCGACGCCGCCGCTCACGCCGATCACCACGTGGTCGAAGTCATTCTTCGTGACGTAGTCGTGCGTCCCGAGCACCAGCGCGCGATAGATCTCCTCGTTCCCCGTCGGGATCGAGATGCCCTCCTTCTTCAGCTTGGGATGGGGGCGACGCGGCACCGTGCGGAGTACTATTTCCCGCATCTCGGGGGCGTCCTCGCGCTGGGCCGCGATCCGGCTCCTGGGGTCGTGGAGCCGCGCGCGGAACACGCTCTCGAGATCGATGTCGGTGACGACCAGATCCTCCTCGAAGGCGCGCGCCTGCGCGAGCAGCTCTCCCTGCGGGCCGTAGATCCTACTGTTCCCGTCGAAGACCAGCTCGTCCTGCCCGCCCACCGTGTTCACGAACGCGACGATCGAGACTCCGTCGAGCGCGCGGGTGGCGAGCATGCGGTCCCGCTCCAGGGACCGCCCCGCGTGGAAGGGAGACGACGAGAGGTTGATGACCAGCTCCGCCTCCCCGTAGATCGCGAGCGCCGCGGTCGGGCCCACGGGCGAGAAGATGTCCTCGCAGATGTTCACCCCGAAGGTGAGCGCGCCGCGCTTGCAGACGAAGGAGTCGTTTCCCGGCCGGAAATAGCGGACCTCGTCGAAGACGCCGTAATTCGGGAGGTGCCGCTTCTGGTAGATTCCGACGATCTCGCCGTCGTGCGCGATCGCGGCCGCGTTGTACACGTCCCCCTCGCGCTGGGCGAAGCCCACGATCGCGGTGATCCCGGCCGTATGGCGGGCCACCTCTTCCATCGCGGCCTGGTTCTGGTCGAGGAACTCCGGGCGCAAAAGAAGATCCTCGGGCGGATATCCGGTCAGCGTAAGCTCGGGGAAGGCGACCAGATCCGCGCCCAGATCGCGGGCGCGGCCGATCGTCTCGATCACCTTCTTGGCATTTCCGGGAAGATCGCCGACCGTGGGGTTGATCTGGGCCAGCGCGAGCCGGACGATCCGCTCGGACCGATCGCCGGCGGGCGAATCGTTGGTGCGTTTCACGGCAACGATCCTACCACGGCGCGGCCTCCCACGAAAGCGGCCCCAAGGGGTTGCCGCGTCAGGACGAAGAGCCATGAAAAGCCTGTCCGTCGTCGTATTCGGAAGCAGCCGGGCCCTTCCCGGGAGCCCGCCCTACGAGCTGTCGCGCGAACTGGGGGCCGCTCTGGGCCGGCGCGGGGCCGAGGTGCGCTGCGGCGGCTACGCGGGTGTCATGCGGGGGGTGGCCGAGGGGGCCAGGGAAGCGGGGGGACGGGTCGTGGGCTGCACCCTGGAGTGGTTCGAGGACGCGCGCGACCCCAACGAGTACCTGGACGAAATCATCGGCGCGCCGGATCTCCCGGGAAGAATCGATCTTCTCCTCCAGGGGACGGCCGCGGCGATTGCCTTGCCTGGAGGAATCGGAACGTTGAACGAAGTGTTCTGGCTCTGGACGCTGCTCCTGCACGGGAAGGGGGACGCGCGGAAACTGATTCTCCTCGGCGCGCCGTGGCTCGATCTGGCGCAGCTCCTGGAACAGCGCTTCGAGGCGGATCCCGCCGTCCGGGGGCTCGTTCATCTCGCGGCAAGCGTCGAGGAGGCGGTGGATCTCGCATGCGCGACCTGATCCGCTTCATCCAGGAGGTCCCCTGGGAAGGCGGGAGCTCGGAGGGCGCCTTCTCCGATCTGGCGCTCTTGTCCTTCCGGTACCAGTGCGAGGCGATTCCGGAGTACGGGGCGTACGCGCGCCACAGGGGGCCCGGCCCGGATCACATTCGCGATTGGCGCGAGATCCCGCCGGTGCCGGCGTCGGCGTTCCGCTCGCACGAGCTGAGCGCTCGGGCCGCGGAGGGCGATGCTGCCGCCCCCGGAGTGACCTTCGAGACCAGCGGCACCACCATCTCGCTTCCCGGGCGTGTGCGGCTTCGCTCGACCCAGCTCTACGAGGCGTCCCTCTCGCGAAATTTCGCGCGGCATGTGCTCCCGGACCAGGCCAGGCTTCCCGCGATCGTCTTCGGGCCCAGGCGCGCGGATGCGCCACGGTCCTCCCTCTGGTTCATGGTCGACCACGTCGCGCGGGCGCAATGCGCGGCCGCGACCTGGATCGTCGAGGGGGGCGAGCCACGCTGGGAGCGCGCCGACGAGGAGCTGGCGCGCGCCGTGGACGAGAGGCGTCCGGTGCTCCTTCTCGGCACGACGCTCCTCTTCCACGCCTACTTCGCGCGATGCGTTCGCGAGGGAGTCCGGTTCACGCTCCCCGAGGGGAGCCGCGCGATGGACACCGGCGGCGCCAAGGGAACGCGGATCGAGCTACGCCGCGACGAGGTCCTCGCCGCGTTCGCGCGCGTGCTCGCGATTCCTCCGGCACGCGTCGTGAACGAGTACGGAATGGCCGAGATGGGGAGCCAGTTCTATCAGGACACGCTTGTCGCCGCGCACGATCGGCGCCCGGCGCGGCCGGGGTTCGTGATTCCACCCTGGGTGCGCACGCGAGTGCTCGATCCGGAGACCATGCACGAGCGTCCCCGGGGCGTCTCGGGGCTCCTGGTCCACTACGACCTGGCCAATCTCGAGATTCCGCTCGCGATCCAGACCGAGGACGTGGGCGCCCGGACGGAAAGCCGGCTTGCCCTCGAGGGCCGGGTCCCCGAGGCCGAGCGGCGCGGGTGCTCGCTTCCCTTCGAGCGATTCCTCGAGCGCGAGCGCGTGGCGGAGGACGAGCCGTGACCCAGGGGCTCTTCGACGCCTTCTACCTACCGCCCGGCCTGGCGGAGGAGGCGGAGACCAGCGTTCAGCGCTTCGGCCCGGCGCACGATTCGGTCGAGCTTCGCCTCGCGACCGTGACCCCGGCCGCGATCGCCGGCTGGATCGACGCCATCTGCGCGGCGCGCGCGGAGCGTCTCGCCGGACGTCCCGCGGGCGAGATCCACCGTGTGCTCGAGCGCGTCGCCCAGCGGTTCCTCGATCCCGAGAGCCCGCCGCGACGGAACGCGGTGGCGTGGCTCAAGCGGATGGGGCAATTCTCGGCGCCCATGATCGAGCGCGCGCTCGACGACGCTTTCCGGCCGCTCGCCTCGGGCGGGGTCTCGCGTTGGGTGGCCTCCGAGATCGGATCCGTCGCGGCGCTGGATGCCCCGACGCGCGATCGAAAGGGGATCCCGCGCCAAGCCTCGGGTCCGGAGTGGATGCTCCAGATCTACGCGGGGAACGTGCCGGGGCTCCCGGTGTGGCCGTTCTACTCGGCGCTCGCCATGAAGACGGCGCTCCTCGCGAAGACCTCCTCCATGGAGCCGGTCCTGGCGCCGCTTCTCGCCAGGACGATCGCGGAGGAGGACGGCGACCTCGCGGCCTGCATCGCGGTCGTGTGGTGGAAGGGGGGATCGACCGAGCTGGACCGCGCGGCCGTCCGCGACGCTCCGGCGGTGCTCGCCTTCGGGGGCGAGAACGCGATCGCGAGCATCGCCCGCGAGGCGCACCCCGAAGCCAGGGTGGTGCTCCAGGGCCCCAAGGTCAGCGTGGCGTACGTCTCGAGCGCCTCGCTCACCCGCCCGGGGCTACGCGCCCTCGCCGCGCGGGCCGCCTACGACGTGGCGCTCTACGATCAGCAGGGCTGTCTCTCGCCGCACGCGATCTACGTGGAGCGGGGCGGCGATGTGGGACCCGCGGCGTTCGCCGCGGCGCTGGGGCAGGCGCTCGAGGAGCTTCGCGACGGATTGCCGCGCCGGGAGCCCGACGCGGAGCAGGCGGCGCGCGTCCAGCTCTACCGGGCGCAGGCGCACTTCGAGGAGGCGCTCGACAGGCGCGGCACCCGCGTCCTGACGTCGAGCCAGGGCACGGATTGGACGCTGGTCTACGAGGACGGCGCCCGATTCGAGCCGACGCCCGCGTATCGGACCGTGCGCGTGCACGCCGTCTCCGGCGCGGAGGAAGTGGCCGAAGCGCTGGCGCCCGCGGCGCACTACATCGAGGCGATCGGCGTGGAGGCGAAGGGGAGCGAGCGGGGCAAGCTCGCGGGGGCATTCGCCGCCACCGGAATTCCGCGCATCACGGCCCTGGGCTCGCTCCAGCGTCCCATCCTGGCGGGGACGCACGGGGGAGTGCACCGGCTGCTCCCATTCTTGAAATGGAGCACCGTGGAGCTGGGAACGGTGCCGGCGCGGCGGTCCCGCAAGCCAACGGCCAAGACGCGGGGGCCCTCACCGAAGAAACGAAGACGAAGCTAGGGGTTGACCGTGAGGCTCCCGGTCATCGACGGGTGAATGTTGCAGTGGTAAGGGAACGTGCCGGCCGTGTTCATCATGATGGGCGCGCTCGTCGAGCCGTTTGTGATGTTCCCCGTATTCCAGGCGCCGCCGTCCGCCGTCGAGGTGTGGGTCGTTCCTCCCGAGTTCTTCCATGCAACCGTCTGGCCGACCGTGACGGTGGTGGGACTTGGGGAGAACGAGCTGGCCCCGGAGATCCCGGTGATGGTGATGGTCACGTCGGCGGTCGTGCCTGGACCGGCCGGATTCGATTTCTTCTTGCACGAGACCGCGACGAAGCCGATCCCGAGAACCAAGACAGCAATCAGAGCAGCGCCCCATCTCGACTTCATCGAAGAACCTCCCTGGAATAATGACCGCCGGCCCTTACCACTAATAACACTCTGATTCCGCCTGCCTTCTCCCGGTGCCCATTGAAGCTAGGAACAGGCACCTCTAATCGCCTTGGGGCATCTAAAACAATGATAGATAGCCACTTAAATCTAACCCAAAACGCGCCGAAATCAGTGATCCTGGTCACTTCCAAGGCCGAAGAATTGGTTAGACTCTGACGTATGCGTGAGGGTAAGATGGACTGGTGGGAGGAAACATGGAATTAGCGGTCAAACACCTCAAAGTAGGCGACCTGGCGAAGCAGACCGGGAAGTCGGTCCGCGCTCTTCGGCTTTATGAGGAGCTGGATCTGCTCCACCCGGTCGCGCGCAGCAACGGGGGCTTCCGGCTCTACGACGATTCCGCCGTGACCCGGATCCGCTGGATCGAGCTTCTCCAAGAAGCGGGGCTCTCGCTCCATCAGATCCAGGGGCTCTTGAAGGCGTGGCAGGGAAGCCGGTACGGCCCCGAGGCGATGGACGTTGTGCGCGATACCTTCCAGAAGAAGCTCACCGAGGCGCGCGAGGCGATCACCCGGTACGAAGGGCTCGCCCGGGAGCTGGAAGGGACGCTGGAGTACCTGCGCACCTGTCAGGCATGCCGCCCGCCGCGGACGACGTCGCACGACTGCCCGCGCTGTCCCGAGGACCATGGGATGAAACAAGAGCCGGCGCTCGTCGCCGGATTCCATACCGATCCGGGTCGAACCGATCCGATCGTATTGCGCCTCGTGCCGGAGAACCCATGACGTCCCTCTCCCTGACGCCGGCCGCCGTCGAGTTCGTGAAGCGGTCGCGGATCAAGGAAGAGAAGGAGGGGCAGGCGCTCCGCGTGGGAGTGAAAGCGGGGGGCTGCTCGGGCTACAGCTATTTTCTGGGATTCACCTCGGAACGCCGCGCGAGCGACACGGTGTTCGAGTACGACGGCCTGGCCGTCTATGTCGACCCGCGCTCCCTGGAAGTGCTGGCCGGCACCACAATCGATTACGAGCGCGGCCTCCTGGGGGCCGGCATCCAGTTCAAGAATCCGCGCGTCAAGAAGTCGTGCGGTTGCGGAGAGAGCTTCTCGATTTGAAACCGGACTCACCCGGAACGAACGGAAGGGAGAACATGAGCGCCACACCGACGCTGGAAATTCGCAATCTTCACATCGCGATCGACGGGAAACCGATCTTGAAGGGACTCTCGCTGAAAGTGAGCAAAGGCGAGATCCACGCCCTCATGGGCCCGAACGGCTCGGGCAAGAGCACGCTCGCGAACGCGCTGATGGGGAATCCCAAGTATACGGTGACGGACGGACAGATCCTCTACAAGGGCGAGGACATCCTCGAGCTCTCCCCGGACGAGCGCGCGCGCAAGGGCATCTTCCTCGCGTTTCAGTATCCGACGGCGATCCCGGGCGTGAGCGTCGCGAACTTCCTGCGTCAGGCGCTGACCGTGCGCCGCAAGGAGATGGGCGAGGAGAAACCGCTCCCGCCGAAGGAATTCCGGGCTCTGGTGAAGGAGAAGATGGCGCTGCTCAAGATGGACGAGTCCTTCGCGGGGCGTTACCTCAACGACGGGTTCTCGGGCGGCGAGAAGAAGCGCGCCGAGATTCTACAGATGGCCGTGCTCCGGCCCGAGATCGCGGTGCTGGACGAGACCGATTCGGGGCTGGACATCGATGCGCTCCGGATCGTGTCGGAGGGCGTGAACGCCCTCACGGGTCCGGATCTGGGCGTGCTCCTGATCACGCACTACCAGCGCATTCTGAACTACATCAAGCCGCACTTCGTCCACGTGCTGGTGGACGGGCGGATCGTCAAGTCGGGAGGCGCCGAGTTGGCGCTGGAGCTCGAGAAGCAGGGATACGACTGGATCCGCGAGGACCAGGCCGCCTAGCGCGGCCGGTCCAAAGGAGACAAAGA
>JBGPMB010000024.1:0-23230 GCA_041486775.1 Candidatus Eiseniibacteriota bacterium | reverse complement strand
GTAGCCCATCTTCGCGGCGGTGTTGGCAAGTATGGCGACCGCGATTCCGCCCGCGGCGATCTCGACCGGCATTCCGCGGGCGCTCATCCCGGAGAGACTGAGGGTGATCGCGTCCACGTCCACGAATCCCGCCACGAACGAGGCAACGACGATGCCCCAGCTTCCCAGATGGTGGCGGGCCGCTTCGACGACGAGAAGCACGAGCGCGAAGATGACTCCGAACCGGATCGCCTCGCGGAGCTGGAAGGGATTCGTGAGGCCCGCCTCCTTCGTGGCTGCGGCGTGGGAGCGGCGCGCCAGGAACGCGATCGCGAGGACCCCTCCCACGGCCGCGGCTCCGAGGAAGGGACCGAGGCGCGGCAGAACCACGGGGCCCGCGACCGCGACCAAGACCGCGACTCGGACCAGCATCACCGTCGAGGCCAGCCCGGCTCCCACGGCGAGGGCGCCGCCGCTGCCCGGAACGGTCTGGGACTGGGACGCGAGGGACACCGTGAGCGCGGTGCTCGAGGCGAGCCCGCCCAGAATCCCCGTCACATAGAGGCCCCTGCGCGCTCCCCAGAAGCGGACCGCGAGGAACGCGGCGAAGGAGAGCCCGCAAACCAGCACCACGACGATCCAGATCCTGCGCGGGTTCCAGACACCCCACGGGCCGTATCCCTGGTCCGGAAGGAGCGGCAGGATGACCGCCGCGAGCACCGCGAGGGTCAGGGTCGCGCGCAGTTCCTCGCGGGTCATCGCCTGCGGGAAGGCCTCCAGCCGCTCCTTCTCCGAGAGGAGGACCGTGACGGCGATGCCGATGGCGGCGGCGAGGACGAGCGCTCCGGAGCCGGCGATGGCGCCGATCCAGTAGGTGGCGAGCGCCGCGCTCTCGGTGGTGGTGCCCACCCTCGTGCTCGAGCTGGTCCGCCAGTAGGCCGCCACCGCGAGCGCGGCCACCGCGAGGAAGCCGGCCACGACCGCCGAGCCTATTTCACCCGTGACCACCGTGAGGCTCGCGCCGAGGAGCGCGAAGAGGGGAAACGTCCGCACGCCGGCGAACATCTCCTCGCCGCTCGCGTGGGCCGCGCGCTCGCGCTCCATCCCGATCAGGCCGCCGAGGAGTCCCGCGACGAGCAGCCGGAGGAGGGCCCCGCCGGGGTGGGCGACGAAATCGATTGTTTGATTCACGCCGGCCTCATAGCGCGGCCAGCATAGCACGGTGTAGGCTCGCTCAAGGCGGCGGTGGAGAAGCGGGGGAAGGGGCGGCCTTGACCTCGGCCGCCTTTCCCGCCAGGCGGACCGGCGCGGAAGATGGGAGCACGCGCAGGAGATAGCGCGCCGCGGCTCCTCCCCAGAGAAGCCAGGCGAGAATCCAGATCCCCGCGCTCACTCCGAGCCACGGGAGCGCTTGCCCCGGGAGGACCTCGGCGCCCAGACGCCCGAGGAGGGAGAGCCCCACCGCCGCCGCCACTCCGATCCCCAGCACCTTCGCTTCCGCGCCGCCGGGATGGCCCCCATGGCGAACCGTTACCCGGGTCGCGATGCCCAGAATCAGGAGGGTCAGCCCGCCGATGAAGAGCACGTGATATCCCGCCAGGGACCGCAGGGGAAGGAGGGCCGGTACCCACAGTCCGCAGAGGAGCATCCACCCCGAGGTCCACAGGCAATACGAGAAGAGGTCCCGCGTCCTGGGCAGACGCAAGAGCTTCCAGACCCAGAGGAGCGCCACGCTTCCCGCGGCCGCGCGCACCCAAGCGGCCGCCACGGGGTGCCCGGCCGCCTCGAGCCCAAGGGCGGCGACGATCAGGCACGCGAGCGTCGCGTAGAGGATGCGCCTCGGCGCGCGCTCGTGAGGGCGCGCGAGCCCGGGAATGACGAGCGGATCGCGCATGGACGTGAACGTCGGAACCAGGAGCCCTCCCATTCCGAGCACGATCGGGAGCACCATCCCGAACGAAATCACGTGGAGCCCGAACCGGGCGGATGGTTCCTGGACGATGCCCGCCGCGGCCGCTCCCTGGAGGACTCCGCCCGCGACGCCGAGCAGAAGGCCGACCGCCACGAAGAGGAATTCCTCGGGGGGAGCTTGCGCGCTCCGGAAGCGCCGGAGGCCCATCGCGATCAGGAGGAGGAGCGTGACGAGATACAGGGCCTCCGCCGCGGGCACGAACCCCGCGAGATTCAGAGCCAGAAAGCCCACTATCGCGCCCGCGGCGACCCCGATCTCCACCCCCGTGGCGCGGGAGGAATGGAGAAAGGAGGGCATCGCGGTCAGAAGAAATCCCAGGATGAAGCACTGGACGAAGCCCTGGATCATCAAGATCGGGTGGAGCGGAACGGGATAGGGAATGAGGTGCAGCGCGTAGAGCGGCCAGAGCGAAGCTCCCACGATGGCGAATACGACCCCGAGCGGGAAGAGGATGCGATAGGGAGCGATAGTCACGCGGTCACGAGGCTAGGCGATCTCGAACTCCGGGTGCCGCATCCCGAGCAGGCGGACGCCGTTCGCGATGACGACGAGGGTGCTTCCTTCGTGGCAGACGACCGCGAGCCAGAGGGGCAGGATTCCCGCGACGGTGCTCAGGACCAGGACGCCGATCACGGAGAAGGCGATCGAGAGGCTCTGAGCCACCACGCGGCGCGCCCGGCGCGCGAGCCAGATCGAGAAGGCGATCCCGCGCAGGTCATCCCGCATCAGCACCACGTCCGCCGTGTCGAGCGCGACGTCGGTGCCCGCGCCCCCCATCGCGATCCCCACGGGGGCGGTCGCCAGGGCGGGCGCGTCGTTCACGCCGTCGCCGACCATGGCGAGGTTCGGCCAGCGCTCGAGGAGCTGCCTCACCGCGTGCACCTTCTCCTCCGGAAGGAGGTCGGCCCGCACCTCGTCCGCCCCCACTTCCTCGGCCACGGGAATCGCGACCCGAGCGTGATCCCCCGTCATGATCATGACGTGCTGGATGCCCAAGCGGCGGCAGGCCCGGATGGCCGCCCGAGCCTCCGGCCGGATCGTGTCCGCAACGCCGATCGCCCCGGACGCGACGGGTCCGTTTTCAGATGCCGGACCGTCCACGCTGCCCCGTCGCGCGACCACGAGCAGCGCGGTCTGCCCGCGCGAGCGTAGCCCCTCGGCTTCGCCACGCGCCTCCTCGGGGATCGCGACCTCGTGGGTGGTGAAGAGCGCCTCCCGTCCCACGCCGACCCAGAGCCCTTCCACGCGCGCGTGGGTGCCGAGCCCGCTGTGGCTCTCGAACTCGGTCGTGTGGGGCAGCGAGAGATTCCGGCGCCCCGCTTCCGCGACGACGGCCTTTGCGGTGTGGTGCTCGCTTCGGGCCTCGACCGCGGCACCCAGACGGATCAGCTCGTCCGCGGCCGCGTGCGGACTCTCGGGTCTCACCTCGACGACGCGGGGCCGTCCCTCGGTGATCGTTCCGGTCTTGTCGAGCGCGAGGGCCGTCACGTCGCCGAGCCGCTCCAGGTGGGCGCTCCCCTTGAAGAGCACCCCGTGGTGCGCCGCGTGCGTGATGGCGGAGAGCATGGCGGCCGGCGTGGCGATCACCACCGCGCACGGGGAGGCCGCGACGAGCAGGACCATGCCGTGGTAGAAGGCGTCGACGAAGTTGTGACGCAGGAACAGCATGGGGATTGCCGTGGCGACCGCCGAGCCGGCGAAGACGAAGAGAACGTACCGCTTCTGCCAGCGATCCACGACGCGCTCCGTCGTCGACTTCTCGCGCCGCGCCTCCTGCACCGACCGCACGATGCGGGACAGGGTCGTGTCATCCGGCATCTTGGTGACACGCACGATCGGCGCGCCGGTCAAGTTCACGGTTCCGGCGAAGACACGGTCGCCGGCCGTCTTGTCCACGGGCTCGGCCTCGCCGGTGATGGTGGCCTCGTCCGCCGAGGTCTCTCCCTCGAGGATCACGCCGTCCACGGCGAAGCGCTCTCCGGGGATCGTGCGCACGTGCTCCCCGACGCGAATCTCCTCCACGCGCACCCGCACTTCGATCCCGTCGCGGAGCACCAACGCCGAATCCGGCCGAAGCTCGACCAGGGACTCGATGGAGCGCGCCGTGCGCTCCATGGTGTAGCGCTCGAGCGCGCCGCTCAAGGAGAAGAGGAAGAGGAGCACGGCGCCCTCGCCCCAATGCCCGATGAATGCCGAGCCCGAGGCCGCCGCGATCATCAGCAGATTGATGTCGAGCTGGCCGCGCCCGAGATTCCGGAGCAGGTCGCGGGTGGGGCCGAATCCGCCGGCGAGGTAGGAGAGAATGAAGAGGACGCGCCCCGCCTCGGCGGGGGCGATGTGGAAGATGCGGATGGCGGCACCCGCGAGGCCGAACACGGCGCAGGCCGCCGTGAGCCCCATCTGCAGATCGGCCGAGCGGAGGAACTCGATCCAGCTGAATCGGAAGCGGTTCACCCACCACCGCCGCGGAGCAGGCGGCGAAGAACGAAGGTGAGGATGCCGCCATTCTCGTAGTAGCGGACTTCCTGGGGCGTATCCAGGCGGACCGTGGCGCGGAAGCTCCTCCCGTCGGCGCGGACCGTGACCTCCCGCGCGCGATTCTCGTCCGGCCGGGCGGCCGCGGCGATCCCCTCGATGGCGAAGGTCTCCCGGCCGGTCAGCCCGAGACTCTCGGCGGTTTGACCCGCCTCGAACTGGAGCGGCAGGATGCCCATTCCGATGAGGTTGCTGCGGTGGATGCGCTCGAAGCTCTCGGCCAGGACCGCGCGGACGCCGAGGAGCTTGGGGCCCTTCGCCGCCCAGTCGCGCGAGGAGCCCGAGCCGTATTCCTTGCCGGCGATCACGAGGGTCGGCACGCCTTCCTGCTCGTAGCGCATCGCGGCGTCGTAGATCGGCATCGTCGCGCCGTCGGGCAGATGCATCGTGAAGCCGCCCTCCACGCCGGGCACCATCTTGTTCCGGATGCGCGTGTTCGCGAACGTGCCGCGCACCATCACTTCGTGGTTGCCACGCCGTGAGCCGTAGGAATTGAAATCGAGAGGCTGCACGCCGTGCTCGATCAGGTAGCGCCCGGCCGGGCTGTCCTTCTTGATCGATCCCGCCGGGGAAATGTGGTCGGTCGTTACGCTGTCCCCGAGCAGGGCCAGCACGCGGGCTCCACGGACGTCCGGCACCGGGGGCGGCGTCGCGGGCATGTCGTCGAAGTACGGGGGCCGCTTGACGTAGGTGGAGGACGGGTCCCACGCGTAGCGGTCTCCCTCGGGCACCGGGAGATTCTGCCACGCCGGATCGCCGGTGTAGACGTCGCGATAGGTCTCGCGGAACGTCTCGGACTGAAGCGCCGCATGGATGGTCCGGTCGATCTCCATCTGGGTCGGCCAGAGATCGCGCAGAAAGACCGGCGCTCCGTCCGACCCTATTCCCAAGGGCTCCGTCGTCATGTCGAGGTCCATGCGGCCCGCCAGCGCGTACGCGACGACGAGCGGAGGCGAGGCGAGGTAGTTCGCGCGCACCTCCGGATGGATGCGGCCCTCGAAGTTTCGGTTGCCGCTCAGGACCGCCGCCACGACCAGGTCCTCGTCCTCGATCGCCTTCGAGATCGGGGGCGGAAGCGGACCACTGTTGCCGATGCAGGTCGTGCATCCGTAGCCCACCGTGAAGAACCCGAGCGCCTCGAGGTGCGGCGTGAGGCCGGCCCGCGCCAAGTACTCCGTCACGGCCTTGGAGCCGGGGGCGAGGCTCGTCTTCACCCAGGGTTTCGTCTTGAGTCCTCGCTCCACGGCGCGCTTCGCGACGAGGCCCGCGCCGACCATGACGGAGGGATTCGACGTGTTGGTGCAGCTCGTGATGGCGGCGATGACGACCGCTCCATCGGAGAGCGGAAAGGACTCGCCTCCCATCGTCACGTGCGGCAGGGTCGCCGTCGCGTGACCCGCGGCCCCGTCGCCTCCTTCTCCCTCCCAGCGCTCCAGGGGGCGAGGGGCCGTGGCGGGAGCGGCCTTCGCGACCCGCATGGTGGGGAGCGCTTCGGCGAAGTTCTTCTTCGCGTCGCGGAGGCGGACGCGGTCTTGAGGGCGGCGCGGCCCGGCCAGGCTGGGCTCCACCGTGCTCAGGTCCAGCGAGAGCGTGTCGGAGTAGGCGGCCTCCGGTGTCTTGGAATCGTGGAAGAGGCCCTGCTCTTTGGCGTAAGCCTCGATGAGCCGCACCTGCTCCGGGGGCCGTCCGGTGAACTCGAGATAGCGGAGGGTCTCGGCATCGATGGGAAACATCCCGCACGTCGCGCCGTACTCGGGTGACATGTTCGCGATGGTGGCGCGGTCGGCCACCGGAAGCGCGGCCAGCCCTGGTCCGTAGAACTCGACGAAGCGGCCCACCACGCCCTTCTTCCGCAGCATTTCGGTCACGGTGAGCACGAGGTCGGTCGCGGTGGATCCCTCGGGGAGGGCACCCGTCATGCGGAACCCGACGATCTGGGGGAGGAGCATCGAGACCGGCTGGCCGAGCATCGCCGCCTCCGCCTCGATCCCTCCGACGCCCCATCCGAGAACGCCCAGACCGTTGATCATCGTGGTGTGGGAGTCGGTGCCGATGAGGGTGTCGGGATAGGCCTGCGGTGGATCGCCGGCTCCGGTGAACACGACCCGGGCCAGATACTCGAGGTTCACCTGGTGCACGATGCCGGTCGCGGGAGGCACCACGCGGAAGTTCTGGAACGCGCGCTGGCCCCAGCGGAGGAAGAGATAGCGCTCGCGGTTACGCTCGAACTCCTTCTTCGAGTTGATGAGGAGTGCCTGGCGGGAGCCGTATTCGTCCACCTGAACCGAGTGGTCGATGACCAGCTCGGCCGGCTGGAGGGGGTTGATCTTCGCGGCGCTCCCTCCCAGCTTCTCCATGGCGTCGCGCATCGCGGCCAGGTCCACGACGGCGGGCACGCCGGTGAAGTCTTGAAGGAGGACGCGGCTCGGCGAGAACGCGATCTCGCGGCTGGGAGTCGCCATCGGATCCCACCGGCCCACGGCCTCGACGTCTCCGGCCGTCACCACGCGCCCGTCCATCGAGCGAAGCAGGTTCTCGAGGAGAATGCGCATGGAGAAGGGAAGATTCTCGACGGGGATGCCCGCCCGGGAAAGCGCCTCGAGCCGGAAAATCTCGTAGCGCCGATCGCCCACCTGCAAGGTCGAGCGCGCGCCGAATGCGTCGTTCATGGAGTGGGCTCCATCCAAAGTCGCCGGCGGGAACGCCGGCGGAAAAGGGAATGCCGCCACGTGGAAACGAAAAGAGAATACCCTTCCGGCCCTTCACGCGCGAGGGTACAGTCTGCCGCCATGTCTCGCGCGCCTTCGGAGCGTCGATTCACCTGGATCCACGGCCTCGTGATCCTGGTCGCCCTGGCCCTGCTCGTGTGGATCGGGATCGCCACGGCGCCCGCCTTCACCCGCGCGCGCCTCACGAGCTACGTCCGCGCAGCGGGCGTGTGGGGACCGTTCATCCTGATCGGGCTGCAGATCGCCCAGATCCTCATCGCGCCGATCCCCGGAGTATTCATGCCGATCGTGGCGGGGATTCTCTATGGTCCGATGGTGGGGGTGCTGATCGCGACCACCGGAACGATGATCGGTTCAGCCGCGGCCTTCGCGATCGGAAGCCGCGCGGGGATGCCGCTCCTCCGGCGCTGGTTCGGGGCGAATACCGTCGCGAAGGCGCACGAGCTGGTGGGAGGGAGGAGGTGGCTCGCGCTGGCGTCCATCTTCCTCCTGCCGTTCTCGCCTTCCGACGCGATCTGCTTCATCGCGGGGATGATCGGAATGAAGGCGAGCCGCTTCGCCCTGGCGGTGCTGCTCGGGCGCCTCCCCAAGGACGCAGTACTCGCGCTGGCGGGCGCGGGGCTGATCCGCCTCGGGAACCTGGTCTCAGGGCACCCCTAGGGCCGGGTCGGCGGGTCGGGATGCCGACCCTTGCGCACGATCTTGATCGGCGTGCCCGCTGCGACCACGGAGGTCGCGCGCAGGTTGTTCAGGATCGCCGTGTCCTCGACGCTCAAGGCTTGCGGCCCGAGGCGCCCCACGATGTCGGCGAAGGTGCCGGGGCTATCCACGATGACCCCATGCACCTGGTCGGGCGTCACGTCCTTCCGCACCGGATCGCGCAGCAGGGCGATACTCCGGATCGATGCGAGGATCTGCTCGGCGCCGACGTCTCCCATGCTCCGGCTCTGTCCGAGCACCTGAAGAAACTGCCCCGGCTTGTAGCGCACGAATCCCGCGATCAGATTCTGGCGCCCGCCCTCCGCGGTCACGATCTGTCCGATCCAGGCCGGGAAGTCGCGGAAGCTCTCCGCTCTTCCCGAGGCGTCCAGGATCTTCTTCTGCTCGACGAGCGATTGGACGAAGCGCTCGGGCGTGGGGTCCGGGTCTTTCGACCGTTGCAGAGTTAGCTCCATCATGCCGCCCACCGACTGGTTGGCCGACACGACCGAACTGGGCTGGTTCGCGTTGGTCCACCCGTCCGGAAAGATCATCTCGATTCCGAGATCCGGATGATAGAAGCGGTTGCCGATGAAGTAGCCCCCGCGCGGATCGTCGCCGTAGACCAGCCCTTCGATGCGCGACCGGTAGCCCGCCGCGTCGATCTTGAGATCCCGGCGCCCGCCGGCCACGGCGGCCTGGGCGAGCTGCGAGGTGCGGACCTCGCGATCGCCCGGATCGGGGTGCGTCGAGAGAAAGCCCGGAAGCCGGTCTCCACTTCGCTCGCCCACGCGCTTCAGCATGGCGTAGGTGGAGGGGATCACCCGCGGATCGTAGTTCGCGCCCGTCGCGTAACCCACCCCCAGCTCGTCCGCCTGCGTCTCGTTGTCGCGGCTGTATTTCAGGAAGAGGAGCCCGAGACCCTCCTGGGCGAGACCCGTGTACGGCCGCAGCGCGCCGACGAACACGGCGCCCGCGAGAAGCCCAACGCTCGCGATCTGGGAGCGCGTGATCTGCTGCGCGCTGTGGCGCGCGGTGACGTGTCCGATCTCGTGCCCCAGAACGCCGGCCAGCTGCGCCTCGGAATTCAGGTAGGCCAGGATTCCGCGCGTGACATAGATGTAGCCTCCCGGAATGGCGAACGCGTTGACGACGGGAGAATCCAGCAGGCGGAAGTGCCAACCCAGCGTGGGGAGCTGCGAGACCGAAGCGAGACTCTGGCCGACCGAGTCCACGTAACGCGCCACGGTCGAATCGCCGTAGAGGCCGTACTGCTCGATGACGGCGGGATCCGATTCCCGTCCCATCTGGGCTTCCTTGCTGGTGCTGACGAACGAGATCTGCCGCTTGCCGGTCGCGGGATTGGTCGCGCAGCCGGCGAGCGAGAGCGCCGCCACGAAGAGCGCGGCGGCTGCCAGCAGGAGCGCGCGAGGAAGCCTCGAGGGCATGTTAGGTTCTCCGATGGTCATGGGTTGTGGCGAGGTTCGAATCCCGCAGTTTAGTTTATAGTATCACTGGATGTAACACTGGATCGAGCGCGTCCCGGTTCCGGAAATCGAGCACGGCGAGGAATGATGCCCACGACATCGGTTGATTTGGCCCAGCTTTCCGTCAACACGATCAAATTTCTGTCAGCCGATGCCGTGGAGAAGGCGAAATCGGGTCATCCCGGCGCTCCCATGGGCGCCGCGGACATGGCGTACGTGCTCTGGTCGAAGTACCTGAGATTCGACCCGCGGGATCCCCGGTGGCCCAATCGCGACCGCTTCGTTCTCTCCGCGGGGCACGCGTCCATGCTCCTCTACTCGCTCCTGCACCTCTTCGGCTTCGATCTCTCGATGGAGGAGATTCAGAATTTCCGGCAGTGGGGCTCGAGGACTCCGGGGCACCCGGAATACGGCCACACGCCCGGGGTCGAGGCGACCACCGGCCCCCTGGGCCAGGGATTCGCGAACGGCGTCGGCATGGCGCTCGCCCAGCGGATGATGCAGGCCCGGCTCCAGCGCCACGCGGATCTCCTGAATCATCGTGTGTTCGCCCTCGTGAGCGACGGCGACCTCATGGAGGGGATCTCGTCGGAAGCGGCGTCTCTGGCGGGGCATTGGGGGCTGGGCAATCTCGTCTACCTCTATGACGACAACCGGATCTCGATCGAAGGACCGACGGGGCTCGCCTTCTGCGAGGACGTGGGCCGGCGCTTCGAGGCGTACGGCTGGGGCGTCGAGAATATCGACGGGAACGACCGCGATCAGGTGGACCAGGCCCTCTTCCGCGCGATCGCCGACGAGACGCGTCCCTCGCTGATCATGGCCCGCACGATCATCGCGAAAGGCGCTCCCACCAAGCAGGGCACCGCGCAGGCGCACGGCGAGCCTCTGGGCCAGGACGAGCTCCGGCGAACCAAGGAGGGAGCGGGCTGGCCGCTGTCGCCCGCGTTTCTTGTTCCGCCGGAAGTCCGCTCGCACTTTCAGGCGATGGCGGAGGAGAAGCGCGAGGAGCGCGCGGCGTGGGACCGGCGCTTCGCCGCGTTCCGTCGCGAGGATCCCGAAGGCGCCGCCGTCTGGGACTCCTACTTCACGCGCCGCGTGCCCGAAAACCTGGACGAGGTGCTCGCGGCGGCCGCGCCATCGCAGGAGCTCGCCACCCGGACCCACTCGGGGAACGTGCTCCAGGCAGCGGCCAAGGCGATTCCTTCGCTCGTCGGAGGCTCCGCGGACCTCGAGCCCTCGACCTTCACGCGGATCAAGGACGCTTCGGACGTAGTACCCGCGGGGCTCACGTGCGGCGCGCCCGTGAATTACGGCGGACGCGTGCTCCACTTCGGCGTGCGCGAGCACGCCATGGGCGCTGTGGGGAACGGCATGTCGCTCTACGGCACCTTCATTCCCTTTCTGGGGACCTTCCTCATCTTCTCGGACTACATGCGTCCCTCGATCCGGCTCGCCGCGCTGATGGGAATCCGGGTCATCTACGTGTTCACCCACGACAGCGTCTTCCTGGGTGAGGACGGGCCGACCCACCAGCCGGTGGAGCAGCTCCCATCCCTGCGGCTCATCCCGGGGCTCGAGGTATGGCGGCCCGCGGACGCGCTGGAGACGGCGACGGCGTGGGCGCGCGCGATCGAGCGCGACAAAGCCCCCACCGCGCTCGTGCTCACGAGGCAGAAAGTGGCGCCGGTAGAAAGGGCCGCCTCCTTCGATCGACGGGAGATCCGGCGCGGCGGCTACGTGGTGGACGAGGCCCGGGGAGGCGCGCCCGAGGTAGTCCTCGTCGCGACGGGATCCGAGGTGTCGCTGGCCCGCGAGGCGGGGATTGAGCTCACCGCGGCAGGCATCCGCGCGCGCGTGGTGTCCATGCCCTGCGTGGAAGCCTTCCGCACGCAACCCGAGACCTACCGCGCTACCGTCCTGCCCCCGGGAGTAAGAAGGGTCGTGATCGAGGCGGCCGGCACGGATCCCTGGTGCGCCCTCCTCGGCGAGGATTGTCTGCGGATCGGGATGAACCGGTTCGGCGCCTCCGCGCCGCTCTTAGCACTTCAAGAACATCTCGGATTCACACCGGCCGCCGTCGTGGAGAGCGTGCAGCGCTGGCTCGGCCGAGCATGAGCGGCACGTGAACGCGCGATCGCGCGCGCTCCTTCTCCTCCTGCTCGTGGCCGCCGCCGCGGCCCTCGTTCCCTTTCTCGATTACCTGACCGACGACACCTTCATCCACCTTCAGTTCGCGAAGCATCTCGTGCAGGGGAAGGGGTTCGCCTTCAATGCCGGCGAGCCCACGTACGGCGCGACGAGCCCTCTCTGGGTGCTCCTCTTGGCGCTCGCCGGGAAGGTTCTCCCGATCGCGGTCGCGGCTCCCGCGGATCCCTCGACCATGCCGGCGCTCGCGTGGGTCGCGAAGGCCCTGGGCCTGATCGCCCACCTGGTCACGATCGTCACGCTCGTGCTCCTCGGGAAGAGGCTCGGGTGGGACGACCGGACATCCCTGGGTCTGGGGCTTCTCCTGGGGGCGCAGGCCTGGGCGGCCCGCTGGGCCCTGTCGGGCATGGAGACCCCGCTCGCGGCCGCGTGCGTCGCGCTCGCCCTCTACGGACTCGCGGGCATTCTCATCCGCGGGCGCGCGGGATGGATGACGGGCGTGTTCCTGGGACTGGCGTCCCTGACGCGACCCGAGTGCCACCTGCTCGCGGTGATCGTCGTCATCGCGGTCTGGATGGGGGCGGAAAGGCGCGGTCGGCGCGCGGCTCAAGTCCTCGCGGGGATCGCGCTCGTGGTCTTGCCGTGGCTCGTGACCGCGTGGCGGTGGTTTCACACGCTGCTTCCGAATACGGCCGCCGCGAAGGCGGGCGCCCGGCTCGTCCCCGGGCTCCTGGTGGCCGCGTTTCACGCGGTGTTCCAGGTCGAGCTCGCCGCCGACGCGCTGCCGCTCGCTCTCTTCGTGCTGGTGCTCGCGTTCGGAAACCGGGCGACCGCGCTCCCCTCGACGCGAGGACGCCGGCTCTTCTGGCTCACCTGCGTCGCGTGGCCCGTGCTCCTCGTGGTCTCGTTCGCCCTCGAAGGGGTTCAGGTCGTGTCCCGGTATCTGGTCCCGGCCACGCCCTGCGTGCTCCTGCTCGGAATGGCCTCCTTCCGGTGGGTCGTCGCGAACAACTTCCCGAGGCGCTATGGCATGGCACTGGCGATCTTTCTCGCCGCGTTCGCTCTTCAGAACGCCGTGTTCACGACGCTCGTGAGCGTACCGAGCACCCGCGCGTTCACGAGCGGCCTCAGGGCCTCGCTCGCCTCGATCGGGGTCTGGGCTCGCGACCGCACGCCCCCCACCGCATTCTTCGCGGCGGCCGACATCGGGGCGTTCGGCTACTACTCGGAGCGCCGTGTGCTGGATCTCTACGGCCTCGTCACACCGGTCATGGCGCCGATTGTCGTGCGGGAGGGCTACGACGCGGTGGTGAACCGGTGTCTCTTCGAGGCGGCGGGTCGGCCCGACTATCTGATCGACCGACATCACAGGGCCGGGCGGCTCGCGATGGAGCAGGATCAGCCGAGCCCGTACCGACTCCTCTTCACGCGGCGCATCGCGAACTTGGGTATCACGCGACCGGGAGGTTTCTTCTACTCCGTCTACGCCATCGACTGGCGCGTGGTGGATGAGACCCGCCAGCGGGTCGCCGCGGCGACCGTGCCCCGCGTTGCCCGGGGGACCGCGGGAGGCGTATAATAGAGAGAAGTCCGCTCGTGTCGGGACGCCTCCGAGGCCGCCAACGATCTCACATTCAACATCTTTAGCCCGTTTCTTCACGCGACTTGGGAGGCATGTCGGGGCCGTTCTCCCCGCGCTCCTCATCGCCCACGGGCTCCTGGCCCTGGCGGCGGCGCCCGCGCGGGCCCAGCTCCCGCCCCGGGTTCACCGCTCGGCTCCCGATCCGCGCCGCTCGGCGCCGTTTCAGCCCACCGTGCAACCCTCCGGGCTCGGCTCTCCGGTGGACTGCGTCATCGTGGCGCCCGATTCCGTGGCCGACGTCTACCAGAAGCTGGCCGACTACCAGACGCGCATCGGCATTTCGACCGTGGTTCGGAATCTCTCCACGGTTCGCTCCGCCGACCCTCGATCGAACGATCTCCCCCAGGCCATCCGGAGCTTCATCAAGGCGGCCCGGGATCTCTGGGGCGCGCGCTGGGCCGTGCTCGCCGGAGATCACGACACGATTCCCATGCGCTACGCTCGCGTCACCTTCTCCGAGACCCTCGACATTCCCACCGACGCCTACTACGCCGACCTGGATGGGACCTGGGATGGGAACGGAAACGGAATCTACGGGGAAGTGGCCGACAGCCTGGACATGAGCCCCGACATCGCGGTGGGTAGGCTCTCGGCCTCCACGCGCGCCGAGGCACAGGTTTTGGTGTCGAAGGCGCTCCGCTACGCGACGAATCCGCTGGCGGCCCCGCTCACGAAGCAGCTCATCCTGGCCGAGGTGCTCTTCCCGACCACCTGGCAGCCGGGGCAGCTGGTCTCGGTGGACGGCGCGGTGCACGGCGAGTCGCTCTTCGTGCGCGCCCCCTCCTGCGCGACGGTCGACCGCTACTACGAGAACGTGACGGCCTACCCCGGGGCGCTCCCGCTCACGAGGGCCTCGGCCCTGAGTGCCTTGGGGCGGGGCTACGGCATCGTGAACCACATCGGGCACGGCGCGCGGTCCCAGCTCTCGGTCGGAAGCGAGATCCTGACCATGCCCGACCTGGCCGGGCTCGCGAATGGGGACTCGGTCGGGCTCTGGATCTCCTCGGATTGCGCCTCGGCCGCCGTGGACTACGAATGCGTGGCCGAGGAGGTGGTACGAAACCCGGCAGGAGGTGCCTTGGCCTATCTCGGAGCCACGCGCGATTCCTGGCCCGGCGTGAGCTACGCCTTCACCACCCGCTTCACCGATCTCCTCGAGCGCGGTCCCGCCACCACGCTCGGCGAGGCGGTGGAGGACGCGCGCGCCTCGCTCCTGCCGCAGGCGCGGGCGGAGTCCCAGGAACGCTGGGGCTACTTCGAGACGGTCCTCCTCGGCGATCCCGCGATCCCCATCTGGCGCTGCGCGCCCGCGTCGCTTTCGGTCACGCGTCCCGCGACCGTTCCCTTGAGCGGGGGCGGCATCCCCGTGACCGTGCTCGCCTCGGGCGTACCCGTGGATTCGGCTCTCGTGGTCGCATGGAAGCAAGGAGAGGAATATCGCGCGGGCTACACGAACGCCGCGGGCCAGGTCACCCTGGCGTTCCACGCGGGAAGCACCGGGAAGTTCTCGTTCGCGGTCACGACCCCCGGGAAGCTCCCGTTCCTCGATTCCCTCACGGTCGTGGCCGACGCGCCCGCGCATTTCGCGCTCGTCGGATTCGGCGTGCGCGACTCGATCGCGGGCGATGGGGACGGCACGGCCGACGCGGGAGAGACCTTCGCGATCCAGGGCTCGGTGAAGAACACGGGCACGGGTGCCTCGACGGGGCCCGTCACCGTCACGCTCGCTCCGATCACCGGCGGGCTCGTCGTGCCTCAGGGCACCGCGCTCCTGCCGGCGGTGGCCGCGGGCGCTTCGGCGACGCTCCCCGACAGTCTTCGCGTCCGCGCGCTCGCCATTCCCGGGACCGCGCGCGGGGAGATGCTCCGGGTGATCGCCCGGGACGCCGCGCGCGCGGACACGATCGACGTGCCGGTCGCGGTGGCCGCGGCGTCGCCTTTCATCGCGGGGAACGGGTTCGACGACAGCCCCGCAGCCGGAGGGAACGGAAACGGAACCGTCGATCCCAACGAGACGGTGGGCTACCGGTTCGCGGTCGCGAACGAGGGGAGCGGCCGCGCCCGCGGGCTCTCGATTCATCTGCGGAACCCGGGCGCGGGCGTGGGGATCGTGGATTCCACGGCCAGCCTCGGCGACGTGGCGTCCGGAGCCGTCGCGACGAGCGCCCTCGTTCACATCCACACCAGCGGTGCTTTTCCCGCGGGCCGGCTCTTCGACGTCCGGATCGACGACGCGTACTTCCATTCCATGAGCTTCGCGGTGGATCACACAGCGCCGTCGGCGCCGGCGAATCTCCGGACCGAGATTCCCGGAGCGGACAGGCTCACGATCTCGTGGGACCCGGTCGCGGCGGGGGACGCCTCGGGTTACCGGCTCTACCGTGGGCCCGACGACGGGAGCCCGCTCACGCTGCTGACGCCGGTGCCCGTGCGCCGCGTCTCCTCGTACGAGGATGCCGGCCTTCCGGCGCTCACGCGTTACCGGTACGCGGCGGCCGCGGTGGATTCGGGAGGGAACGAGGGCGCGCTCTCCACGGCGCTCGCGGTGAGCACGAGCCCGCCGGCGCTTCAAGGCTGGCCGGAGCCGCTCGGCGAAGCCACCTCCTCGTCGGTGTGCCTCTCCGATCTGGACGGCGACGGGAAGCCCGAGGTGCTGGTGGGGGCGGATTTCCTCTATGTCTTCCGCTCGGACGGCACCGACTGGCACGACGGAGACGCGAATCCCGCCACGACCGGCATTTTCAGCACGGCGCTCCACCACATTCCGTCCTCGCCCGCGGCCGCGGACTTGGACGGAGACGGCGTGCCCGAGATCATTGCCGCGTCCTGGGACGATTCCACCGTGGCGGTCTGGCACGCGAACGGCACGATTCTTCCCGGATGGCCCCGCAAGGGCGGTGCGCCTTTCTGGTCCACGCCCGCCGTCGGCGACATCGACGGAGACGGCGCGCCCGAGATCGTCGTGGGATCGAACACGAACAAGCTCTACGCGTGGCACGTGAACGGCACGCCGCTGCGGGGCACGAGCGGAGTTCTCTTCGCGCCGCAGGGCAGCGTCATCTCCTCTCCCGCGATCGCGGACCTGAACGGGGACGGCGTGCGCGAGATCATCTTCGGAACCTCCGCGGGACACGTGTACGCCATCCACGCCGACTCCTCGATCGTCTGGGACGCATCCTTCAACGGGGTGGCCAGCTCCTCGCCGGCGGTCGGAAACATCATTCCCGGCGGCGGCCTCGAGGTGGCCTTCGGCTGCATGAACGACAGCGTCTACGTGCTCACGTCGTCCGGGCAACGGGCGCCCGGATGGCCGCGGCCGCTCGAGCTGACGACGGGGAATGGCCGCGTTCCCTCGCCGGCCCTGGCCCCGCTCCTGGCTCACCTCGGCGATCCGCGGTTCGACGTCGTGGCCTGCGGCGCCGATGGGCGCGTCATGGCGTGGGACCCGCAGGGCAACGTGCTTCCGGGATTCTCGAACGTCACCCTGGGGGGTGCTGCCACCGAGGCCTCGCCCGCGGTCGCGGATCTCGACGGGGACGGCACGCTCGAGATCCTGATCGGCGGCGAGGACCGGAGGCTCTACGCGTTTCACTCCGATGGCACCCCCGTGAGCGGGTTTCCGATCGAGATCGGCGCGGAGGCGCGCAGCACGCCCGCCGTATGGGACCTGGACAAAGACGGCGCGACCGACATCGTGCTGGCGGGCTGGGACCGCGCGGTGCACGCCTGGCGCTACCCCGGGACGTTCCTCTCGGGCGGCATGGCCTGGCCGATGTTCCACCACGACAACTGGCGGACCGGGTACGCGACGTTCCCGGTGCTCACGGCCGTGGACCCTCCTCCGGCGCCGCTCCAGACGCCACCTTCGGTGCCGAGGCGCTCCTCGCTCACCCAGAATCGGCCCAATCCGTTCAACCCAATCACCACCATCGGGTACGCCGTCGCCGGGCCGGGACCCCAGCGGGTCCGGATCCAGATCTTCGACATTCAGGGGCGCCTTGTCGCGACACCGGTTTCGCGGACCCGCGATCCCGGGTATTATGAGTTCCGCTGGGACGGGCGAGACCTCGAGGGAAGGGAAGTCTCCTCGGGCGTCTACTTCTACCGCGCCGCGATCGGACCCGACACGTTCCAGCGGAAGCTGGCGCTGCTTCGCTGAGCGGCGCCTCACCCGAGCCGCCGTACCCCGAGAACGAAAGGACCGCCGCTTGGCTTCGAAAGTCAGAGTGCGTTTCGCGCCGAGCCCCACCGGATACCTCCACATCGGGGGCGCGCGGACGGCGCTCTTCAACTATCTCTACGCCCGCAGGCACCAAGGCACGTTCGTGCTCCGGATCGAGGACACCGATCAGGACCGAAATGTCGGGGACGCGCTCGGCGGAATCCTCGAGGGCCTGAAGTGGCTCGGCCTTCGCTGGGACGAAGGCCCCGAGGTGGGCGGCCCGCACGGCCCCTATTTCCAGAGCGAGCGTCTTCCCGGCTACGCGGAGGCCGCGCAGCGTCTGCTGGCCGAGGGGAAGGCCTACCGTTGCTACTGCGATCCCGAGGAGTTGAAGAAGAAGCGCGAAGAGGCGATGGCGCGGAGCGAGCCCCCCAAGTACGACCGGACGTGCTTCCGTCTCTCGAAGGAGGAGTCCGAGGCCCGCGTCGCGAAGGGGGAGCCCTTCGCGCTCCGGTTCCTCATGCCCGAGGGTGAGACCTCCTGGGACGACGAGGTGCGCGGCACCGTGACGTTCCAGAACAGTATCCTCGACGATCTCGTCATCTTGCGCACGGACCGGCACCCCACGTACAACTTCGCGGCCGTCGTGGACGACGCCGCCATGCTCATCACGCACGTGCTCCGTGGCGACGACCACATCTCGAACACGCCGCGCCAGATCAGGCTCTACCAGGCTCTCGGGCTCACGCCCCCGCGCTTCGGGCATCTCCCCATGATTCTCGGGCCGGACGGCACACGGCTCTCCAAGCGCCAGGGTTCGGTCTCCGTCACCGAGTTTCGCGACGACGGGATCCTGCCTCAGGCGATGGTGAACTTCCTGGCGCTCCTCGGCTGGGCATTCGACGGCGAGCGCGAGATGTTCACCCTGGACGAGCTCACGGAGGTGTTCGCGCTCGACCGGGTCTCCAAGAATCCGGCGATCTTCAACTACGAGAAGCTGGATTGGATGAACGGGGAGTATTTCCGGGCCCTTCCTCTCCCGGTGCGGTCCGACATGGTGGCGGCGTATCTTCGCGAGAAGCACGCGCTGCCCGAGTCGGCGTTCCGCGATCGCGGGTTCCTCGAGCGCGCGGTCGAGGCGGTCGGGGACCGGATGAAGCGGCCGCGGCAGTTCCTCGAATACGCGGGCTACCTCTTCGTGGACACGGTCGAGCCCGAGCCCTCGCCCTGGACGGAGCTCAAGGCGAAGCCCGCGGCGGCCGCGCGGCTCCGGAAGCTCGCGACCGTGCTCGCGGAGGTCGAGCCCTTCGACCACGACGCGATCGAGAAGGTGACCCGCGGCCTCGCGGTCTCGGAGGCCGTCAAGGCGGGCGAGGTGATCATGCCCGCGAGGATCGCGCTGACCGGCAAGAAGGTGAGTCCGGGAATCTTCGACGTCATCCTCCTGCTCGGCCGCGAGCGGACCGTGCAGCGCCTGCGCCACGCCGCCGATCGCCTCGAAGCCGAATCTCCCGCCCCGGCCTCGTGAGCGCGCCGGCTCCGGCACCTCCTCCCCGGTCCCTCGACTCGCTGCGGGTCGCGCTCGTCCACGATTGGCTCACCGGGATGCGCGGCGGGGAGAAATGTCTCGAGGTCCTCTGCGAGATGTTCCCCCGCGCTCCGATCTACACGCTCGTGCATTGGAAGGGACGTCTCTCGCCCACCATCGAATCCCATCCCATCCACGAATCCTGGATCGCGAAGCTTCCGCTGGGGCGGAGCCGCTACCGCTGGCACATCGCTTCGTACCCGAAGGCGATCGAATCCTTCGATCTGAGCGGCTACGACCTCGTCGTTTCCATCAGCCACTGCGCGGCCAAGGGCGTCATCACCCGCGCCGACACGCTCCACGTGTGCTACTGCAACACGCCGGTCCGGTATTTCTGGGATCTGGCGTCGGAGTATTTCGCGCCGGACCGGGCCGGGCTGATCGAGCGGCTGATCGGTCCGGCCATCGCGCACCGGTTCCGACTCTGGGACCGGCTGAGCTCGGACCGGGTCGACCTCTTCATCGGGAATTCGTTCAACATCCGGGACCGGATCCGGAAGCACTATCGCCGTCCCGCGCTGGTCGTGTATCCGCCGGTGGACACCGAGTTCTTCACGCCGGCGCCTACGGCCGTTCCACTCGCGGACGACGCGCCGTTCCTCACCGTCTCGGCTCTCGTGCCCTACAAGGGCGTCGATCTCACGATCCGCGCCGCGAACCGTATGGGGGCCAAGCTCCGTGTGATCGGCTCCGGGCCGGACCTGAGCCGGCTCCGCTCCCTGGCGGGACCGACCGTGCGCTTCGAGGAGTGGGTGTCGATGGAGGCGCTGCGGGAGGCCTACCGCGGATGCCGCGCGCTGATCCAGGCGCACGAAGAGGACTTCGGAATCGCGCCGCTCGAGGCGCTCGCCTGCGGCCGCCCCGCCGTCGCGCTGGCGAAGGGGGGCGCGCTCGAGACCGTGACGTCGGACACCGGGGTTCTTTATCGCGAGCCCACGGAGGAGGCGCTGACCGAGGCGATGCGCGAGGTGGGGCGGCGGCGGTACGACCCTGCATCGCTCCGCCGTCAGGCGCTCCAGTTCAGCCGCGAGCGATACCGGACGGAGATGAAGGCACTCCTCGAGACCGCGTATCGCGCGCATCTCCTGAGACATGAAGATCCGGAGCTGCTCGAGCGTCCGGCCCGACAATGCAACGAGACCCAAGAAGCTCTGTAGGGGCGCGCCGGCAACGCGCCGTCTGGCTCCTACTCGCGGTACCGCTTCTCTCCTTCGTGCTGCTCGCGGCGCTCAAGCCACACCCATCGCGCTCCTCCACGACCGCGACCACCGACTTCAAGAACTTCGAGACGCTGCAGATTCACCCGCTCGCGATCACGCCGGACGGGTCGAGGCTCCTCGCGCTGAACACCCCCGACGCCCGGCTGGAGATCTTCGCGATCGGCGCGGGGACGCTCGACACGCTCGGCGAGGTCCCGGTGGGGCTCGAGCCGGTCTCGGTGCGCGCGCAGAACGACAGCACGGCGTGGGTGGTGAACGAGCTCTCCGACGACGTGAGCATCGTCGATCTCAGGACCCTGAGCGTGCGGGCCACCCTCCGCGTGGGCGATGAGCCGACCGACGTGGCGTTCGCGGGGACGCCGCAGCGCGCCTTCGTGTGCGTGAGCGGGGAGGATCAGGTGAAGGCGTTCGACCCCGCCACGCTGCTGTCCTCGTTCGCGCCGACGCCGATCTTCGGCCGCCACCCGCGCGCGCTCGCGGTGGGAGGCACCGGGGCACAGCTCTACGTGACCGTCCTGGACGGGGGCAACCAGACCACGACCATCGGCGCGAGGGTGGTGACGGCGCTCGGGGGACCGTCGCCCCCCAACCCACCCAAGGATCCCTTGCTGCCGCCCGCGCCCGCGGTGGGAGTGATCGTGCAATGGAACGGCTCGCACTGGATCGACGACGGGCAACCGACGCCCAAGATCTGGGACGCGGCCCTCCCCTCCGGATTCTCGCTCCCCGACGTGGACGTCGCGGTCCTGGACGCGAACACGGGCGCCGTCACTTCCACGATCTCCGGCGTCGGCACCAGCAATTTCAACGTCGCCGTCGATCCCGGGAGCGGGACGCTCTACGTGACGAACACGGATGCCTCGAATCGGACTCGGTTCGAGCCGAACCTGGGCGGGCGGTTCCTTCAAGATCGGATCACGCTGATCGCGGGAGGCGGGTCGGGCTCGGTCACACCCATCCACTTGAACGCGCACATCAACTACGCGGTGAGCCCGGGACCGCAGTCCGAGCGGGACCTGAGCCTGGCGGAGCCGATCGACGTGGCGGTGAACGGCGCCGGCGGGAAGGCCTACGTCGCGGCCATGGGTTCGAGCCGGGTCGGCGTGCTGGATCTGGCCGGGAACGTCACGAACCGGATCGCCACGGCGGGCGCCCCCTCGGCGCCGGGGATCGCCGCCGGCGAGCCTCGCGGACCCACGGGCCTGGCGCTCGATGTCGCGCGCCATCAGCTCTTCGCGCTGAACCGCTTCACCAACTCCATCGCCATTCTCGACACCGACACCGAGACCAAGGTCGGCGAGGTGGCGCTCCGGTTCGACCCCAGCCCATCCGAAGTGCGGAGCGGCCGGCCGTTCCTCTACGACGGGAATGTCTCGGCCCACGGCGATCTCGCCTGCGCCAGCTGCCACATCGGCGGGAACTTCGACAACATCGCCTGGGACCTGGGGAACCCGCTCGGCGCGATGGCTCCCAGCCTCCAACTCGCGACGCGCCAGGTTCACCCGATGAAGGGGCCGATGACCACGCAATCGCTCCGCGGGCTCGCCGATACTTCGCCCTTCCACTGGCGCGCGGACCGGCTGGACTTCACGCGCTTCAACCCGGCCTTCATGAGTCTCCTGGGCGCGCCCGACTCGCTCTCGACGGCCGACATGCAGAAGTACAACGACTTCATCCTGACGGTCGTGTATCCGCCGAATCCGAATCAGAAACTGGACCGCGGATTCTCGGCGCTCGCCGACTCCGGCCGCGTGGAGTTCGAGTCGAGGCCGCACGACGGGGGACAGCCCTGCGCGTTCTGTCACGCGCTCCCCACGGGCACCGACCGGCTCATCATCCCCGGGACGCTTCTACAAGAGAGTCAGGACTTCAAGGTGCCGCAGCTCCGGAACATCCACACGAAAACGGGATTCGCGCTCGCGGCAGGTCCGCACAAGCGCGGCTTCGGCTTCCTGCACGACGGCTCGGTCGACAACATTGTCGACTTCCTGCGGCTGCCGGTCTTCCAGTTCCCGGACACCATGGCTCGCTACGAGATCGAGGCGTTCCTGCTCTCCTTCGACACGGGGATCGCGCCCTCGGTCGGAAGGGAGCTGACGGTCAACGGCCAGAACAAGAACACGCCCGGCGTCACCTCGCTCCTGGACTCGCTCTACACCCAGGTGGATCTATCGAACTGCGATCTCGTCGCGCACGCGCGAATCGGCGGTGTGATGAAGGGCTTTCTCTACCAGCCCGGGCATACGTTCCTCAGCGATTTCGATCCGGAGGGGACGATCGCCGCAGACACGCTGCGCTCCTGGGCGACGAACGGGGGAGAGATCACGTATATGGGCGTACCGCCCGGATCGGGGAGGCGCATGGCCATCGACCGGGATCGTGACGGCTACCGCGACCGCTGGGAGATCGCGCAGGGGTCGAATCCGGCCGATCCACTCTCGACGCCTCCGGTCACCGCCGTCGGCGGCGCACCGGCGCCGCGGGTCGCGCGCCTCGAGCAGAACCGGCCGAATCCCTTCAATCCCGAAACCGTGATCCCGTACGACACGGGACCGGGCGGACGGGTCGCGCTGCGCATCTTCGACGCGTCGGGCCGCCTGGTCCGGACGCTGGTCAACACGATCGAGCCGCCGGGGATCTACCAGGCGTCCTGGAACGGAAGGAATGACCACGGGCGGCCGGTCGCGAGCGGGCGATACTTCTACCGCCTCACCGTCGGCAAGACCGTCCGCACGAGGGCGATGACGCTGGTGCGGTAAAGGCGACGGCCCACCGCATCGTCGCCCACTCACCTCGCGATTACGAGACGTCCGGTAGCGGCTCCGTCGGGAGTAACGATTCGATAAAAGTAGATTCCCGACCCGAGCCTTTCTCCGTGATCTCCGTGCCCGTCGAACGTGACCTCGTGATACCCGACCGGGCTTCCTTCCTCACGGTCCAGGGTTCGAACAAGCCGACCCCATGCGTCGAACACGAGGACACTCACGCGGCCCGGCGTTTCGCTCCAGAACGAGACTGTCGTCTGAGGGTTCAGAGGGTTGGGTGCCACGGCTTCGGACAGGTGCCCCT
>JBGPMB010000023.1:0-23475 GCA_041486775.1 Candidatus Eiseniibacteriota bacterium | reverse complement strand
GGTGGAGGAGGCGAAGGGCCTCGACACCACGCTGGAGGTGGTCGAAGGGCTTCAGTTCGACCGCGGCTATCTCTCGCCCTACTTCGTGACCGATCCCGAGCGGATGGAGGCGATTCTCGAAGACGCCTACATCCTGATTTACGACAAGAAGATCGCCTCGATCAAGGACATCATCCCCATCCTCGAGAAGGTGTCGCAGGTCGGGAAACCGCTCCTCGTCATTTCCGAGGACATCGAGGGAGAGGCCCTGGCCACCCTCGTCGTGAACAAGCTTCGCGGCGTTCTGAACGTGGCCGCCGCGAAAGCGCCCGGGTTCGGCGACCGGCGCCGGGCGATGCTGGAGGATGTCGCGATCTTGACGGGCGGCCGCCTCATCACCGAGGAAGCGGGCATGAAGCTCGAGAACGCCATCCTCACCGACTTGGGCCGCGCGAAGCGGATCGTGGTCGACAAGGACAACACGACGATCATCGAGGGCGCGGGCAAGAAATCCGACATCAAGGGCCGGGTGGACCAGATCCGGAAGGAGATCGAGGACTCCACGTCCGATTACGATAAGGAGAAGCTGCAAGAGCGCCTCGCGAAGCTCGCCGGCGGCGTCGCGGTCGTGAACGTGGGCGCCGCGACCGAGGTGGAGCTGAAGGAGAGGAAGGCGCGCGTCGAGGACGCGCTGGCCGCAACCAAGTCCGCGGTCGAAGAGGGAATCGTGCCCGGCGGCGGCGTCGCTCTCATCCGGACTCAGGCGTCGCTCGCGGCGCTCGAAGCCAAGGGTGACGAGCGGTCGGGGATCGACATCGTCAGTCATGCGCTCGAGGCGCCTCTCCGCACGATCGCGTCCAACGCGGGAGCCGAAGGCTCCATCGTCGTGGAGCGCGTCCGGTCCCAGAAGGGCGCCATGGGCTACAACGCGGCGACGGGACAGTACGAAGATCTGATCCTGTCGGGCATCGTGGATCCGACCAAGGTGACGCGGTCCGCGCTCCAGAACGCGGTCTCGATCGCGTCCCTGGTGCTCACGACCGAAGCTTTGATCACCGACGCGCCCGAGGAAGAGAAGCCGAGCATGCCGGGCGGCGGCATGGGAGGCATGGACTAGGCCTCGGGCTCGAATCGTCTTTGTTTCAGGCCCCCGGGCGGCCGCCCGGGGGCTTTTCCTTTGGCACGATCCGGCCGTTCCTGGGGCACAATACTGGTATAGAAATTGCCCTCAGGAAGCCCGAGTATCGCAGCGGTTCCATTCTCGTACGGCAAGGGGTTCCCGCTTGAGCTTCGACACGCTGACACTCGACCGCCAAGAGCTTGTGCTCAAACGAGCAGAGCCGATCGCGCCCTATACCACGTTCGGCATCGGCGGCCCGGCGGATTTCCTCGTGGAGGCGTACACCGAGCGGGCCCTGCAGCAGGTCGTGCGGGAAGCAATGAAGAGCCGGACCCGGTGGCTCTTGATCGGCGGGGGAAGCAACCTCCTCGTCGGGGACACGGGCTTCCGCGGGCTCGTGATTGTGAACCGGATCGAGCACCTTTCCGTGAACGGCACCCACATCATCGCGGGCGCCGGCGCCGATCTGGGCGAAGTCGTCGAGGCGGCCCGCGAGCATGCGCTCTCGGGGATCGAGTTCGCGATCGACATCCCCGGCACGGTGGGGGGCGCGATCCGCGGGAATGCCGGCGCCTTCGGCCGCTCCGTGGGCGACATCGTGACCCGTATCCGGCTCCTCGAGGGAACCGAGCTGGTCGACCGCGCTCCGTCGGAGCTGGGTTTCGCCTACCGCCACAGCAGCCTGAAGACCAACGACCACATCGTGGTCGAGACCGAGTTCGTCCTGACGCCGGGAGACCGGGCCGAGATGGATCGCATCATGGGCCAGCACGCCGCCCAGCGCGCCCGGCGGAAGGAGAAGGGGCTCCATACCGCAGGGTGTTTCTTCAAGAACCCCATTCTCGCCGACGGCCAGAAGGTCGCGGCGGGACAGCTCCTGGAAGCCGCCGGAGCCAAGGAGATCCGCGATGGAGGGGCGGGCGTCCACGCCTTCCACGCGAACTACATCGTGAATCGCGGAGGAGCTTCGGCGGACGAGGTGCTTCGAGTCGCCCGCGAAATGAAGCGGCGCGTCCAGGAGTCCGCCGGCATCACGCTCGAAGAAGAGGTGATGGTGGTGATGGACCCCGCGCGCGAAGATTCCGTCTAGCTACCTCGCCCGCAGCAACAGCACCGGCACCTTGACCCGGTGCTGCACGCGAATCGCGGTCGTCCCGAGAAAAACATCCGCCAGAGCGCGGTGCCCGTGGGTGCTCATCGCGACCAGGTCGCAGCCGTTCTCCCGGACCCACCGCACGATCTCCGCGGGCGGATCCCCGTACGCAAGCTCGGTCTCCGCTGGGATCCCGTCGTCCGTGAACTCCTTCCGGACCTTCTCGAGATAAGCCTGGTCCTCGTCGACCTCCCGGCTCACGGCGTTCCCCCCGAACCACTGGGCCGCCCATCCGGTCGCGACATGAAGGAGGACCACGCGGCTCTGCATGAGCTTCGCGAGGGGGCGTATGTGGTCCAGGATCGCCCGGTCCGTGGGACTGGCGTCGAGAGGAATCAGGATCTTCCGGTACATGCCGACCTCCCGAACGAGGCTTCGCGAGCGTTCACGCTCAGCCCCCCGTGATGACCTGCCATGCGCTCCGGAGCGATTCCGGAAGACCGCACACGTCCATGATGGTGATGAGAATCGCGCTCGCCCAGCCGGCGATGAGGAGGGCCTTGCCCGGCCTCCATTTCCCCATGAACTTCTGGGAGCTGGTGAACTGTAGCAGCGGGAACATGGCCAGCGGTAGCTGGAGCGCGAGCACCACCTGGCTCAGCGTCAGGAGATCGGTGACGCTGCCCTGGCCCCGGGCCCCGATGACGAAGACCGCCGGTATGATGGCGAGGAGGCGGGTGATGAGCCGGCGCACCCAGGGCTTGATGCGCCAGTGCATGAACCCCTCCATCACGACCTGGCCCGCCAGGGTGCCGGTGACCGTGCTGCTCTGGCCGCTCGCCAGGAGAGCCACCGCGAAGAGCGTGCTCGCGAGCGCGGTGCCGAGGAGCGGAGCCAGGGTCAGATGCGCGATCCGGATCCAGTCGCTCCCGGCTTTGAAGTGGACCACGTCGCCCGCCGGAAGAGTGACGCTTGTCTTGCCGAAGAAGACCAGGGCAGCCAGGACCAAGATGGCCGCGTTCACGAGGAACGCGACCGCGAGCGCCGCCACCGAGTCGATGGTGTTGAACCGGATGGCCTTCTTCATGGAGGGCTCGTCCCGCTGGAAGCTCCGGGACTGCACGAGCGCGGAGTGGAGGTAGAGGTTGTGGGGCATGACGGTAGCGCCGATGATGCCGATCGCCACGTACAGCATGCCCGCTTCCCGGAACCCTGGCGTGAGAAGCGCCGCCCCGAGCTCCGGGAAGGAGGGTCGCGTCTGCGGCAGGACGAAGATCTCGATGTAGTAGCAGGCTCCGATGGTCACCACGAGGAGCAGGATGACCGCCTCGATGGTCCGCATGCCGAAGCGCTGCAGCGCGAGCAGGAGGAGGACGTCGAGCCCGGTGATGACGACCGCCCAGAGGAGCGGGATGTGGAAGAGGAGATTCAGCGCCACAGCACTTCCGAGCACCTCCGCCAGATCGCAGGCGGCGATCGCGACCTCGCACAGGAGCCAGTTCGGCCAGCGCATCCAGCCGGGGTACCAGTCGCGACAGGCCTGGGCCAGGTCCTTTCCCGCGACCACGCCCAGCCGGGCCGAAAGCACCTGCATGAAAATCGCCATGAGGCTGGCCAGCCCGACGATCCAGAGGAGCTGGTACTTGAATTGGGCGCCCGCCTGGAGATCCGTTCCCCAGTTGCCCGGATCCATATAACCGACGCTCACGAGGATGGCCGGTCCCACGAACGCGCGCCACTGGCGGAAGAATCCCTCGGAGTGGTGGGGGACCTGGACCGTGGAGTGCATGCCTTCGAGGGATGGATGGCCGCCGCGGTCGCCTCCCGTTCCCTCGCGATCGAGGCTCCTCATGGGGCGTTCACGAAGACGCGCGCGGCCAGGGGTGGGCCGATGATGTGGGCCTTCGAGCCCACGCGGATCGTGAGCGGGCCCTCGTAGGGCTCCTTCTTGAGGCAGCTGACCGTCGCGCCGGGAACGAAGCGAAGGGCGGCCAGATAGCGCAAGAGCTCGGGATCCTCGTCCTCCACCCGCACGATCCTCGCCTTCTCTCCGGGGGCGAGGTCGCCCAGGGTGCGGTACTTGGGCTCCTCGAGCTTCCCGTGCGCGGTGGGGATGGGCGCCCCGTGCGGGTCCACCGCGGGCTCGCCGATGGCCGCCGCCATGCGCTGGATCAGCTCGGGCGAGGCGGCGTGCTCGAGGCGCTCGGCTTCGCTGTGCACTTCGTCCCAGGTGTATCCCAGGGCGGTGACCAGGTAGGCTTCGATCACACGGTGCCGGCGCACGAGCTGGAGCGCCACCGTCCGGCCCTTCTTGGTCAGCCGGAGCGCGCCGTACCGCTCGTGGGAGACCAGGCCCTGGCCGGTGAGCCGGCGCACCATGGCGCTGACCGAGGCGGGCGCTACGGCGAGCCGCGAGGCCACCTCGGATGCCACGGCCGACCCGGCGGCCCGCGACAGCTCGAAGATGGCTTTGAGGTAGTCCTCGACCGAAACCGTATAGATTGGCATGGCTAATTTAGGAATGTAGACGGGACTAACATTCCATGTCAAGCCTGCTGAATCGCGACCGCTGCCGGAGGAGGTTAGGGCTTGCAAGAGCGCTCTGGCGGCGCATGATCAGGCCATGGCTGGCTTGGCCGGAATAGGGGCTCCGATCAGGCGGAGCATCGGCCGGGTCGGTCTCTGGGCCCTGGTCCTTACGGGCCCGCTCCTGGGCCCGCCCTTCGCCTCGGCCGTGACCGTCCGCATCAAGGATCTGGATTACATCCACCGGACTTATTTCTTCATCGCGGACCACCCCATCGAATGGGATCGAGCGTCCCTTCTGGTGTTCCGAGATGACGCCGACCCGACCAACAATGCCGGGGCCACCATATTGGGCAGGGCGCGTCTCGACCCCCTCGCGCCGGCCGATGCGATCCAAAATCCCGAGTACGTCGGGTACTTCAATTACCTCACGGAAGGCCAAGACTACGACTTGGTGTTTCCCTACATCGTTGCGTCGGGGCCCGCAATGATCCCCGTTATCCGGTTGGCCGCGCCCCTCCCACCCCAAGCGATTCTCGCAGTTTCCTACATCGAACGGGTTGGAGAGGACACGATCCCGGTGGGAAACCCGAACCCCTCGTTCGCGGATTCCGCTCTGGGCAAGGGAATCGGGGAAGTTCTGTTGAAGATGATCAATGTACCCCTGGTCAGCTTCCCGACCGTTCCGGGAGGCGCCTTCGATCCGGCCTCACCGTGGTACCGGGCTCTGAGCTACGAGCTCCGGAATCTCTATCGGTTGGGGATCCAGAACTTTGCCAGGGAGGACCTGACGGTCCGGGTCCGGCACCTGGACGCCGCGTTTGCCACGGATCCAGATAATGACCACGGCATCCCGTTCATCAGCCTCCTTGGCCTCGATCAAATCGGCCCGACCGTCAATTCGCCACCGGACGGCAAGGTGGACCCTCAATACATCGACTCGGAGAATGGAATTCTCCTTTTCCCGGACCTCCATCCCTTCGATCCGGATACGACGGTCGGCAGCTGCCCGCCGGGGACTGCGGGATTTCTTTGCCTGGACGATATCGGGCGGAACTCGCTTCGCGTCTGCGATGACTTCAATGCCTGCATCGCAAATCCGGCCGTGTACCACACCAAGTATCCGGATCCGTTGAGCCAGACCCGGTTCTACCTGGAGGTGTCCCTACCTGAGCCGCCCGCGCCGGAGGTCCTCAGGCAGAATCGCCCCAATCCTTTTCGTGCCGGGACCACCATTGAGTTCATAACCGAAGAAGTCGGACTCGTGCGACTCACGGTTCACGACATCCACGGCCGGCTCGTGAGGGAGCTGGCCCGGGGGACCCTGTCCGCGGGGCCGCATGCGTTCACCTGGGACGGCACGAACGCCGCCGGTCGTCGCGTCGCGGCGGGGGTGTACGTGTGCAGGCTCGCGGGCGATGGCTTCACCTCCTCGCGAAGAATGGTGCTGATGCGATGAAGACGGGTTGCGCGCACCATGCCCGCACGAGGCTTGCATGATGGATCCGCTCATAGGCAGGACCCTGTCCCACTACCGGGTAGAGGAACGGCTGGGCTCCGGGGGTATGGGCGTCGTCTACCGCGCGCGCGACCTGATCCTCGGGCGGGATGTCGCCATCAAGGTTCTGGCCAAGCCCTTTGTCAAAGACCCGGCGCGTCTCTCCCGCCTCCTACGTGAAGCGAAGCTCCTCGCCACCCTCAATCATCCGTCCATCGCGGCGATTTACGGCCTCGAGAGGCCGAAGCGGGGCAGCCCCTTCCTGATTCTGGAGTACATCCGGGGCGAATCGCTGGCGGACCTTCTCCGCGAAGGCCCTTTGCCGATACCGGAGGCGCTCCGGGTCTGTGGCGAGATCGCCGGCGCGCTCGAGGCGGCCCACAAGCGCGGCGTGATCCATCGGGACATCAAGCCGGGCAACGTGATGCTCACCTCGGGCGGCGCCGTCAAGGTGCTCGACTTCGGTCTCGCGCGACGTGCCCCGGACGATGGGGTGGAATCCGGCACGACGAGCGACGTTTCGGTTCCGGGCATCATCATGGGCACCCCGGGCTACATCAGCCCGGAGCAGATCCTGTCGCAGCCCCACGACCGGCGCGTCGACGTGTTCGGGTTCGGGTGTGTTCTGTACGAGTGTCTCACCGCAAGGAGAGCCTTCTCCGGAGAGTCCGTATCGGATCGTCTGTACGCCGCCGTCTCCCGCGATCCCGACTGGGGTGCGCTTCCCGTCGACACGCCCGAGCCGCTCCGTCGCCTTCTCGCGAGGTGTCTCGAACGTGACCCCGGGCGGAGGCTTGCGGAGGCGCGGGAGGCCAGAGCGGAGATCGAGGCGCTGACGGGCCCCCTTCGCGGGAGGCCGTTGTCCGGTGGGGCGGCCACGGGCCCGCACAACCTTCCGGACCTCTTGACCTCGTTCGTGGGACGCGAGCATCAAGTCCAGGAATGCATGGAGCTGATGCGACAATGCCGGCTGCTGACGCTGACCGGCAGCGGCGGATGTGGAAAGACACGGCTGGCGCTGAAGCTTGCCGAGACGCTCCACGGCACGTTTCCGGACGGGGCTTGGCTCGTGGATCTCGCTCCGCTCGCCGATCCGACGCGAGTGGCGCTCACGATCGCCTCGACGCTCTCGATCCGGGAGGAAGCGGAAACGCCTCTCCTCACGACGTTGGCCGAGAGGCTCTCCGGCAAACGCATGCTCCTCGTGCTGGATAATTGCGAGCATGTCCTCGCCTCGTGCGCCAGTGTCGCCCGCGATCTGCTCGAGCGCTGCCGCGATATCGTGATCCTGGCCACGAGCCGAGAGCCGATGCATGTCGGAGGCGAGCGGGCCTACCCCGTTCCCGCGATGGTCGTTCCGGGTCCGCACATGACGTTGCGCGAGCTGGAGTCGGTCGAATCGGTGCGTCTGTTCGTCGACCGGGCGCGGGCCCTGGTGCCGCAATTCACGCTCTCGAGTCGTTCGGTCCCTGCCGTTGCGGAGATCTGCCGGAGGGTGGACGGGATCCCGCTCGCCGTCGAGCTGGCCGCCGCCCGGGTCAAACTTCTGAGCCCCGAGGAAATTCTGGAGATGCTGGGGGATCGCTTTCGTCTCCTGGTCGGGGGGAGCGCGTCTTCCAGGCACCAGACCCTGGCGGCGACGTTCGAGTGGAGCTACTCCCAGCTGGACGATGGCGAGCGCCGGCTCTTCCGCTCCCTCGCGGTGTTTTCGGGAGGGTGGAACCTCGAGGGAGCGACCGCCGTCGCCGGCCCGGGGAGCGATCGGCTCGATGTGATGGAACGAATGACCCGGCTCGTGGACAAGTCGCTCGTGATCGCGGAGCGTTCTCCCTCCGGCGAGACCCGCTGCCGGTACCTCGAGACGATTCGGGAGTACGCCCTGGATCGCCTCCGGGAGGAGCACGAGCAGGAGGAAGCCCGGGCGAGGCACCTCGTGCACTACCTCGACCTCGCTCAGCGCGCCGCTCCCGAGCTGGTTGGTGCCTCGCAGGCGGAGTGGCTGGCGCGGCTGGAAGCCGATCATGAGAACCTGCTTTCCGCGCTCGCCTCGTGCGCGGGCTCCGAGGCGGCGGACGAGGCGGGGCTCAGGCTCGGGGCTGCCGTGTGGAGATTCTGGCTGGGCCACGGCCACTTCGCGATCGGCCGGCGCATCCTCGAGGAGATTCTCCAACGGCCCGGCTCCCGGGACCCGAGCCGAACGCGCGCGGAGGCCCTCCTGGGCGCCGGCGCGCTTGCCTTCCACCAGAACGATTGGCTCGTCGGCCGCGCCCACTTCGAAGAAAGCCTCGAGATATCGCAAACGATCGGATACCCCGAAGGCGTCGGTCACGCGCTGGTCGGTCTGGCGAATCTATGCCTGGGACAGGGGGACTACGAAGGGGCGAAGCCCCTCTACCGCAGAGCGAAGGCGGTCTACGAGGACGTCGGTCACAACCGGGGTGTCGGGCTCGCCCTGAGCAACCTGGGTCGCGTAGCGGAGCTTCAAGGGGACCTGGAAGCGGCCTGGGACCTCTATCAACAGGGAATCGATATCTTCCGGGACAGCGGGGACGTGGCTTCGATCGCGCTTCGCCTCTCCTCTCTGGGCGACCTCTCGCTCCGGCTCGGCCGTCGCGATGCCGCGCGCCATCAGCTCCTGGAAAGTCTCGCGCTGATCCAGGAGCTCCAGGAGAGAAGGGCGGGCGCCTATGCGCTCGCCAGGTCGGCGGCCCTGGCCGTGCAGGAGCAGCGACTTCACGAAGCCGCGATCCTGTACGGCGCGTCGGACGCCCTTCGGCGTCGAATCGGTCCGGTGATGACTCCTCGGGAATTGGCGGAGCATCAATCCCGTGAAGGACAGGCCCGGGCGGAGTACGGCTTGGAGCGGTTCGAGGCGGACTGGTCCGTGGGCCAGGCGCTCTCCTTCACCGACGCGATTTCCTTCGCGCTCACGAGCCTCACGGAAACCAAGATGTACGCGACGGATGCCGACCCCGGCCACCGCAACCCTTGACACCCCTTCCTTCCGCCCGATAACGTCGCCTCATGGCCCCCATCGAGAAGAGCATGAGGCTCCAATCCTTGCCGCGGTACCTCTTCGCGGAGCTGGAGCGAAAGCGCCATGAGGCCGAGTCGGCCGGGCGGGAGGTCTTCGATCTCTCGATCGGCGACCCCGACCTGCCCACGCCCGCCTTCATCCTGGACCGGATCGAGCATCACGCCCGCGATCCGCGGAACCATCGCTATCCGACGAGCGCGGGGATGCGCGAGGCGCGCGGCGGGATCGCGGCGTGGCTCAAGGAGCGCTTCCAGGTCGAGGCCGATCCCATCCATGAGATCGCGATGCTCCTCGGCTCGAAGGAGGGGATCGGGCATTTCCCGCTCGCGGTGCTCAATCCGGGCGACGAGGCGCTGGTGCCGGATCCGGGTTACCCGGTCTACACCGCAGGCGTGGTGTTCGCGGGCGCCAAGCCGATCCGCTATCCGATCCGCGAGACCTCGGGGTTCGTTCCGGACCCGCGCGAGCTGGACAAGCTCATCACCGCGCGCACGCGCCTCGTGTTCGTGAACTACCCGAACAATCCGACCGGGGCCACGGCACCCCGCTCTTTCTTCGAGGAGCTGGTCGCCTGGGCGGCCAAGCGCGACCTCATCATCGTGAGCGACGCCGCCTACTCGGAGCTCTACTATTCCGATCCGCCCGGCAGCATCCTTTCGGTGCCGGGGGCGAAAGACCGCGCGATCGAGTTCCACTCCTTCTCGAAGACGTTTAACATGACCGGGTGGAGAATCGGATTCGCCGTCGGGGCTCCGTCTTTGGTCGAGGCTCTGGTACAGTTGAAGGCGAACGTGGATTCGGGCGCTCCGCAGGCGATCCAGCTCGCCGCGGTGGAAGGATTGAAGTCGCTGGGGGTCCATGGCCCGGCGCTCCGCGGTGTCTATCGGGAGCGGCGCGACCTCGCCCTGGACACCCTGCGCCGGCTGGGATGTCCCATCCGGACGCCGGGAGGCGCGTTTTACCTGTGGGGGCGTGTCCCCGAGAAGGAACCGTCGATGGAATTCGTGACCCGCGTGTTCGACAAGACCGGCGTGCTTCTCACGCCCGGCACCGGATTCGGCGCCGAAGGGGAGGGATATTTCCGGATCGCTCTCACCTCATCGGCCGATTCGCTCCGACGTGCGCTCCAGAAGCTGGAAACGCTCGCGCCCTGGAAGGCGCCCCATGCCTCGCCGTCCCCGATCGCCCGCTGAATCCGCCGCCGCCCCGGCACGTGAGGTCCTCGACTGGCTCCGCCTTCCGCGAATCCAGGCGTACGGGCATCTGGGCGTGACCCAGAAGGAGCGGGACGTGGGCCAGAGGATCGAGGCCGACGTCGAGCTGGCGTACGCCCCGACCAAGACCCGTCGACCCGACACGATCGACGACGCCATGGATTACGAGGAGGTCCACCGGCTCGTCCGGTCGCAGATCGAGATGTCGCGCTGCCGCCTGCTGGAGACCCTGGCCGAAGAGCTGGCGCTCGCCCTGATCCAGGAATTCAACACGCCGCGCGTCCGCGTCCACGTGCGCAAGCTCCACGTGCCGGTGCCGGACTTCACGATCATCCCCGAGATCATCGTGGAGCGGTCACGCGCATGAAAGTCTTCGTCGGCGTCGGCTCCAATCTCGGCGACCGCGAGTTCCTGATCCGGAAGGCCGTGGAATCCATGCGCGACCTGCCCCGGACGCTGGTGGTCCGGGTCTCCTCCCTCTACGACACGGATCCGGTGGGGGAGGTCGAGCAGCCCGTGTTCCTGAACGCGGTCGTGTGGCTCGAGACCACGCTCGAGCCGCGTGAGCTTCTCTGGCAGCTCCTTCTGATCGAGAAGCGGATGGGACGCGTCCGGTCGCAGCGCTGGGGTCCCCGTCCGATCGACCTCGATCTCCTGTTCTACGGGGAGCAGGCGGTGGACGAGCCGGATCTCACGATCCCGCACCCCGAGGCGCACAAGCGCGCCTTCGTGCTCCTGCCACTCTTGGAATTGGATCCGGAGTTCGTGCACCCGACCACCGGGGAGCCCATCAAGAAGACCATCAAGCGACTTCCTCCGAATCCCCCCGTCCGCAAGGGCGGCCGGTTCTGGTATTGACGCAGACGAATCCGCGCGTGCCGGCACGCTACATCGCGGTCGAGGGGGTCATCGGAGTCGGGAAGACCAGCCTCGCGAAGCTCCTGGCCGAGCGTCTTCAGGCCCGGTTGATCCTCGAGCAGCCCGAGGAGAACCCCTTCCTCGAGGACTTCTACAAGGATCCCCGGCGCTACGCCTTCCAGACACAGATGTTCTTCCTCGTGAGCCGCTACCAGGAATTGAAGGAGAGAACCCAGCCCGATCTCTTCCACGAGGGGATCGTGAGCGACTACCTGTTCCAGAAGGACCGGATCTTCGCCAACATCAACCTGAGCGATCGCGAGCTGCATCTCTACGACCAGGTGGCGCCGCTCCTGGAGCGGGAATTGGCCCCGCCGGACCTCGTCGTCTATCTTCAAGGGAGTCCGGAAGTGCTCCTCGAGCGCGTCCGACAGCGCGGCCGGGCCTACGAGCGCCTGATGGAACCGAAGTACATCGGTACGCTCGTCGAGGCTTATAATTACTTCTTCTTTCATTTTCGCGAGGCGCCGCTCCTCGTGGTGAACACCAACGAGATGAATTTCGTCCACCGGAGGCAGGACCTGGAAGACCTGATCGCCCGGATCGAGACCCATCAGGAAGGAATCGCCTACGTGAGCCCCAGCGCGAAGGCGGAGGAGAGAGCGTGAGCGCCGATCCGCGGATCACACGTCCCAAGGTGACCGTCCGCACGATTCGCGACATGAAGGCGGAGCGGGTGCGGATCGTCTCGGTGACCGCCTACGACTATCCCAGCGCCCGCCTGGCCGACGAGGCCGGGGTGGACCTGATTCTGGTCGGTGACTCCCTGGGCATGGTCGTGCTGGGATACGAGTCCACGATCCCCGTGACCCTGAGCGAGATGGCCCATCACCTGAAGGCCGTCGTGCGCGCTCAGCCTCGCGCGCTCGTGGTGGCGGACCTGCCGTTCCTGAGCTTCCAGACGAGCCCCGAGGACGCGGTTCGGAGCAGCGGCCGCCTCATGAAGCGCGGCGCCGAGGCGGTGAAGCTGGAAGGCGGGCGGCGCATGCTGCCGCAGATCGAGGCGATCCAAGCCGCCGACATCCCGGTCCTGGGCCACCTGGGGCTGACACCCCAATCGGTCCATCAGTTCGGGGGCTACCGGGTGCAGGGGCGGGGGCGCGACGACGCGGACGCCCTGCTGGACGATGCGTTGGCGCTGGAGCGCGGGGGCTGCTTCGCGATCGTTCTCGAGGGCGTGCCGCTGGAGCTCGGACGCGAGATCACCGAGGCGCTTCGGATCCCGACGATCGGAATCGGCGCGGGAATCCACTGCGACGGTCAGGTGCTCGTGCTCCACGACCTGATCGGGATGAGCTTCGGGAAGCAGGCGAAGTTTGTGCGGCGCTACGCGGAGACCGGGGACACGATCCGGAACGCCATCGCGGCGTTCCGGGAGGACGTGCGCGCCGGGCGGTATCCCTCCGCGGAGGAGAGCTACGCAGCGACACCGGAGAAGCCCGCGAAGAAACCGTGCGGATCGTAACGCGCGGCGCCGAGATGCGCGGCCTCTCCCGCCGCGCGCGCCAGAGCGGCATGAGCGTGGGTTTCGTCCCGACCATGGGCTCCCTGCACGAAGGACACCTCTCCCTCATCCGCCGCGCCCGACGCGAGCACCACCGGATCGCGGTGTCGGTGTTCGTGAACCCTCTCCAGTTCGGCCCCAAGGAGGACTTCACACGCTACCCGCGCGATGAGGTGCGCGACGTGCGCCTCTGCCGCGACGCGGGCTGCGACTGGTTCTTCCTCCCGCGTCTGCGCTCGCTCTATCCCGCCGGATTCGCCACGACGGTCGACCCCGGCCCGCTGGGCGAGATCTGGGAAGGCGCCGTCCGCCCGGGCCACTTCCGCGGCGTCGCGACGATCGTGCTCAAGCTCCTGAACCTGGTCGAGCCCGACGCGGTCTACCTGGGCCAGAAGGACCTCCAGCAGGCCCGGATCCTCCAGAGCATGGCGCGCGATCTCGATCTTCCGGACCGTGTGACGGTGTGTCCCACGGTCCGCGAGCGGGACGGCTTGGCGCTCTCCTCGCGGAACGTCTATCTGAGCGCCTCCGAGCGCGCCCGCGCGCCGGGACTCATCCGGGCGATGCGCGAGGGGCGCTCGCTCGCCCGCTCGGGCGTGACCGAGGCGCGCCGGATCTTGGCAAGGGTGCGCGCGGTCCTCCGGCGCGAGGCGAGCCCGGACCGGGTGGATTACCTGGCCCTGGTGGACCCGGCCACGCTCCTTCCGGTGACCCGGGTGGACCATGGCGGAGCGTTCCTCTTAGGCGCGATCCGCATCGGCAAGACGAGGCTCATCGACAATCTGTACTTCCGGGCGCGGCCCGGCGCGAAGGGGCGCGCATGAGCCCACCCTTCACCGCCGTCGTTCTCGCGGCGGGGCTCGGCAAGCGCATGAACTCGGATCTTCCCAAGGTGCTCCATCCGGCCCTGGGGAAGCCGCTCCTGCTCCACGTGCTCGGCCAGCTCGATCCCTTGAAGCCCAGGCTCACGGTCGTGGTCGTGGGACACCGGGCGCCGCTTGTCCGAGAATCGCTGCGCGGGCGCGACGTCTCGTTCGCGGAGCAGATACCCCAGCTCGGCACCGGGCACGCGGTTCAGATGGCGTGGCCCGCGATCGAGAAAGGGCCGGAGACGCTCCTCGTCCTGGCGGGAGACATGCCGCTCATCCGGACCGCCACGCTGAAACGGCTGCTGGAGCGGCACGGGCGCGAGGGGAACGGGGTGACCTTCCTCTCGGGGGTCCTGGAGGATCCGTCCGGCTACGGGCGGGTCATCCGGGACGGGCGGGACGCCTTCGTGAAGATCGTCGAAGAGCGGGACGCCACGCCCGAGGAGCGCCTTGTGGCCGAGGTGAACTCCGGGATCTACTGTTTCTCCCGCGAGCCGCTCCGGGAAGCCCTGGGATTCCTCCGCGCGGACAACCGCCAACAGGAGTATTATCTGACCGATACGCTATCCTTCATCAAAGGCCGCGGGGGACGGATCGGCGTGGAGCGGGCGTCCGATTCCCGCGAGCTCTTCGGGGTCAACAACCCCGAGCAGCTCGCGATGGTGGAAGAGGCGCTACGCGCCTGGAGCGCCACGTAGGTGGACACACTCCGGGCCGGATGGCGTATGGGGTATGTCAAGAAGGCGAGCGTCAAGGGCGCCGGGGATGGCCCCTGTCTCTTCTGCGCCAAGGGCCGGCTTCGGCCCGGGAAGCGGAATCTCGTGGTGGCCAAGACGCCCCGCGTGCTCGCGATTCTGAACCTGTATCCGTACAACGTGGGCCACATGATGATCGCGACCCGCCGCCACACGGCCTCGCTCGGCGACTTGACGCGGGAGGAATCGCTCGAGGTCATGGAATGGCTCGGGCGGGTGGAAGCGGCGCTCACGCGCGAGTACAAGCCCCATGGGTTCAACATGGGAGTCAACGTGGGCCGCCCCGCGGGCGCTGGCGTTCTCGGTCACCTGCACTGGCACGTCGTCCCGCGCTGGAAGGGCGACACCAATTTTATGCCGGTGACGGCAAAGACCAAGGTCCTTCCCGAGTCGCTGGATCGGACGTACGAGCGCATCGTGAAGGCCCTCGCCGCGGTGGAGCGCCGGTTCGAGACGCGCGCGCGGCGATAGCGATCGAGGATCGGCCGTGCCCAAGAAGTCGCGCAATCAGTCGCCGGTTCTGGACTGGACGCTGGGGCTCTCGTTTCTTCTGATCGGCGCCCTCGCGGTGTCCGCGGCGGTGCGCGTGGGACCGTCGGCGGTCGTGAAGCCGAAGCAGCAGATCCGGATCCAGCTCTGGAACGGGAGCGGCCGTTCGGGCTTGGCCGGGGAGCTGGCCTCCTATCTCCGCGACGGAGGCTTCGACGTACTGGAAGTGGCGAACGCGGATCGCTCCGACTACCGGGCGACCCTGGTGGTCAACCGGACCCAGAATCCCGGGCCGGCGCAGGTGGTCGCGGAGTACCTGGGCACGAGCCACGTCATTCAGCAGGCGGGGTCCCAGGAAATGATCGATGTCACGGTCATCGTGGGCCGGGACGCGAAACGGTGGACGCAGGCTCACTGACCGAGAAGGAGCCCGCCTGAGGGCTCGGAGAGGCGAAGAAGACAGCCATGTTCAACATCGGACCGCAGGAAATGTTCATCCTCTTCTTGATCATCATCCTGCTCTTCGGGGCCAAGCGGATCCCGGAGATCGGACGGTCGATCGGAAGGGGCATTCAGGAGTTCAAGAAGGGGATGCGGGACGTCGAGTCGGAGATCAACTCGGTCGACAAGCCCGAGGCGCCCAAGGCTCACACCCTCGAGGAGCCGAAGAAGCAGGCGTAGGGCGAGAGCTCCCTCACCCCCAGAGGGGCCGGAGCAGCGCCGCGCATTCCTCGAGGAGGCTCCGGTCCTCCTCGCCGAAGGCGTCGGGGAGGTCGCTCTCGACGCCGAGCAGTCCCACCACCTGCCCGCCTGTCGCGCCGAGGATCGGAACCGCGATCTCGGAGCGCGTCGCGCGGGCCAAGGGCCCGCTCCAGGCCAGGACGCCGATCTCCTCGGCGGACACGTCGTGGATTCCCACCCAGGGGTAGCGGCCGGTCTCACGGATCGCGGCGGCGATCCTCCTCGCCTTGCCGACACGGTCGCCGGGAATCGAGAGGATCTCCCGCAAGCGTTTCAGAATCGCAGCGTCCCGCATGAAACTACCGCCGGGGCCTACGCCTCGAAGTAGTTCTCCCGGAAGTCTTCGATCTTCGCCTTCTTCCGCACGCCCGTCAGCCATTCCGTGAAGCGGGCCTGCCGGCGCTCGCCGACGAGCGTGTTGCGGATGTCGTTCTCGATCTTCCGGAAGTCCTCTTCGGACAGCCTCGGGTGTTCCAGGACGTAGCCCACGACGGCGCCCAACGACCCGGCCAGCGGGCGGCTCCAGGTGCCTACAGGCGTGCTGAACAGCGCGCCCACGATCTTCGGCTCGACGCCGAGGCTTCCCAGGTAGCCGTTCTTCGTGACCTCGGTGGCGATTCCGGCGGCGCCGTGGAACTCCTTGCCAACCTCGAGGTCGCTCGTGCCGGCCCCGAGCGCGGCGCGGGCCGCCGTCGCAGCCTCGGCGGCGCGCGCCACCTGTAACGAGTGGACGAGCCGCTCGCGGACGAAGACCCGCGCCGTCGCCAAGGGGCGGAGCCCCGTGGGCTGGCGGTCGATGATCTGGTAGAGGTACCAGCCGTTCTCGGTCGGGATCGCACTGGAGATGGAGCCCACCTTGGCCACGAATGCCCAGGTCTCGACATCGGGGAAGCGCTCGAAGATGTTGTTGTTGCTCTTCCCCTCGCGGAAGAAAGGAGCCTCCTGCGTCTGGAATCCGGCGCGGAGAGCCGCCTTCTCCACCCCGATCTTCCGGGCCTCGGCCACGAGGGCCTGGACCGACTTGCGCTCGTCGCGGATCGCGTCCCCGCCCGGCTCGACCCGGAACGCGATCTCATGGTAGTGAACCATCATCGTGCCGGTCTTGGGGTCGTTCCACCGGTTGTCCAGACGGAAGAGGTGCACGGAGCGCTCCTCCTGGACCACGTTGGAGAGCTGCCCCGGCGACATGATCTTCATGGCCGCCTGGAACGAAGGACGGAGGTTGCCGTAGACGACGTCCGCCGCGTCCCCTCCCTTGACGTTCGAGCCGGTCTCGGAGTAGGTGCGCGCGTATTTCGGGAACGAATCGGGCTGCGCCATGATCTGCTCGCGGATGCCGAGCATCTTTTCCCGCGCCACCGCGAAGTCCGCGTCCTTGGGACGCCGCGGCACCATCGCGACCCGGAGCTTCACCTCGGGGGGGCCGGTGAATTCCTCGGGATGGGAATGGTAGTACGTCTCGATGTCCGCGCCTCCGATCTTGGAGGTGTCCACCGGGAAGCTGTCGGCCGGAAAGTCGACGTAGCGGACCTTGAGCTTCTCGTTGATGAGCTGGAAGCGCTCGCGCACGTCGGCCTCCGAGACCTTCGCCGAGGACGCGATCTCCTGCTCGAGCTTCTGCTGGGGCAGGGTCTGGGCCACATAGGCTTCCACCTGGGCCCACGGAACCTGGGAGTTGGGGTTGTCCAGCTCCGCCAGGTACTTCCGGTAGTCGAACTTGCCGTCCGTCTGGAATCCCGGCGCCGCCGTCACGAATTGCGGGGGCGAGAACCGGATCGAGATCTTGATCTCCTCCGGCGTCACGTGGATGCCGCGGCGGCGCACTTCCTGGTCCACCAGGCGGGACTGGACGATCTGCTGCCACGTCTGCTCGCGGATGTAACTGTCCTCTCCCTCCTGGAGATCACGGCCGCCCTGCCGGACCTGATTCACGGCGTTCTGGTAGAGGCCCATGAACTCTTCATACCGGACCGGCTCGCCGTTGATCTTGGCGATGACGCCGGCGGGCCCCCCCGCGTTGGGAGGATTCAGCACTCCGCCGAGCTGGAGAACCCCGAATCCCACGAGGAAAACGATCGCGGTGATCCAGATGATCACCTTCATGTTGTCTCGCATCTGCTGCATCATGGTGAGCGGACCTCGATCGATAGCGTACGAAACAGGAGCGGCGCCCCGCGGGCGCCGCGAGAATCGACAATCGTCAAGAGGATATCGCGTGGACCCCAATTCCGCAAGGGAGGGGCCAAGGGCGCGCATTTGGGGTTGACGGGATGCGGAACTCGATGCAACGTCAGCGAATATCGTTCTGAGACTCGGGAGGGTCCTCGATGCCACGCGCTGAAGCTCCCGTCGGGGAACGGGAGTTGTTCCTCCACATCCTCGACGCGCTCGACACGGGTCTTCTCGCCCTCGATGAGGATAGACGGGTGGTCGCGATCAACGACACGCTCGCGAAGGGCTGGGGCGTGGACCGCGCCGAGATCGAAGGCCAGCCGCTCGCGGACGTCTTCAAGGCCGAGGTGGATCGCTGGTATCTCCCCGAGCGCGGCGGACGCGGAGAATCGGGACGCGCCACGAGAGAGATTCGCGGATCGATCGCGGACCGCGAAGTCCTCATGCGCTACAGCGTGTGCGCCCTGGGGGACACCGGCGGCGTGCTGGTCCGGGTCGAGGACTTGGTCGACGCGGACTCCGAGGAAGAGGTGTTCCGGAACACTGAACGGCTCATCTCCCTGGGCGAGCTTTCGGCGCGCGTCGCGCACGAGATCCGAAACCCGCTCACCGGCGTGCGCACCACCGTCCAGTTCGTCGCGTCCAAGCTCCGGGCCGGAGATTCGCGCCGGGATGACCTGAACGACGTCCTCAAGGAATTGGACCGGATCGAGCAGATCATCACCGACCTCCTTCTGTTCGCCCGGCCGCAGGCGGCCCGCCCGGTGCCCACCGACGTTCGCGAGATCTTGGACAAGGTGCTCGACAATCTCGCCATCCGATGCCGCGAGGCGTCGGTGGAGGTGGCGCGCGATTTCGACGAGGAGCTGCCGAACGTCCTGATCGACCCCGACATGGCCCAACAGGTGTTCCTGAACCTGGGCATCAACGCGCTCCAGGCGATGCCGGAGGGAGGGCTCTTGAAAGTGGGGACCGGCCTGCGTCGAACCCGCTCCAAGAAATCCTACGTGGACGTGGTGGTGGCGGACAGCGGTCCGGGGATCCCCGAAGAGGTGAAGGAGAAGATGTTCGATCCCTTCTTCACCACCCGGTCCATGGGGACGGGGCTCGGGCTCTCCATCTCGCTCCAGATCGCCCGCGAGCACGGCGGCAACCTCACGGCCCGGAACAGCGCGCAGGGCGGAGCGGTGTTCAAGTTCAGCCTCCCCGCGCTGGTGTCGCCGGACGGCGAAGAGGCGAAGGAGTAGCTCATGAAGCTTCGGATCCGGATCGCCGACGACGAAGAGCTGATCCGAAAATCCCTGGTGAAGCTCCTGACCGCCGAGGGTCACGAGGTGGACGCCGTCGGCTCGGCCGCCGAGGTGCTCGAGTCGGTCCGGAACGATCCGCCCCAGATCCTGATCCTGGACTTGCGCCTGCCCGACGGCTCGGGCCTCGAGCTTCTGCCGCGGCTCAAGAGCATGGAGCCCTCCCTCAAGGTCGTCGTGATCACCGCCTTCGGAGATCTTCCCACGGCGGTCCAGGCCATGCGCCAGGGCGCCACCGACTTCATCAAGAAGCCCTACGAGATGCACGAGATGGTGCTCGCGATCGAGCGACTCAAGGCCGGGATCGCGCGCGAGAACCAGCTCGACGCGTTCCGGCGGGGGGAGCTGGAGTCTTTCCTCAAGACGAAGATCGTGGGGGAGGCCCCCGCGATGCGGAAGATCTGGGATCTGGTCGCCAAGGTGTCGAAGAGCGAGGCCACGACCGTCCTCATCGAGGGGGAGAGCGGCACCGGGAAGGATCTGGTCGCCCGGGCGGTCCATTTCGAGAGCGCCCGGCGGGAGGCCCCATTTCTAGCTTTGAACTGCTCTTCCTTCCAGGAGCATCTGCTCGAGAACGAGCTCTTTGGCCACGAGCGCGGCGCCTTCACCGATGCTCGCGAGCCCAAGCGCGGCCTGGTGGAGCTGGCGGACCTGGGCACGTTGTTCCTCGACGAGATCGCCGATCTTCCCGCCGCGACCCAGGCCAAGTTCCTCCGGTTCATCGAGGACCGGACGTTCAAGCGCGTGGGGGGAGCCGCGGACCTGAGCGTGGATCTCAGGATCGTCGCCGCCACGAACCGCGACCTGGACGAGACCGTCAAGGAAGGCCGGTTCCGCCAGGACCTCTACTACCGGCTCAAAGTCGTCTCGATCCTCCTTCCGCCCCTCCGCGATCGGGGCGAGGACGTCCAGCTTCTGACCCGCCATTTCCTCGCGTACTACAACGAGAAGTTCCGGAAGCGGTTCACCTCCATCGCCCCGGAGGTGGAGGAGATCCTTCGCGGGTACCGCTGGCCCGGCAATGTCCGCGAGCTGCGGAACCTGATCGAGCGGATCGTCCTTCTCGAGGACGACGAGGTCCTGCGCGAAGATCATCTTCCGGCGGAGATGATCGCCGAGGTGGAGTCGGTGCCGCGCGTCCTGCGCGACGCGCTCACCGCGCGGGGCGAGGGAGACGAGGAGATGCCGACGCTCTCCGAAATCGAGCAGGAGCACATCCTCAAGGTCCTCGACTTCACCGAGGGGAACCGTTCGCGCGCCGCGCGCATTCTCGGAATCTCGCGACAGAGCTTGATCGAGAGGATCAAGAGGATCGCCGCGTCGCGCGGCTCGCTTCCTCAAGACGACACGATTCGCGCGCGACTTCTTCGGTAGAAGAGTTTCATCTCACGCTCCACCTCTTCGCTGTTCAACCCCTGTCGCGTTTCTTGGGATGTCGCGTTTCTCGACATCGCGTCGCATTTCTGTCCGCTCTCCGGGGAGAAAGTGAATGCGCGCGTCGATTCCGCGCGTGACGCGCTGTCTATTCCCATGACACCCACGCTCGCGCGTCACGCGTGCGTCTCGCTTCGATCTCTTCTCGAAGAGAATTTCCTAAACGTTCGCTCTCGCACGCGATGCGCCGATGCGCCGGCTCCCGCACGTCCGTGAAGGCCCCGTTGGCCCGCTTCCTGCTTTCTATATCTAATCGATGGACCACATCAGTGTGACAGGGGAGGTGTGGATTGCCGAAGTCCGTCCTCATCGTGGACGACGAGAAGCTGCTCGTGCGCACACTCTCCAACGCGCTGAAGGAGGCCGGATATCGGATTGTCGTCGCGGGATCCGCTGAGCAGGCCGACAAGCACGTGTTCGGCGACCCGCCCTTCGACCTGATCCTGCTCGACAACCGGCTTCCGAACGAGAGCGGCATGGAAGTGGTGAAGCGGGTTCGCGACGGCGCGGTCAAGTCGAAGGTGATTCTGATGACCGCCTACGAGACGCCGGAGGTCAAGGCGGAGGCGAAGCGGCTCAAGGTCGAACGATATCTCAAGAAGCCGTTCGATCTGACCGCTCTCCTGGAAGAGATCCACAGCTTGATCGGGAACGGGAACGGCAAGACAGCCGGGTAACCGGAAGCAATTCCAACGTGAGGGGAGGTGATTTCACGATGCCGGCGAAGAAGAAGGCTGGAAAGAAAAAGGCCGCCAAGAAGAAGTAAGGAACTGTGGATTGGGCACGTCCTCAGGGCCGTCCGGGTACTCCCGGGCGGCCCAGTTTCTTGACACCAGTTTGACAGGGACCTCGGCCGCTGCGAAGATCGACCCGTGCCCGGTCCCGAGAAATCGAATCCGACGGAGTTCGTGCGGCTGCGCGGCGCCCGCCAGAACAACCTCAAGAACATCGACGTCGCGTTCCCCCGCGCCGCCCTCACCGTGGTCACGGGCGTCAGCGGCTCGGGGAAATCCTCCCTCGCGTTCGACACCATCTACGCCGAAGGCCAGCGCCGCTACGTAGAGTGCGTCTCCACCTACGCGAAGCAGTTTCTGGAACGCCTTCCCCGTCCCGATTACGACGGGATCGACGGCTTGGCCCCCGCGCTCGCCATCCGCCAGGGCGCGGCCGCGCAGACCGGGCGCTCGACTGTGGGCACGGTCACGGAGATCGCCGACCACCTGAGGCTTCTCCTCGCCCGGGTGGGAGACACGGTGTGCGGCCAATGCGGGACCAAGGTCCCGAGGCATAGCGTGGACTCCGTGCTGGAGGGGATGCTCGCCCGGGGCGCTACCGAGGTGACGATCTCCTTCACGCTTCCGGTCCACCCGGGCGAGAAGCCCAAGGACCTGTGGGCGCGCGCCCTCGCGCGAGGGTTCGTGCGGGCGCGCCCCGCCGGCGGCGGGGCCTGGGCGCGCCTCGACGAGCCGGCGCCGCGCGGTATCAAGGCCCCGATCTCGGTCTACGTGGACCGCATCGCTCCCACGCCCGAGAACCGGATGCGCCTGCGCGAGAGCCTCGAGATCGCCTGGCGCGAGGGGCACGGCCGGGTCTTCGTGGAGCGCGCCGGGGGAGAGACGCTCGTCTACCACGACGGGCGGACGTGTGAGCGATGCGGCCGCGAATTTCCGGAGCCGCTTCCCCAGCTTTTCTCCTTCAACAGCCCGTACGGCGCCTGTCCGGACTGCCGCGGCTTCGGGAACATCCTGACCTTCACGCTCCGCCGCGTCGTCCCGGACCCCGGGAAGAGCATCCTGGAAGGAGCGCTCGATCCCTGGGCCAATTCCTGGCGCGCGCATTTCATGCCGAAGCTCCGCACCGTCTCCGAGCGCCACGGGATCCCGCTGGATAAGCCCTTCCGGTCCCTGTCGAAGGAGCATCAGAAGATCCTTCTCGAGGGAGCGCCCGGGTTCCGCGGCGTGTTCCCATTCTTGGAGCGGCTGCGGGAGAAGTCCTACAAGTCGAGCGCGCGGTTCCTCGTGAAGCGCTACCAGGAGCCCATGGTCTGCGAGCGGTGCGGCGGGATCCGGTTGAAGCCCGAGGCGCTCGAGGTCTTCGTGGGCGGCCGGAACATCGCCCAGCTCCTCGCGATGACCGTCGGAGAGCTGCGCGCGTTTCTATCGGCACTCACGCTCGATCCCGTTCGGGAGACGATCGCCGCCACGGTCCTGGCCGAGCTTCGAGGCCGTCTCGAATATCTGGACGAGACCGGGCTCCACTACCTCACGCTGGACCGGTCCTCGAAGACGCTCTCGGGCGGTGAGGCCCAGCGGATCGAGCTGGCGAACGCGCTCGGGGGGAGCTTGAGCCACGCGCTCTACGTTCTGGACGAGCCGACCGTCGGGCTCCACCCGCGCGACACCGAGCGGTTGATCCGGGTCCTGCGCCGCCTGCAGTCCCGGAAGAACACGCTTCTCATCGTGGAGCACGATCCCGACGTGATCCAATCCGCGGACTGGATCGTGGAGCTGGGGCCGGGCGCGGGGGAGCGCGGAGGCCGGGTGCTCTACCAGGGGCCGCGCGAGCGCTGGCCGGGGCGGGATCTCGCGGGAACGGAATGGGCCGAGGCGGTGGCGGAGGGCCCCTCGTCCTACGGGAAAGGGAAGAGGAAGGGGAAGGAATGGATCGAGATTCTGGGAGCGAGCGAACACAATCTGAAATCGATCGACGTGCGGATTCCGGTCGGGGCGATCGTGGGCGTCTGCGGCGTCTCCGGCTCCGGAAAGTCCACCCTGGTCGAGGACATCCTCTGGCGCGCCGCCGCGCGCGCCCTGGGTGAG
>JBGPMB010000022.1:0-23481 GCA_041486775.1 Candidatus Eiseniibacteriota bacterium | reverse complement strand
GGACCCCATCATCCACGAAAACGGCGTCTTCCTGATCCCGGACATCCTCGCGAACGCGGGCGGCGTCACGGTGTCCTATTTCGAATGGGTCCAAGATCTGGCCAATTACTTCTGGACCGAGGACGAAGTGAACCAGAAGCTGGAGACCATCATGCGGCGCTCCTTCGCCGACGTAGCGGCGCTCGCGGAGAAGAACCACACGCACAATCGGACCGCGGCCTACATGCTCGGCGTGGGGCGTGTCGCGGAAGCCACGAGACTACGAGGACTCTATGGGTGATCGCAGCGCGACGGCGCCGGGCACCGCGGCGGCGACCGACGACTTCCTGAGCATCCGCTCCATCGACCACCTGGAATTCTGGGTGGGGAACGCGCGGCAGGCGGCGTTCTTCTATCAGCACGCGTTCGGGCTCACCATCACCGCGTACGCGGGATTGGAGACCGGGGTTCGCGACCGGGCCTCGTACGTGCTGCAGCAGGGGAAGGTGCGCTTCGTGCTGACCACGCCGCTCGGCCCGGAAGGGCCCATGGCGGACCACGTCCACCGGCACGGGGACGGGGTGCGCGACATCGCGCTCGAGGTCGAGGACGTCGACCGCGCGTACCAGGAGACCACGAAGCGCGGGGCCCGCGGCGTCGAGGCACCGACGACCGTGAAGGACGGCTCCGGCGAGATTCGCCGCGCCTCGGTCGCTACCTACGGCGACACCATCCACTCGTTCGTGGACCGCTCCAAGTATCGGGGTGTCTTTCTGCCGGGATACCGGGCCACCGGCGAGCTGCCCAAGCCGGGCCCGCTCCTCTACGTCGACCACGTGGTCGGCAATGTGGCGCTGGGCGACATGAACAAGTTCGTCGCGTACTACCGAGACGTGATGGGCTTCGCCCAGTTCCAGCACTTCGACGACAAGGACATCTCCACCGAGTACTCCGCGCTCATGTCGAAGGTGATGGCGGACGGGAGCGGCAAGGTGAAGTTCCCGATCAACGAGCCCGCGGCGGGGAAGCGGAAGTCCCAGATCGACGAGTACCTCGAGTACTACCGCGGCGCCGGCGTCCAGCACGTAGCACTCGCCACCAGCGACATCATCAACACGGTCTCGCGGTTGAAGGAGTCCGGGATCCCGTTCGTCAGCGTCCCCCCCAGCTATTACGAGCTGCTGGAAGGGCGCGTGGGGAAGATCGACGAGGACAAGCGCGAGCTGTCGAAGCTCGGAATCCTGGTGGACCGCGACGACGAAGGCTACCTGCTCCAGATCTTCACGAGAGCGGTCGAGGATCGCCCGACCGTGTTCTTCGAGGTGATCGAGCGGAAGGGAAGCCGCGGCTTCGGAAAGGGCAACTTCAAGGCGCTCTTCGAGGCGATCGAGCGCGAGCAGGCGTTGCGGGGAAATCTCTAAGGCGCGATGCGCCTCATTTCGTTCAGCCGAAGCGGCTCCTCCGAGCGCCACCTGGGCGCTCTGGACGGCGACCGCGTGCTGGAATTGGGGGCGGCAGCCTCGGTGCTGGCCCCCGGCCTCGACGCCGCCGGACGCTTGCGGTCGCTGGACGCCCTGCTGAACGACTGGGACCAGGGCCTCCCGATGGCCCGCTCCATCCTCGAGCGCGCGACGTCGGCGGCCGGCGGCGGTGGCGCGAACGCTGCGGCGCGCGCCGAGTCCCTGGCGCCCGCCTGGCACGCGCGGTCGCGGGTCACCCTGCATCCTCCGGTCTCCAGACCTCCCACCGTCCGCGACTTCTACGCCTTCGAGGCACACGTCCGGAACGCCCGCGCGCGTCGCAAGCTCGAGGTGCCGCCCGAGTGGTACGAGTTTCCCGCCTTCTACTTCTCGAACCCGGGCTCCCTGGTGGGCGATGGCGCCGTGGTGGCGAAGCCGGCATGGACCCAGGCCCTGGACTACGAGCTGGAGATCGCGTGCGTCGTGGGCGCACGGGCGAAGAACGTGCCGGCGGAGAAATGGCGATCCGTCGTCGCGGGTTTCACGATCCTGAACGACTGGAGCGCGCGCGACGTGCAGCGCAAGGAGATGGCGATCGGTCTCGGTCCCGCGAAGGGGAAGGATTTCGCGACCTCGCTGGGCCCCGCGCTGGTGACGCTGGACGAGCTGGAGGGGAAGCGAAGCGGAGACCACTACGACCTCTCGATGGAGGCGCGCGTGAACGGCGCGACGCTCTCGCGGGGGAACGCCAAGGACATGCATTTCACGTTCGGGCAGATGATTGCGAGGGCTTCGCAGGACGTGTATCTTTTCCCCGGTGACGTGATCGGCTCCGGCACGGTCGGAAGCGGCTGCATTCTGGAATTGGGGACGGAGGTCCATCCCTGGCTGGAATCCGGCGACGAGGTCACGCTCGAAATCGAGCGTCTGGGAACCCTCACCAACAAGATTGGATGACGCGGGGTTTGGCAACCGCCCCTCGATCGAGGTAACGAAATGACGATGTACCACACGCTGGGCCAGACTCCCCACAAGCGCCACACGCAGTTCCGCCGTCCGGACGGAAAGCTCTACACCGAGCAGCTCATGGGCTCGCGCGGATTCTCGGGGCGCTCGTCCTTGATCTATCACCACAACATGCCGACCCAGACGCGCGAGATCCGGCGAATCCAGGACACGCGCGTGAAGCACGCGGACGAGCAGGTGCTGCGGCATCATCACTTCAAGACCAAGGACCTGAAGAAGAGCGGCGACCCGGTGAGCGGGCGCGTCGTCCTGCTCCACAACGCCGACGTCTCGATGGCGATCGCGGTGCCCGACCAGAAGATGGCGTACTTCTATCGGAACGGGCAAGGCGACGACCTGTACTACGTCCACGAGGGGACGGGACGCATCCAGACGATCTTCGGCGAGCTGCACTATCGGCCGGGCGACTACGTGGTGATCCCGCGCGGCACCACGTACATGTTTCACCCCGAGGCCGGGCCGCAACGGTACCTGGTCATCGAGTCCGCGTCGTCCATCGAGACGCCCAGGCGCTACCGGAACGAGTACGGCCAGCTGTTGGAGCACGCGCCCTTCTCGGAGCGCGACATCCGGAAGCCCGAGCGTCTGGAGACCTTCATGGACCGCGGCAAGTACGAGGTCCGGATCAAAGCGCGCGACCAGATCACCGCGTACGATTTCGATTTCCACCCGCTGGACGTCGTGGGGTGGGACGGGTTCCTCTATCCCTACATCTTCAACATCGAGGACTTCGAGCCGATCACCGGCCGCGTGCACATGCCGCCGCCCACGCATCAGTGCTTCGAGGGGCGAAACTTCGTGGTCTGCTCGTTCGTGCCGCGGATGTACGACTACCACCCGAACGCGTTGCCGGTGCCGTACAACCACTCGAACGTGGACTCGGACGAGGTGCTCTACTACGTGAACGGGAATTTCATGAGCCGCCGGGGGATCGAGGTCGGCTCGTTCACGCTGCATCCGTCCGGGATCCCGCACGGGCCGCATCCCGGCGCCGCGGAGGCGTCCATTGGCGCCAAGGAGACGAAGGAGCTGGCGGTCATGCTCGACACGTTCCACCCGCTCTACGTCACCACCGACGCCATGCCGTACGACAGCCCGGAGTACCCCTACTCCTGGCTGGAGAAGGACGGGAAGTTCGAGGGCGAGGGCGCGACCGGGTGAGCTTCCGGGAGTACGACGCCGCCACCGCCGATCCCGCCGAAATCTATTCGCTCCTGGTCGGGTGCGTCGTGCCCCGGCCCATCGCGTTCGTGTCGTCCCTGTCCGCCGGGGGCCTGGCCAATCTGGCGCCCTTTTCCTTCTTCAATGCCGGCGGCGCCCACCCGCCGTCCCTCGTTTTCTCGCCTGTCACGAGCGGCGCGGGCCGTGACAAGGACACGCTGAACAACATCCGCGCCACGCGCGAGTACGTCGTCCACATTGCCCCGTGGGGACTTCGCGAGAAGATGAACCAGGCATCCGCCGACTACGCGCCCGACGTGGACGAGTTCGTCGAGGCCGGGTTCACGAAGGTCGCGAGCAAGAAGGTGAAGCCGTGGCGCGTGGCCGAGTGTCCCGTGGCCATGGAGTGCCGGCTGTTCCAGATCGTGGAGCACGGCTCGGGCCCTTTGCGCGCGAACTACGTGATCGGCGAGATCGTGTACATGCACGTCCAGGAGTCGCTCTTCGTGAACGGGCGCATCGACCCGATTGCGTTGGACGCCATCGGGCGCCTCGGCGGCCCGCTGTACACCCACGTGACGAAGGAGTCGGTGTTCCATCTGGCGAGGCCGACGCTGAAGCCGAAGGCGTGAGGATTCGCAAGATCGCGTCCGTTTTCGCGCTGCTGGCGGCCACGGCAGGTGACGGGATGGCGCAAGGGGCCGTGAGAGTCTTCCCAGGCACTCGCGTTCGTGTATCGCTGCGCGCGACGACGACCCACCTTACCCGAGACCGCATCATCGGCTCTTTGGTAAGCGTCCAGAGCGACACCTTGGTCGTGAGCGAGCATGCGGGTCGCGCCGACCTCGTCCTGCCGACCGAAGCTATCGCATCGCTCGAGGTCAGCCGGGGCCGCAAGTCAGCGGCTGGGAAGGGCGCGGTGATCGGCCTTGTCTCGGGCGCCGCGGGAGGAGTCGCGACCGGGTTGATCGCGTGCGGCGGCGGAAACTGCGCCGAGAGCGGTCTGGGTGACGTGACCGCATTGCTATCCGCCGCTCTCGGGCTGGGCGGAGGTTTGACCGGCGCCGGCATCGGCGCCCTCGTTGGCGGCAGAATCCACAGCGATCGCTGGGAGAAAGTGCCGGTCAGGGACCTCCGCGTGGGGCTGGGCCCCTCCGGCTCGGGTGCGAGCCTGCGCGTCTCCCTGGCGTTTCATTGAGGCGGTCCAGCTCTACCAGCCGCGCTACAAGAAGGCGACCTCGGCGCGCTCGAAGGGGGGATGACCTATGGATGGCGGAGAAGACATCACGAAACTTCTGACTGAAATTCGGGATACCCAGCGCGAGCATCTGGCAGAGTATCGAAAGGTCGCGGAACGCTCCCTGGAGCTACAGCAGAGCGCGCTCGCCCGGCACGATCAAGTCCGCGGCGCCTACCGGCGCGTCGCCTTCTTCGTCGCCCTTGTCATCGCGGCGCTTCTGGTCCTGCTGGTGATGATCCTGATGCGGTGGTCCCGGGTTCTCTTCGGGGGCTGAGCCGGCGTGACCAAGTCCCGCATGGAAGCCTTCAGCGACGGCGTGATCGCGGTCATCATCACGATCATGGTGCTGGAGATGCGGGCGCCGGCCGGGTCGGATCTCTCCGCGCTGAAGCCGCTGATCCCTGTGTTCCTGAGCTACGTCATGAGCTTCGTGTTCCTCGGCATCTATTGGAGCAACCATCATCACATGCTGCAGGCGGTGCGCTCGGTGAACGGCCCCATCCTCTGGGCCAACTCGCACCTTCTGTTCTGGCTCTCCCTGACGCCCTTCGTCACGAACTGGATGGGCGAGACCCATTTCGCGCGATGGCCGGTCATGGTGTACGGCGTCGTCCTCCTGCTCGCTTCGATCGCGTACTACATCCTGGCCCGGACCCTCCTCGCCCACCACGGGCCGGAGTCGGTCCTCGCGGCCGCTCTGGGGACCGACTTCAAGGGGAGAATCTCGATCGTGATCTACCTGGTCGCGATCGCGGCGGCGTTCGTGGCACCCTGGATCTCCTACACCCTCTACGCGGCCGTCGCTTTGATGTGGCTCATTCCGGATCGAAGATTCGAAAGGGTGTTGCTGGGGCAGGGAGGCCATTCATGAACGCGATCATGGCGATCTATCCGTACAAGGATTCCGGCCTCTGGGTGTTCGACGATGCGCGCGCCGGGCTCGACAAGGAGCCCTTCATCTCGGGTGCCGACACGCTGATCGAGCGGGCCCTTGCTGCGGTGGGAATCCAGGACGGCGAGAAGGGGTTCCGGCTGGTCTTCAGCGCTAGCGAGTTCCCGGGCTACAACCTCGAGCTTCGGTGGGTTCGCGAAGGCGACGGGGGGAACTGGTACCGGTCCGAGGATTTCGACATGGAAGGCTGGCTGTGCCCGGCGCTCTTCAAGTACTTCGAGACTGCGCCCAAGAAGATCTTCGCGAAGTTCGAGAAGGGGCCGCCTAGCTCGGGCCGGCGCTCGCCGAGCCGACCGCCCGCCGCCGCGCCGCGAACCGGACCATCCGCCGCAGCCCCTCGCCCAGCTCATCGTCGGAAACGCAGAACGCGATCCGCACGCGATGGCGGGCCTTGGGATTCGTGGCGTACTCGGGGGCTCCGGAAGGCGATGGCTCCGCGACCAGCGAACCGTCCGCGGCGAACCGCGGCAGGATCGCGAACCCGGATCCCGGTGCCACAGCCACCCGCTCCTCTTTGAGCAGCGCGACCGCGAATTCATCGCCGGTCATCCCGGTTGCGGAGACGTCGGCCATGATGTAGAAGGCGCCCTCGGGCACGTAGTCGGCCATGCCGGCGGGCTGCAAGATGGACAGCGCCAGGTCGCGGCGCTTGCGATAGGTGTCCCGCATCTTCGCCACACCCGCCCGCTCCGATTCGGCCAGCGCGGCGATCGCGCCCCACTGGATGGGCATCCCGGCGCTCGCGACCAGAGGCTCCTGGCACTTCCGGAGCAGGGTGGCGGCATAGAGCGTGGGCGCCACCACGCAGCCCAGCCGAAGCCCGGTCATGGCGTAGGACTTCGAGAACGAGAACAGCGTGAACACGCGGCGCTTCTCCTCGGGCAGCGCGGCCTCGAACGAACCCGGCGAGACATGCGCGCCGCTGAACACGAAATCCTCGTACGCCTCGTCGCTCAGGAGCCAGAGATCGTGCTCGCGGGCCAGATCGTACAGGAAGCGGAGCGTCGCCTCGGGGAACACGGCGCCGGTGGGGTTGCTGGGGCTGTTGATCATGATCGCGCGGGTCTTCGGCCCGATCAGCCCGCGGAGCGCTCCCAATTCGGGCTGATATCCCGCGCCGAACGGGTAGAATACGGGGCGCCCGCCGAGCAGCAGCACCTCCTGGACATAGTTGGGCCAGTAGATCTCGGGCACCAGCACTTCGTCGCCGGGGCCGAAGAGGATCTCCAACGTCGCGAAGAGGGCCTGGGTGGAGCCGGGCGTGATGATGACCTGCTCGGTGGACGCGGCGAGACCGTTGCGCGCGCGGGCCTTCTCGGCAATCGCGACGCGCAGCTCCTGGACGCCGGCTGTGGGGGCGTAGTGGGTCTTGCCGCCACGAAGGGCCGCGGCCGTGGCCTCGACGACGGCCGAAGGCGGCGCGAAATCGGGATCGCCGACGTGGAGACGGAAAACCGGACCGCCGCCCGCGCGCTCCATTTCGTCGGCGAGGCGGAACATGGTCCGGATGGGTGAAAACGGAATCAACTGGCTCCGGCGTGACGGCTGAGGCATGGTGAATCTCCTGTGAACGTTGACTCGAAACAGGGCACAGATGATAGCAGACGCGGGCGCAGCCGCGCGCTCCTCGTGGCGTCCCTCTTTGTCATCCTGGCGGGGGCGGTCGCGGGCGCCGTTCTCATGCCCCAGGAGATGGAACGGCGGGCCCACCAGCCTCCGGAGCCCAGCCATTCCCCCTTTCACCGCCGCGCGGTCGTGGCCCAGGCTCCGCGCCAGCCCTTTCTCCGCGGAGTCTGCTGGGAAGGGTCGGGGGAAATCGACTCCACCGAGCTCGATCCGCTGGTCCGGATCCGCGCGAACTGGATCTCGCAGACGCCGTTCGGCTGGCAGCGGGATCTCCATGCGCCGGAGATCCGCGTGTCCTACGACCGCCCGCATCGGTGGGGCGGATTCTGGGGGGAGAGCGACGAGGGGATCGTCGCGACCACGCGCTGGGCCCACGCGCGCGGGATCCACGTGCTCCTGAAGCCGCACATCTGGACGCGCGGTAGTTGGTCCGGGACGATCGCGATGAAATCCGAGCAGGACTGGGCGACGTGGTTCGCAGGCTACCGCGAGTTCATCCTCCACTACGCCGACCTCGCCGAGCGTGCCGGCGCGGAGGCTCTGGCGGTGGGGACGGAGCTGGGCGGCACCACCACGCGCGAGCGCGAATGGCGCTCCATCATCGCGGAGGTCCGGAAGCACTACAAGGGCTCGCTGGTCTACTGCGCGAACTGGGCGGAGGATCTCCACCACACCCAGTTCTGGGACGCGCTCGACTGGATCGGAGTGCAGGCCTATTACCCCCTCAGCAAGCGGCCCGCGCCCACCACCGAGGAGCTGGTGCGGGGATGGAGCGATCCGCTCGCCGACCTGGATATGCTCTCGCGCATCTGGGGGAAGCCGATCGTCCTGACCGAGGTGGGCTACCACAGCCTGGACACCGCGGCCAGCCGCCCGTGGGAGTGGGACCTCCAGGGCAATCTCTCGCTGGACACGCAGGCGCGCTGCTACGAGTCCCTGTTCCGCGCGCTCCCGGATCACCCGTCGGTGAACGGGGTATTCATCTGGAAATGGCACCCCGACTACGCGAGCGCGGGCGGCCCCGAGGACACGGAGTATTCCCCGGAACGGAAGCCCGCGGAACAGGTTCTCGCCCGAGGGTACGCAGCGATCGAGCGGCGGGGGCTGTAGGGCCGTCTTGTGGGGCGGGGGGCCCTCTGTTAGGCTCCCGAGGAGCGTATTGCGCTTCCCGCCGGCTTTTCCTGACCTTGGATGGAGGATTCGGATGAAGACTCGTAAGGCCCTTGCCGCCTTGGTGCTCGCCGCGTTTTCGCTGTCGATCGCCGCAGCAGCGTTCGCTCAGTCCGGGACCACGTCCGGCACCGTGCAGGCGACTCCGGCCAAGCCGGCACCCAAGAAGGGAATCGTGACGACCACGATCAAGCCGGTCACCGTATCTCCGAAGCCCGCGAGCGCCGCATCCGCCACGACCGCGAAGCCCGCCAAGCCGGCGGCCGGAGCGACAGCCGCGAAGAAGGAGTCCGAGGGGACGGCCGCGGTGAAGATCGGCGCGCGCTCGATCATCGGCGAGGTCGTGGATCCGGGCTGCTGGATGGTGAACGGCGCCAAGGGCGCGTCCCACAAGGACTGCGCGATCGCGTGCGCGAAGGCGGGCCAGGTCCTGGCCATCGTCGAGAGCAAGACGCAGAAGCTCTACATGATCGCGACCGACAAGCCCGGCGAGGATCCGAACAAGGGCCTCATCGATTACGTCGGCCAGATCGTGATGGTGAAGGGGCGCGTGTATTCACGCGGAGGCGCGACCGCCATCAAGCCTACCTCGGTCGAGCCGTACAGTGCGACGGCGGCTTCCGGCCAGTGACGGAGGAATCATGCGGTTGAAATCACTTCGCGCGCTCGCGCTATCGCTCACGGCGGTGGCGCTTCTTCTGGCCGTTTCGGCCGCCGCTCGTCAGCAAGGGAATGCGCCTCAGACCAAAGAGGCGACGCCTCCGAGCCCGCCCGTGAAGGCCAAGGTCAAGTCCACGAAGTCCGCCAAGCCTGCCAAGCCCGCCGAGGCAGGCCCCATGTCCATGCACCACGACATGTCGGCCATGGGGAAATCTTCCGACAAGGGCCCGCAGTCGGACGGCAAGTACACGACGATCGTGGGCGAGGTGATGGATCCGGCGTGCTTCCTCGAGGCTGGCCCGAAGTCCATCGGCCCCGGGCATTATCAGTGCGCCTATGACTGCGCCCGTTCCGGGCAGACGCTCGCGATCTACGCTCGCGATGAGGACCGGATCTACTTCATCGCCGGCGAGCTGCCCGGCAAGAATCCCAACGCGCCGGTCCTGCCCTACATCCACAAGAAGGTCGACGTGTCGGGCACGGTGTACCACCGCTCCGACGCCTGGGGCATCGTGATCACGAATGTCGCGCTGCACCAGGACAAGCCGGCGGACGCGGGCGGCAAGGGCCCTTCGGCGCCCGCCGGCGCGACGGGAGCCCCCGCGGGGAAATAGCACCCCACCGATGAGCCAACGGCGGCCGACTTCACCATGAACTCGCTCGTCCTGCCGCTCGCGGCGATCGTCCTCTACTCCTTCGCCTACCGCTACTACGCCGCCTTCATCGCCACGAAGGTGGCGCGCGTGGATCCATCGCGGCCGACACCCGCCGTCACCCAGGCGGACGGCCGCGATTTCGTGAAGACCAACAAGTTCGTCCTCTTCGGCCACCATTTCGCGGCGATCTCGGCTTCCGGCCCCTTGATCGGACCGGTCCTGGCCGCGCAGTTCGGGTACTTGCCGGGCGCCCTCTGGATCCTCTTCGGCGCGGCGCTCGGCGGCGCGGTGCACGACTTCATCATCCTCTTCGCGTCCGTCCGCCACGGGGCCGCACCCCTCTCGGAGATCGCGCGCCGCGAGGTGGGCCCGCTCGCGCACCGCTCCGCGACGGCCGCGATCCTCTTCATCACGATTCTCCTCCTCGCCGGGCTGGCCATCGTCGTGGTGAACGCGCTCGCCAATTCGCCGTGGGGCACCTTCACCGTGGCGATGACCATCCCCGCGGCGCTGCTGTTCGGGCTCTACATGTACCGGATCCGCCCCGGGCGGGTCATCGAGGGAAGCCTGATCGGGGTCGCGCTGATCCTCGCGGCCGTGCTCGCGGGACCGTGGCTCGTCCAGTCGCCCTACGCCGCGTGGTTCACGTTCCAGCCCCGGACCCTGGGGCTGATGCTCCCGGTCTACGGCTTCATCGCGGCCACGCTCCCGGTCTGGCTCCTCCTCTGCCCGCGCGACTACCTTTCGACGTACATGAAGATCGGGACCATCGTGCTCCTGGTGGTGGGGGTCGCGGTGGTGCATCCCAAGCTCCTCATGCCCGCGGTCACCCCCTTCGTGAACGGCACGGGACCGGTGCTTCCGGGCATGAAGGTCTTCCCGTTCTGCTTCATCGTGATCGCCTGCGGGGCGATCAGCGGATTCCACGCCCTCATCGGCTCGGGGACCACGCCGCGGATGGTGCCCAACGAGGGGAGCATCAAGTTCATTGCCGCCGGGGCCATGCTCACCGAGGGTGTCGTGGCGATCATGGCGCTCGTCGCGGCGACCACGCTCCAGCCCGCCGACTACTTCCTCATCAACGGCGTGCCGAAGGTCGTGCAGGCGCTCGGGATCCATCCCGCGCAGTTACACGATTTGACGCGGTTGGTGGGCGAGCAGACGCTGCAGGGGCGCACCGGCGGCGCGGTCTCGCTGGCGGTCGGGATGGCGAACATCCTGCGCCAGATTCCCGGGATGGGGCACCTGATGGCGTACTGGTACCACTTCGCGATCATGTTCGAGGCGGTGTTCATCCTCACGGCGCTGGATACGGGGACACGCGTGGCGCGCTACCTTTTCCAGGACGTGGCCAAGAACGTGTGGGCGCCCCTCGGCTCGACCACGAACTGGCTCAGCGTCTCCGCGGTCGGCGCGGTGGTGTGCGTGGCGTGGGGCTACCTCGCCGTAACAGGAAGCGTCGAGACCATCTGGCCCTTGTTCGGGGTCTCGAACCAGCTTCTCGCGGTGATCGCCCTCGCGGTGGGGACCTCGTTCATCCTGAGGCAGCGCCCCGCGCCGTACGCGCTCGTGACCTTCGTGCCGCTCGCGTTCCTCACCGTGAGCACGATGACCGCCGGGGTGCTGAACACCTTCCGCTACCTCTCGCCCGCCTATGTGGCCGACAAGGGCGCCACGGTGGCCTACATCGACGGCGCGCTGAGCGTGATCCTTATTCTCCTCGTGGCGATGGTCCTGATCGACTCGGCGCGGCGGTGGGCGTACATCCTTGGGGAGCGGCGACGCGGGGTCGTCAACGTGCCGGCGGTCGCGAGAGATCCCGAGCGCCCAGGTCCCGCGCCCGCCGCCGAAGTGGCGGGGTAGAGCGGGCGAAGCGTCACCCCACCGGCAGCGCGGCCATCTCCGAAAACGTCGTCAGCTCGATCCCCTGCGATTCGATGATCCGCCTCGACTCGGGGCAGGTCAAAGCTTCCAGCTCCGCGCGCCACTCGTAGTCCCAGCCCGCGATCGGCGACCCTTCCGGCTCGCCGCGTCCCGGATGACAGACCAGCTCGCTCGTCCCCTGGGGAACGCCGAACAGGACGGAGCGCAAAGCCTTCTGGTCCAGGTGGCCCGAGCTGTGGAATCCGAAGAAGCGGTCCGGCGTGCGGATTCCCGAAGAATTCAAATAGGGGAGATTCGACTGCTCCATGAGGCGGAGCGGCAGGAACTCGAGGGAGCGGCGGACCGTCCCTTTTTCCGCGCGCCGCAGCACGGTGGGCACGCGGGGAAAACGAATGGCCATGATGCCGTTGGCGCGCGCGATACGGAGCGCAATCCGGAACAAACCCGGCACCAGGTGCAGATGCTGCATCGAATCGAGGTGCGTCATCCGCACGCCGGCGCCGCGAAGGCGCGCGATCTGGGCCGACCACTCCGCCTCCACCTCGTCGTCCCGCACGCCACCCGAGAGATACCGGGCCATGAATTCGCCGTATCCCGGGAGGAAGCGGCCATCCGCCTGCACCAGCGAGGGTATCTGCTCGGGCGGGAGGACCGACGCGCCGTGCACGATCATGAGATGGATACCGGAATCGAGATCGGGATGGGATGCCGCATAGCGTGCGGCGCGGTCGAACGCCGCGCCCGTCGCGACGAGACTCGCGCTCGTCAGGATCCCGTGCTCGAACGCGTCGATCACTCCGTCCGTGATGCGGAGTGTGAGGCCGAAATCGTCGGCGTTGACGATGAGCCGCCGACCCGCTGCGGCGCCCGTCAGGGGAACTCGCATGTAGAGCGAAGCGTAGGGAACGCCTTCGCGGATAGCAAGCGAAACGGCCCGGAGCTTGAGGCTCCGGGCCGCCGGGATCGCTTCAGCTTCAGGCGTTACTTATTGACGTCCGAATCTCCGAAGTTGTCCACCTGCACCGTGAGATAGGCCGTGCAGTAGACGCGGTCTCCATAATTGCCGGAAGTTCGGACGTAGCCCGAGAAGTCGATTTTCGCGGTGGCGGTGACGGTGCTCGTGATGGTGCCGAGAAGAGCCGCCTTCTCGGACGGATTGCTGATGGTGATGGCCGCCAGGGTGGTTCCGCCAGACGGAACAACGACGTTCATGCCGCCGTCCACCGGACTATAGATGCCGTTGTTGTAGGTGACGTGGTAGTGGTCGACGACGATCTCGCCGAATCCGGCGCCCGGATCCAGCGGCGCACTGCCGTCGTGCGGGTGATTCCCGAACACCACCTCGATCTGATCGACCGGGGTGAACGGCTTGAGCGAATCGGCCTGGTTGATCAGGTCACTGTAATAGGTCCCGCCCTTGTTCAAGCTTTGCACCTCGAGATCGGCGCGCGTGGACGTGCTCGTGCAGCCTCCGATGAAAAACAGCGCCGTGACCGCCGTCAACGCCATCCCTGCCAGCACTGCACGATTCAACTTCATGGACGTCTCCTTGACCTTCGCGATCCCGATCGCTATGTGGTCCAGAGGAAATGCAATAGAAACCCAACACGGGGTCGAGCAAGGTACATGCCACGCGGAGACGCGCTGAGAAGCGCCGCTATGTGCTTGGAATCACGGGGCGTGAAACGGGTGATACGCGGGAAGATGCGAGGCCCGGCGGGCGCGTCGTGCGGAATGCACGAGCGCCCTCCGGCCTGCAATGGTGCGGGCTGCTTACTTCTTGGCCAGCGCCATGTTCGCCGCGGCGAGGTACCGGCGGTTCACTTCGGGCCAGCTGATGTTGCGCATGAACGCCTCGAGGTAGGCCTTCCGGTCGCTGCCGTAATCGATGAAGTAGGAGTGCTCGTACGTGTCGCAGGGAAGGATGGGGAACGCGCCCCACACGCCGCCCTGGTTCTGCGCGTCGCCGATGAAATTGTGCAGGCGGCCGTCGGTGGGGTCGTAGGCCAGCACCACCCAGCCGCGCGCGCACATTCCGGAGGCCTTGAAGTCCTCCTCCCACGTTGCGTAGGAGCCGAAGTCCTCCTTGATCTTGTCGAACACTTCGCCCGCGGGCTGACCGTCGCCGCCCATCGTGCCGAAGTAGATCTCGTGGAGGATCTGGCCGTTCGCGGCGAACGTCTCCTCGTGCTTCAAACCGCGCATCTGGCTGTAGATCTGGTTCGCCTTGCTGCGGTCGACCTTCGCCAGCTCTTCTTCGATCTCGTTCCGCTTGTTGACGTATCCGGCGTAGAGCTTGTCGTGATGGATTTCGATCGTCTTCGCACCAATGCCCTTCAGCGCGTCGTTCGCGTAGGGCAGGGCCTTTACGGGATGCTTGGCCATAGAGCTTCTCCTTTCGCGTTCAGAACCATGTGACTTGGACCGACCGGGGAATCATATCAGAACCGGGGCGGCCTAATCCGGGAGGCGCTTCCGGATCGAGGCGATACGGTACGCGCGTGCGCCCTCGGGAAATTCCAGGATGGCTTCGGCGCCCTCAGGCTTCCCGAGGAGCGGTTTCAGGATGGGGGCCCGGTAGGAGAGGATGCCGGGGCCCAGCGCGTGATCCCCCTCTCCCAGGATCCAGTAGCGAAGCGCCGGCGCGTCCGGCGTGTCCACGGGCTGGAGCGATACCTCGGTCCCCACGCCCACGCGCGATGGGTCCACTTCGATCGTCTCGAGAAGCCGGGTGCGGTCGAGGAGATTCATCAGCTCCTGGGCGCGCGCGGCGGCGTTCGCCTGGCGCTGCTTCGCCGCCTCGTACTCCGCGTTCTCGCGCAGGTCGCCGAGCTGGCGCGCCTTCTCGATCGCCGCGGGGATCACCGTCTTCAAGTCCAGCTTGAGCTTCTTGAACTCGGCTTCCAGCTTCTCGTAGGTGGGGCGCGACATGATGGTGTGCCGTGTCTCGAGATCCTCGATGCTCTTCCCTTCGAGCAGGGTCTGCGCGGTAGCGCTCCGCCGGGCCTCGTGCGCCTCCGCCACCTGTCCGTGCCCGATGCCGCGGAGGAATTCGAGCACCGGCTGGAGCCTTCGCTCGCTCCCGCGCCAGTGGAGGACGGTGCGCTCCAGAACCTCCGCCGCTTCCTCGTCGGGCGGATGCGCTTCGACGAGCTGACGCAGAGGACCTTCCGGCTCCAGAAGCTCCAGAAGCCGCTCGGAAATCCCCGGCACGCCCGCGCCGTCACGCTCGAGGAGCCGCAGCGCGGCCATGAGGGTGGCCTCGGGAGAGGGCGCCTCCGCCTCGGACGGATGGGCGGCATAGTGCTCGACGAGCCTGGCCGCCAGGGCGGGCTCATCGGCCGCGCGCTGGAGCCGGTCGTAGACGGCGCGCCCGAACGCGGTTCCGAGAAGCGCTCGCAGCCTCGCGCGACCGCGCTCCCGGAGGCGCGGGAGGCGGCTCTCGAGCGCGCGCCAGAGGTAGCGTTCCTCCTCGTGGGCTCCCTCCGCGAGATCGAGGAGGGCGTCCTGTTGCGAGCTCAGAGCCATGTCTCCGGGCGAGAGTCCCTCCACGATCAGCTTGTCGAGGACCCCGCGGGCCGCCTCCAGGGAAAGCGCCTTCCACGCCACCGCGTGGCAGAGCGCCTGGGCACGGGTCGCGTGGTCCAGCTTGGAATCCTCGGTCCAGCGGGGGATGATTTTCCCCGCGTGCGCGGCAAGCCGGGCTTCCTGGTCCGGATGCTCGCGCAGGAACTTGCGCACCAGGGCCAAGCCCGCCTCGCCGTTGCGCGGGCTCAGCTCCGGCAGGGTCACCTCGCGCGACTGATCCTCCGACGCGAGCTTGAACACCTGCTGGTAGGCCTCGGTCAGATCCAGCCTCGGATCGCTCTTCAGCTTCTCCTTCGCTTCCTTCCACCACGCCGACCATTCGCCCGGCTTGAGCACCGCCTCGATGCGCGGCTTCATCTGGGCCTGTGTGGCGGTCCTGCCCAGGTCGCGGAGCGCCGACACCACGATCTGCGGATCGCGCGCCTGAATCAGCGCGCGCAGGCGCTCCGGCTCGCGCGCGGCCAGCACCCGGAGGCCGTCGGGCGGGAGGCGGTCGAGGGAGCGCGAGGCCATCGCCAGCGACATCTTGTGACCCGTGCGTCCCGGAAATTCGAGAGCCACCGATTCGCCATCATTCGCCGTGACGCGGCCCAGCCCCCAGGTGGCGTGGATCACGTCGGCGCCCGGGGGAAGGGAGAGAATCTTGGGAAGCCGCGCCCGCACCGATTCGATGGGCTCGGCGGGATTCAGGATGCCCGAGCCCTCCACGATGGCGGCGGGGTCGGGCTCCGACGCGACCGCGAGACGGAGCAGCGCGCCGAGCATCGTCCGCGCGCGCGGCGACTGGGGCGCCCGGGCCGCCACCGGATCCAGGTCCTGCCAGGTCCATCGGCCCGCGCCGCTCCGGGTCAGCTCGGGGAGCGCCAGATCGAGGATGGGCTCGGATTCCTCCCAGGGGACGGCTCCCGCGTAATGGAGCAGGATCGCCGCGGCGCGCCCGGGCTCGCGTGGGAGATCCTCCTCGACCACGCGGAGCAGCTCGTCGGCCAGCGCCTCCGGGTGGTCCAGCTTGAGCCAGATCTCGAGGGCCTCGAGCTTCAGGTCGCGCGCCTCCTCCAGCTCTCCGGTTCGTTCGAGAACCTGGGAGAGCTCGAGGAGGAGCTGGGCATCGTTGTGCCGTATCTCGAGGGCCGCGCGCAGATGCTCGGTTCTCTCCGCGTCGTCCGCCGCGGTGCGCGCGAGGTAGTGGAGGAACCGGACCGCGGCCGAGACGGGCTCCGGCGTGAGAAAGCGGGGCAGCAGGGCGCGCACGCCCTCGCGGTCGTGGGCGGCGGCCAGCTTGTCTCCCACGACCTCCAACGCTTCGACGGAAGCGGCGTCCTCGCCGAGCGCCCCCTGCAATAAGCCCCCGAGGAGGAGCAGGTCCCAGCGCTTCTTCGCCTGGGGCTCCTGCTTCAAGAGGCGCAGCGCGGGCTCCGCCAGCGTTCCCGCGATGAGCCGGCGCGCGAGTACCTCGGTCTCCGACCAGCGGGGATCCGTCAGCGAAACCGGCGGCTCCTCGCCCTGAGCGCCGCGCAGGTAGTTACGGAAATCGGCATCCATATCGTTCGTTCCCTCCGGAGCCGTGCATCATATCGCAGTCTTCGCCCGTGGTACACTCCGCGCTTCCATTTTCGTGCAGGGCACCGGGGGGAATCCATCGACACGAAACGGCGGGTCATCTTAGCGCTCGTCCTGAACCAGATCCTTTCGGCCGGGACCCACCTGATCGCGAAGGCCACGCTGAACGCGATCGGCCCGCTTTCGACCGCGCTCATTCGCTTCACCGCGGCTTCGATCGCGCTCCTCGTGTTCCACTTGTTGCGTCCCCGGCGTGAGCGCATCGCGCGCGAGGATATTCCGAAGATCCTGTGGCTCGGCTTCCTCGCCGTCCCGGCGAACCAAGGCTTCTTTCTCTTCGGGCTCAGCCAGTCGACCGCGAGCCACGCGGCGCTCCTCTACGCGCTCACGCCCCTCGTGGTGTTCCTGCTCGCGCGGCGCTTCCTTCACGAGGGGAACGCCGGGGCGAAGCTGATCGGGATCGTGGCGGCGTTCGTGGGGGTGGCGCTGATTCTGCTGGACCGGGGACTGGCGCGCGAAATGTCGGTCATGCGAGGTGACCTCCTGATGCTGATGGCGGTGCTCTCCTGGGCGCTCTACACGATCGGATCGAAGGAGCTCTTGAAGCGCTACGATCCCATGACGCTCACCACGTGGGCGCTGGTTGCGGGAACGCTGATGACCCTTCCAGCGGCCCTGATCCCGGGCGCCATCCCGCCCCTTCGCGCCCTGACGCTCCCGGTCTGGGCCGGGATCGCCTACCTCGCGGTGGGCACGTCGTTCATCTCCTACGCGCTCTGGCTCTACGCGCTCCAGAGGATCGAGGCCTCGAAGGTCGCGATCACGACCAACGCGCAGCCCGTTCTCACCAGCGTCCTCTCCTGGCTTCTCTTAGGCGAGCGCTTCGGCCCCGCGTTCTTCGGTGGCGCGGCGCTCATCCTCTTCGGCGTCACGTGGGTGGAGACACGGAAAGGTGGAATCTTCCCCTGGCGCGAGGGGAAGGCGGCGTCATGAGCCCGCGTGGTCCGCGCGAGAAGCTGGACGGCACGGAGCTGCCGCGCATCCTCGTGCCGCCGCCGGGACCCCGCTCGGAATCCTCGGCGAAGCGCCTGCGGCGGAGCGAGGGGGCGGCGATCTGGGGCGCCGAGGGCCCGCCCCTGGTCTGGTCGCGCGGGCGGGGCGCCGTGGTGCTGGACTTGGACGGGAACCGCTACCTCGACCTGACGGCCGGCTTCGGCGTGCTCTCGCTGGGGCACGCGGCTCTCGAGGTGGCGCGTGCGGTCTCGTCGCAATCGCGAAAGCTCACCCAGGGGCTCGGCGACCTCATGCCGCACGAGGGGCGCGAGAAGCTGGTGCGGCGTCTGGCCTCGCTCGGCGGCGGGCTCGACCGCGTGCTGCTCGCGAGCACCGGCGCCGAGGCGGTGGAGTTGGCGCTCAAGACGGCGCATCTGGCCACCGGACGGCGCCGGGTGGTGGCGTTCACCGGCGCCTACCACGGCCAATCCTACGGCGCGCTCGCGGTGACCGACTACCCGGGGTTGGGGAAGCCTTTCCAAGCCCAGCTCCCGAATCTCGCGGTCCGCGTTCCTTATCCCTATGCCTATCGCTGCCCGCTGTCGCGTGCCTGCGGGGGCCGGTGCGACCTCAACTGCCTCGATGCCGCGATGGAGATCGTGGACCGCGAGATGCGCGGTCCGGACCCGCCGGGCGCCGTCCTCCTGGAGCCGATCCAGGGCCGCTCGGGCTGCGTGGTTCCGCCCCCGGAATACCTCCCCAGACTCCGCACGCTCACGCGCGAGCGCGGACTCCTGCTCATCCTGGACGAAGTGATGACCGGAGGCGGACGCACGGGTCCTTTCTGGGCGTGGCAGCGTTTCGGCGAGAGCGCGGCACCCGATCTCCTCGTGGCGGGGAAGGGCATCGGCGGCGGCGTGGCGATCGCGGCCCTCCTCGGGCGGAAGAAGGTCATGGAGTCCTGGCGCGCTCACGTGCTCCCTTCGGGAGAGGCGCCGCACGCCAGCACCTTCTACGCGCATCCGCTCGCCTGCGCCGGGGCGCTGGCGGCGCTCAAGCGCCTCGAGGCGCCGGAAACGCGCGCGCATGTGGAGCGCGTGGGGGCCGTGCTCGCGAACGGGCTCCGCGCGCTTCAGACGGGCGCGCCGGCGATCGGCGAGGTGCGCGCCGAGGGCCTCCTGGCGGCGATCGAGCTGGTTCGCGACCGCGCCTCGCGCGACCCCGCCCCCGAGCTGACCGCGCGAACGGTCGCGGCCCTGGCCCGCGAGGGCGTGCTGGTCTACCCCGGGGGCGTCCACGACAACGTCATCTGTTTCACGCCTCCCCTCACGATCACGGAGGAGCAGGCGCGGTTTGGCGTCGAGGCGGTGGGGAAGGCGCTTCAAATATCGTGCGGCATGTATCCGATGGGGGACTGGAAGTAGTAGGTCATCGGGTAGTGCAGAAAATTCGAGACCCGGCTCGTGTAGAGGCAGGCGAAATCCTTGAGCTGGTGCCCGAAGCGGCTGGACTCGTTCCCCTCGCGGAAGATCGATCCCCAGTGGGGATTGTAGGCGCGGTCGATCTTCAGCCTCAGCTCCTGGATCTCGGGGCCAATTTCCACACTCCGCTCCTCGAGGCGCTTGATCTCCTCCGGAATGACCAGCGCGCGCGTCGCCATCTCCTGCCGGCGCGCGGGGTCGGCGCCGTCCTGTTCCCCCTGGAGCGCGGTGAGCCTGCGAAGCTCGCGGCCCAAGGCCGCCTTGTCGATCTCCAGATGATGGCGCTCCGCGGAGAGCCGTGAGAGGCGGTCGAACTCCTTCTCGTATTCCTGCGTTACGCGTATTTCCCGGTCGAGCTCGGGCACGAGCATGGCCGTGCGCCACCCCAGCGCCTTCTTCGAAAGCAGGATGTCGCCGTAGGTGTGGTCGCCGAAGTAGAGGACCTGCTCGCCGCTGGCGCCCAGCGCCTTCTCGAGGTAGCTCCCGTTCGCGCCCCGGACGATCGCGATCGATTCCGGCAGCGACGCGGCTTCCGGCACCGGCTCCGCCGGCGAGTTGGCGGTGAAGAAGGAGGGCTTCCGGGCCTCGACCACGACGAGATCGAAAATCTCGCTCCAGGGCGCCGGCGCGCCGCGCCCGCGCTCGAGCAGGTGCCGGAGCAACGCGTCGGCATAGGCCCAGTCGCTGTTGGTGAGCAGGAAGAGTTTCTTCCCCCCACGGCGGAATTCCTCGAGCACCGTGCGCATCTCGTTGTCGAGGCGGATGTAGGTCTCGAGGTCGGCGGTGATCACGGACTTCAAGCTCCCGTCCCGGTGCGCCTCGTCGATCATCTCGCGGACGTCGTTGTACGTTTGCGTGTAATCGGCTCGCTTCTGGCCCGTGCGTTCCAGGATGTCCACCACGCAGAGGTAGAGATACACCTCCGGGAGATGGAAGAGCGTGTCCACCGAGGAGTAGTTCTCGTGGCTGAGGCGGATCCGCGAGGAACGGTACGCCCGCTCGCGCTCGGTGGCGTTGAGCTCCCGGAGACCGTGATGGCCGCGGGAGACGTAGTTGAAGTAGTCCATCTTCAGGAGATTCCCGCGCTTCTTGTCCACCACCAGCCCGCGGATCACGAAGGTGGGGTCGTACTTCAGATCCAAAATCTCCTTCGGATAGTGCTTCGACGCCACGAGCTTCTGCTTCGTGAGGTCGAACGCCAGCTCTTCGACGGGAACCGGATCGTAGTGCGCCAGCGTGTGGTCCAGATCGAACCCGATCGCGCGGATCTTCGACATCTTCAAGTTGCGGTTCACGAACACGCGGTGCCTCCGTGGTATTCGGTGCTCGCGATACCGAAGGGCTTTGACCGAGGGGTCGTGTTCCGTCGTGGAGTTCTTGGTCAGGGACATGGGCGCATTGTAGGCGACTTGACGGCGGTTCGGCCACTCTCTACTGTCCGGGGATGAATCTCTGCATCTACGAGGACATCGAGGCGCAGGCGTTCGGCGCGCTCACCCTTCTGCGCCCCGTGTTCGCGCTCCGCTGCGGGATCTTCACGCTGGCGGAGAAGCTGGCCCTCGCGTTCCCGGAGGCCAAGGTCCATCTCCTGGTGCGCCCGCACCTCGAGGATTGGACGCGCGAGCTCTTCCCGGACGCCGCCGTCGCCGAGCCCTCCGAGGACGACACGATGTTCGTGAACGGCCGTCTCTGCATGACGGACGACGAGGTGCTCCACTTCATGGCCGCCTCTCCCCAGGAGGTGAGCTACGTGGCGCAGGGCGTCCTGTTCGCGGCCAAGGTCCGGGGCTCCCGCGTGAAGCATGTGGTGCGCCACCTGCGCGAGGGAGACGCGGACCGCGCGTTCGAAGACGTGAGGGTCCCCGCCGAGGTGCAGGCGTTCCTCGCCCGCTCCGGCGCGGACCTGATCCGCTGGAGCCCGCGCCAGATCGTCCAGGACGCGCGGTACCTCTTCGAGGGAGGCGTCGTGCGAGGCGGGGTGGATCCCGGCGCGCACCTCATCAAGCCCGAGGCCATCCACGTCGCGCGCGGATCGCGCGTCATGGCCGGGGCGGTGCTGAACGCCGAGGGCGGGCCGGTCGTCATTCGCGAGAACGCCCTGGTCGAGCCGCTCGCCTACGTCGAGGGGCCCGCTTCGATCGGCGAGTTCGCGATCGTCCGTGCGGGGGCCAGGATTCGCGCCGGTACCTCCATCGGTCCCGTCTGCCGCGTGGGCGGAGAGGTGGCCGAGACGGTGTTTCAGGGCTACGCCAACAAGCAGCACGACGGTTTCCTGGGGCACTCCTTCGTGGGCGAATGGGTGAATCTGGGCGCCAACACCAACAACAGCGATCTCAAGAACACGTACACGCCGGTGCGCACCTTCGGCTCGGCGCGGGAGTTTCTCGAGAAGAAGGGCCAGGACTCGGGCCAACTCCTCCTCGGGCTCCAGCTCGGGGATTTCACGAAGACCGGGATCAGCACGTCCTTCACGACGGGCGCCTCCATCGGGATCGGATGCAACCTCTACGGCACGGAGGTCCAGCCCGCGTACGTGCCGTCCTTCGTGTGGGGATCGCCCGGATCGTTTCAGGAGCATCGAATCGATCCCATGGTCGCCACCGCGGGGCGCGCGATGGAGCGCCGCAAGGTCGCCCTCGCGACCGAGCTGGACGCCCTTCTCCGGCGCGCTTACGAGGAGACGAAGTCGGACCGCGATCTCTACCTCGGCGCCATGGCGGTCGCGCGACGCGACCTAGAGCCGTGAGGTGGGACCGGGGGGGCGCCCGCCCCTTCGTGCTGGGCGGGTCCACGACCCCCGCGGTCAAGGCGCTCCTCATCGCGAACGTGGCGGTCTTCCTCTTCCAGACCCTCGCGCGCTCCCTGGTCGAGGTCCGGATCGAGAGCACCTTCGGGCTCGTTCCCTTCGAGGTGGTCCATCACCTCTATGTCTGGCAGCTGGCCACGTACATGTTCCTCCACGGCGGCCTGATGCACATCGCCTTCAACATGCTCGCGCTCTGGATGTTCGGAAACGAGCTGGAGTCGCTCTGGGGGACGCGCAAGTTCCTGCGCTTCTACTTCATCACGGGTATCGGCGCCGCGGTCCTCTCGACGCTGGTGGGGCCGAACAGCTACACGATCATCATCGGCGCCTCGGGCGCCATCTACGGGCTCCTCGCGGCCTACGGGCTCCTCTTTCCCGACCGGATCATCCTGCTCTACTTCGTGCTGCCCATTCGCGCCAAGTACCTCGTGCTCATTCTGGGCGTGATCACGTTCTGGTTCAGCGTGTCCGCGACGGGGGGCGGCGTCGCGCACGTGGCGCACCTCGGGGGGATGCTCTTCGGGTGGCTGTATCTGCGCGGCCCTCGCCTGCCTCGCTGGCCCCGCCTGGGCAATCCCATGGGGGCGTACGAGCGTTGGAAGCGAAACCGGCTCCGCAAGAAGTTCCAGGTCTACTACCAGAAGACCCGGGGCGAGGACGAAGGCCCGGAAGACGACCGCCGCTCCTAGGATTTCCCCGTCATGAGGGTGCTCATCACTTCGTCCAGCACATCCTTGGGCGGCCGCACGCGCTCCAGGGGAAGCGAGGCGAGCGGGGATTCGACCAGGCGGAGATCCTGCTCGAAGGGCTCCTTGTCGGGATCCACATAGAGGAGCCCGGTCACGAACTTGTCTTCCTGCCGACCGTGGTGGATGGTCTCGAGCGCGCGCAGCGCGTCGCCCGGATTGTAATCCTCGCCCAGCTTCTTCAGCGTGATGCGCGAGCCGTCGTGCAGCGTGACCTCGCGGCTCTCCCCGGGCTCGTAGTCCACCTCGATGTTGTCGTAGCTGGGAATGAACGTGATGTCGTGGAGCGGCGCGTCGTGCTCCTTCACGTTCAGATAGCTCTTGGTCGAGCCCTCGTGGTTGTTGAACGTGACACAGGGGCTGATCACGTCGACCACCGCCGTTCCGCGGTGGCTGAGCGCGGCCTTGAGGATCGGGCGGAGCTGCTTGGGGTCCCCCGAGAAGGACCGGGCCACGAACCCGCACCCCAGCTCGATCGCCAGCGCGCACACGT
>JBGPMB010000021.1:0-25410 GCA_041486775.1 Candidatus Eiseniibacteriota bacterium | reverse complement strand
TCCACTGCAACTCATGCGCAACAGCTATGAAGTCGTTCAGGCCCCAGTCCTTCAGCCCGAGCGTTTTCCCCGCCTTATCCTTGGGGGCCGCCTTCGCCGTGAAAACGGCAGCCTTGTTGGGATCGCGGTTTATGCGGGCGAGAAGAAGGCTCTCAAGCAACCCACCCATCATGACGGTCGCAGCCAGTGGCGCTCCCGAGCGTACACACGTGACACACTCATTCCATCGTCGAGTTAGCACTTTCTGCATCTGCGGATCGGGAATCTTCTGAAAAGACGGAGCGGCATCCACGGGAGCCGCCGCCACAGAATCGCCTGCAATAAGTTCACTCTGGAGGGAGATCAGCTTGGACCGGATGCCCTTCAGTATCTTCCGCACGCGTTTGGTTGACGGATTCTTCTCGGCCGAGCCCAGTAGTACCTGGAAGTCCACGTCGAGAGACTTCAGCCCAGCGGCAGGCGCATCCGGTCGGTGCCGCTTGAACCACGCCAGTGCCACTGCCTTCATGTGGCCGAGGGTCTCCCGGCTCGTGATCTGCTTCGTTCGAACAGAGGCAACGACCTTCCGAAGATGGACGATGTCCTGAATCGCGGTATCAACTGAGGGAGCCATTTCAGATCAGGACCGGCGAGCCTTCTTCGTCTTACGCGGGCGTGCCTTCGGGCTAGCCTTGCGGCGAACCTTTCCGTCTCCCGCACCGCCGGGCATTGCCATAGCCACCAGATTCTCGCCGACAGGGTTGATCCGGAAGGCACCCTTCCCACTGCCCTTGTCGAGATATCCACGTTGTGCGGCATTGTGAAGGGTCTTGTTCGGATCTGTGAGCCGTCCCCGATCGGCCAGCCGGGCGGCATTCTGGAGATCGGCTGCGCTGATCTCCGCCTTCCGGTCATCTTGCGGCGCTTCGAAAGCGTAGAAGTACGCGACAGCAGTCGCAAATCCAACGTCGCTTCCCGGCTTCTTCTCATCAACGAAGGTCTTGATGTTTCGCGTTCTAGGAGGCGCGACGTCGTCCCCGCGCGATCTTCCCTGATCGCCTGCTCCCTCTTGGATCAGCCCCAGTTTCTCCTGGGCCCATCGGATTGCACGTCGCTGGGCGTCGGGCGGAAGATGTGCTATTGCATCCACGATTACGCGCGTGGCTTCCATCTCGTCTGCTGGTTTTCCGGTGCCGCCTGTCATCCGCTGACCCTCCCGTTAGTCCTCTACGTCTGACTTTTGAGAACGATCCACGTCACCCAAGGCGAACGATCCCACACCCGGGGCCCGGCAGGCGACTTCATCCATGTCGTCATCACTCGCCCCCCGAGAAAGCGAGGGACCTTCCCTGTCCTCCAGGCGCAACGATCGCCCGTGGCCCCGAGGCCGGTGAGCCCCTGAGCCCCGGCGAGTCTCCTAGGGCGGCTAGGTGCGCCCGCGCCGGGGCTGGGCCCGCCGTTTCAACCGTCCGACGCCGTCGAACGCCCGACGCCGACGCGGCCCCATTCTGGCGGACATCGAGTCCTCTATGAGTCTTTTCGGGTCGCGGCTCGCTGGCCGCGCCCGTAACTCAATGCCCGGGGCAGGGCTCGAACCTGCATGGGGTTTCCCCCAGGGGATTTTAAGTCCCCTGCGTCTGCCATTCCGCCACCCGGGCTGATTCCAGACTGCTTCGTCGCGCTCCCCGCGCCCCCGCCCCGCGCCCCTACGCCTTCGGCCGGAGCCCCCACTTGGGGCGCCCCGCGCCCGGCGGCGCGCGCGTCGCGACCGCGGCTTCCACGGCGTCACGCACGCCGCGCACGTCGTGCTCGTCCTCGATCTCGCCCACCAGCTCCTCGATGATGTCCTCGAGGGTGATGATCCCGATCGGGTGACCCGCCGCGTCGACCACGACCGCCATCTGCCGCCGGATACGGCGAAATTCCTTGAGCTGCTCCGCGATCGAGCGCTCGGCGGGCGTCCACGTGGGCGGGTACATCGCGTCCGCCACCTGGACCAGTCCGCTCGTCGTGTAGATGTAGAAGAGATCCTTCGCGTTCACGATACCGACGATGCGTGTGCGATCGCCGTCGTACACCGGGAAGCGCGTGTGCACGCTGTCCTGGACCGCCTCGATGATCTGCTCGGGCGTCCAGCGCACGTCGAGCATCGCCACCTGCGCCAGCGCCACCATCGACTCCCCGGCCCGCTTCGCCGGAAGCCGGAACGCGTTCTTCAGCAATTCCGCATGCTCCGCGGTCATGCGCCCCGCCTCGGACACGTCCTCGACCAAGAGCTGCAGCTCCTCCACCGAGTGCACGTGCTGGTGCGGCGCGGGAGAAAACCCCAGCGCACGCACGAGCGATCTCCCCGCGAGGCTCGTCAGGCGGATGAACGGCCTCCCCACGCGCTCGAAGGCGAGGAGCGGCACCGCGAGGCGGATCGCCACCACATCGGGAATCCGGATCGCAACCGTCTTCGGCGCCAGCTCCCCGACCACGACGTGGAGGAAGGTGATGCAGCCGAACGCGACGATGGTGGCCGCCGTGTGGGCCGCCACCGGCCCCCAAGCCGCCGGCAGAAACCGGAACCAGGGCTCCATGAAATGCGCGAGCCCCGGCTCGCCGATCCAGCCCAGCGCGAGGCTCATCATCGTGATGCCGAGCTGCGTGGCCGCGATCATCTGATCGATGCGACTGGTGGCGTAGAGCGCGAATCCCACGCCCGGCGTCCGCTTCGCCTGCAGCTCTTCCAGACGCGTGCGTCTCACGGTGACGAGGGAGAACTCGGCGGCGACGAAGAAGGCGTTGCAGAGGACGAGCACGGGGATCAGGAGGACCTGACCCGCATGAAGCAGCTCGCCTAGGCCGCGGGGCATGAGAGGTCCCGGATCAGGATAACGAGGCTACAAGCTCGGCTGTGGCTTCCCCGTTCCGGTCGAACGTCACGGGAACCCGCCAGCTCGGATTCGCGGGAACGCAGACTCCTTGACCTTCGTTGCAGTAGGCGAACGAGACTTGGACGTGCAGATCGGCGGCGCCCTCGGGCTGCGCCGGAAGCTCGAAGGCCAGCGGCCAGGGCTCGCCCAGGATCGTGCGCTGGAGCATGACCTCGGATCCGCGCGCGACCCGCACGCTCGCGGGAGCCTCCTCGCTCACATGCGCCCCGTCGGGAAGCTTGACCGCGACGCGCCAGGCGGTCGACTCGCCCGCCCGAAGGCGCGTGGCGGAGATCAACGCGGGCTCGCCGTCGGCGGGCGCGTTCGAAGCCGCGGGCGCCGTGAGCCCCTCGATCACCACCTCGCGCCACGCGCTTTCCACGAGGGCGAAGCGCACCACCCGGTGGTTGTTGGTGTCCGCGATGTAGAGAACGTCATCGGCCGCGTGGAGGCCGCCCGGCTCGAAGAGCGCGAGATGTCCCTCCCGCTCGGTCCCCGGGCGTCCGTCTCCGACGAGCGTTTTGATGGAGCGTCCTTCGACGTCGATCTCCTTGATCTTGTGGTTGTAGGTGTCCGCGACCAGAACCCTTTTCCGCCACGCGGCGACGCCCAACGGGTGCTGGAGCCTTGCCAAGGCGAAATCTCCGTCCTTGTCGCCGAAATCGAAGAGACCGCGCCCGAGGAGCGTCTCCACCTTCTCATCGGCGAGATCCACGCGGCGCACCGCGCTCACCTCGGAGTCCGCGAAGTAGAGGTAGTTCCCCATAAGCGTAAGCCCGGAGGGCTGGGCGAGCGCGGCGGCCTCGGTCGGGCCGTCCACGATGTTCTCGCGGCCGGTGCCGACGAACGCCCTCGCGAACCCCATGGGGAGCTCGATCCGCCAGAGCTGGTGCTGCCCCGCCATCGCCACGTAGAGGGTGCTCCCCTCGAGGGCAAGGTCCCAGGGCGAGTTCAGCACCTGCTGGATCCCGGTCTTTCCGCCGGAGCGGTCGTAGCCCTGCACGCCGGTTCCCGCGACGGTGCTCACCTCGCCGCTCGCGAGATCCACCGCGCGGATCAGGTGATTCTCGGTGTCGGCGACGTAGAGGATCTCCCCGGAGAGCGCGAGCCCTTGGGGGTGATTGAAGGAGGCAGCAGCCGCCGGACCGTCCTCCCGGCCGACGCGGCCGTGCCCCACGGTCCGGACGAGACGCGAGCGCCCGTCCCGGTCGGGCAGCGTGGCCACCACGATTCGGTTGTGATTGGAGTCGGCGATGAAGAGCCGGCCGCCCGCCGGATCCGCGAGTACCTTCCCGGGGAATGCGAGCCCGGTCGCGGCCCGCACGGATTGCTCCCGCTCGATCCGGAGCGGACCCTGAGCCAGCGTGCCCGCGGCGCGCCCTTCCTCGAGCGCCGCCGCTATGGTGCGGTCCAGGGCCTCGCGGTTTCCCTCACCCGCCACCGCGCCGACGATCTTGCGATCGGCGCCGACCAGGACGAGCGTGGGCCAGGAGCGGACGGCGTACTCGCTCCAGAGCCGCATGTTCTCGTCGATGACGATCGGATGCGCGATCTCGTAGCGTCCGACGGCGGCGCGCACGGTCTGGCGCTGCCCCTCGTTCGTGAACTTGGCGCTGTGGACGCCGATGACGAGGAAGGGCTGGTCGCGGTATTTCTCTTCGAGATAGGCGAGATCCGGGAGCACGTGCATGCAGTTGATGCAGCAGTAGGTCCAGAAGTCCAGCAGCACGACCTGGCCCTGAAGCTCTTTGGCAAACCCCAGCGGGCGATCGGTATTCAACCAGGCGAAGCCGGGATCGAGCTCCGGGGCGCGGGGCCGGTCGTTCATGCGAAGAGAATACCCTATTTTCGAGTGGAGGAGCGGCCGGTCTCATGCTCTACTTGCGGACGTGAACGCGTTCCAGAAATCGGCGGTGGCGCTTGTGGGATTCGCGGCCCTGGCCGCCGCCTCCGCGGCGATCGCCGCCCCCGCGCCTTCCGCCAAGAAGCCCCCCGCGAAGACTCCGCCTCCCCGGGTCATGCCGCAGCGTTTCTACGCCCCCATCTACGAAAAAGAGCGCTACGACTCGGTGCTCTCCCTGAACGACCACTGCCCGGTGAAGCACGGAAAGCTGAACACGAATATCCGTCCGACCTACATCAACCGGCAGCCGGTGGGGTTCTGCTGACACACCTGCCCCCCGGTCTTCGGTGAAGACCCAGGACGCTGGCTCCAAGAGCTGAAGATCACGGTCATGGACCCCGTGGACCCGAAGCGCGTCGCCTCCTACGATCCGAAGCTGCGCATCTTCCTGAATCAGGAGGCCTACTTCTTCGCGGGCGACGACACCAGGAAGCGCTTCCGGCCCGACCCGCTTCACTACTCCGGTCCACTCACGGACCCAGTTTCGCAAAAACGTTTCAAACCGGACCGGTACTCCCCCAAGGCCCGGTTCAAAGACCACACCTTCTACTTCGAATCCACGCTCACGGCGCGCCAGTTCGCCGTCTCGCCCAAGGACTACGCGGGCCGTCGCGAGAACTGAGACGCCACGTCAAGGGCCCGCTGAGCCGAAATACGCCTTCATGGCGATAGCAGTGGGTCTGTATTCGGGCCAGCGCCGGCGCACTTCGAGCCACACGATCCTGGCTGAATCGGGCTCCCCCACGCCATAGAACGCCAGCCCCAAGTTGTGGCGGTAGTCCGGTCGGTCGCCCTCGATTCTCACCGCCTCCCTGAACTGCTGAAGCGCTTCTCGGCGGCGCCCCAGGGCCGTGTAGGCGATGCCGAGATTCGTTCGGGTCGTGGCCCGACGCGAGTTTCTCCGCACCCCTTCCTCCAAGAGCGGGATAGCCTCTGCGTAGCGCCCCATGCCCATGAGCACTTCGCCCCCCATACCCCAGTAGCGGGCATTGTTGGGTTGCGTCCTCAGCAGACGGTTTACGTACTCCATGGCGCGGCTGTAGTCGCCCCGGTGCCGGTAGTACTCAGCCAGGGACTCGAAGGCGTACCAACGCGCAAAATCCGTGATCTTGGCCCGAGGGCTCACCAACGTTCGGTATCTGCTTTCCCCCGAGGCTGAGCTGGCATTGACGAGAACGAACGCAAGGAAGGAGCCGATGCTCAGGCTGACAACGCCCGCGCGGATCCACTTCCCGCCCAACCCATAAACCTCCCTGCCAGCCCTTACTCCGAGAACGCCCGCCGGCAGAAGGAGCATAGAGTAGAGATCCCAGTCCTGCGCCGCCGCGACAGGGAGGACCAAGAGTGCCAGGCCCACCAGACCCGCACCGGCGGCCAGCACAAGAAACCCGCGCTCCGGATTGACTCCTGGGACGCTCCTCTTGCCGGTCAGTGCCACCGTCAGGAGCAACAGGAGAGGAATCGGTAGGACCAGGAGCGCCTCGTTCGCGATATCGATGAGGTGGCTGAGCGAAAGAATCCCGTAGGGTCTCACGGTGGCCGCTGCAGCCGCGCCCGTTCGAGCCGCTCTCGTCGCAAGGTCCAGCGTATGCACCCACTGGTCGGGTCCGCTCCCGAGCAGGACGAGAAAGGCAGACGGTAGAATCACCGCAAGGCCAATGAGGCCCACGCGACGGAGACGCGAGGGCTCGCCGCGCAGGATCAGGTAGAGGAGTGACGGCACCAGGTAGAGCGCGATGAGGTGCGAGGCGACGGCGATCGCGAACGCAAGCACCAGGAGCAGATTCCCTCCCCGCTTCGCCGATCGCAAACCCGCCCACAGGTACGCAAGGATCGCTACAGCCGACACAGGGTAGCTTTCGATATAACCGAAGAAGAGTTGATTGATCCCTAAGGTCATGAGAAGGGCGAACGCCGCGATGAATTCTTTCCGTTCGGTGGTGATCTCGCGCGCGATTTGCCAGTAAATCACCGCCGCGACAATGCCGAGCGCCAGGGACACGAGTGCGAGGGACTCGACGGGGGCGGCGATGTGACGAAGGCCCGCGGAAGCGACCTGCCAGACCGCCTCGGACAATGCCTCGGCCGGCCTCGGTAACTTCCCCTCTCGGAGGCCCGAGATCCACACCATTCCATCGCCTAGAAAGTGCGTGCGCGTGCGCAGAACCCAGAGCGCCACGGCATAGAGGACCATGAGCGCCAGCTTGACCCCTGCAGACGCGCGGCGCGCGGCGCGATCAGATCCGCCGGCGTCAACCGATGGAGTAACCGCCAGTGATGGAGGCTCTACGGGAGGGGGCTCTGTCGCAGGGGGCTCGGGGACCTTGGATCGGACCAAGCCCGTCGCCGAGGCAAGAACTCCAAGGGCGAGGAGACCGTAGACAAGAACCTTGCCCGGCAGGCCGAGAAATCCGGCGAGATGAATTCCCCACGCGCGCGGCCCCGGGTGCAGCGACGCCACGATCACGGCACCCAGGTAGAGAACGGACATCAGGGCGAATATGAAGACAGCGCTAGGGCGCCTCATGCGCCTCCTCCGGGGGCTTGATCCTCTGGAATCCCCGATAGAGTAGAAGATCGTAAGCGATCTTCAGGGCCGCGCCCGCCGCCAGCGGCGACCAGAGCGCGAGCCCTTGCATGGCCGCGCCCGCGAACGCGGGTGCCACCGCCCATCCGGCCGTGCGCACGAGATTCGTGGCGCCCGCCGCGGCCGCGCGCTCCTCGGGCCGGACCACCGCCACCACGTAGGACTGGCGGGTGGGCACGTCCATCTCCACGAGGCATTCCCGTAAGAGGAAGAGAAGCGCGGCCACCGTGAAGGTGGGGGCGATGGGCACCGTGAGCAGTAAAAGGCTCGAGGGCAGGTGCGTGAGCACCATGGTGCGCAAGAGCCCGATCCGCCGCGCGAGCCAGGCCGCGGCGAGATGCGAGGCGCCGTTCGCGACACGCGCCAGAAGGAAGAGGGGTGCCAGCGTCTCCTCGCCGACGCCGAAGCGCCGGAAGAACCAGTAGGAGAGGAGCGCGGTGGTGAGAAATCCACCGCCTACGCTGTCCATGGCGAAGAGGGCCGCCAGGCCGCCGATCCGGCGCCTGGACTCCGGGCTCACCGGCGCGGGCCGGGTGAGGGCGCCCCGTCGCGCACCCTCCCGCGAGCGGAGACCCGCGCTCAGAGCGGCGTAGGAGAGGGCACCCACCCCGCTGAGCACGGCGACGACCAGAAACCCCGCGCGGTAGGAGGCGAGGGGTGCGAGGCCCCCCCGGCGGAAGAGGCTCGGCAGGAGCCCCAGAAGGGCGCCCAGCGCGTGCCCGGCGTCGAGCACGACGTTGTACCAGGCGAAGGCCTTGGTCCGGCCCCGTTCGTCCGCCATGTCCGGGAGGAGGGCTTGCTCGAGGGAGAACGCGGCCCCCCGGTCCCGCCCCATCCCGTTCACCATTCCCAACGCCGCGGCCGGCGCGAGCATCCAAGCAGAGGGGGCGAGGGCGAAGCCCGCGGTCCCGGCGGCCGAGAGGAGAGCGAGAATGATGAGGCAGCGGGTCCGCCCCAGGCGCTCGGCGTACAGGGTCACGGCGAGCGTTCCCAGGGCCACGCCCAGGAGCCCCGCCGAGATCACGGCGCCCACACCGGTCGCGTGCAGCCCGAGCTCGGCGGCGTAGAGCCCGACCAGGACGCCCGACATCCCCACCGCCGTCGCGCGGGCGAAAGCCGCTGCGTAAAGGAGGCTCCGGTCCCGTGTCATCGCTGTGCTAGCATGGGGGCGTTTTCAGCGCCCCACCGCTTCGTCACCCCAAGTCCGGTTCGCAAGGAGGGTTTGTGCGCTTGGTTCGATTTCGCAGGCTGACGTTCGCTCCCGTGATCCTCTCCGTATGGCTCGCCGCGGCCGCTTCGGCCGCCGTCCCGGCCACTCCGGTCGCGCCTCCCTTCTGGACCGGGAAGCCCGACTCGGCCGGCTTCCGCGCCCTGGCCGACGGCGAGCTCAAGACCGCCGCGTCGGCGCTCGATCGGCTGCTTCAAACCAACGGTCCGCGGACGATCGAGAACACGTTCGCACCATACAACGAATGCCTGCTCCACGCCGATAACGCCAGCTACCAGGCGAATCTCATCGAGTCGGTCCATCCGGATTCCACGGTGCGCACCGTCGCCGAAGAGGAGACCCGGGCGGCGAGCAAGTTCCTGACCGACCTCGGGCTGAACCGCGGGGTGTACGACGCGCTCGCCGCGATCAATCTCAAGGGCGCGGATCCCATCACGCGCTACGCCGTCGAGAAGACCCTTCGCGACTTCCGCCTCTCGGGCGTGGACAAGGACGAGGCCACGCGCAAGAAGATCACGGCGCTTCGTGAGGAGCTGGTGCAGATCGGCCAGGACTTCGACAAGAACATCCGGAACGACTCGCGCACGATCACGGTCAGCGCGGCCGACCTGGACGGCCTTCCCGAGGATTACATCAAGTCGCATCCGGCCGGAGCGGACGGAAAGATCTCGATCAGCATCGAGTATCCGGACTTCTTCCCGGTCATGAGCTACGCCAAGAATTCCGACGTCAGGAAGCGGCTCCTCAAGGAATTCCTGAATCGCGCCTATCCCGCGAACATGCCGGTCCTGGACCGCATGATCGCGAAGCGCTACGAGCTGGCGAACCTCCTGGGCTTCAAGACCTGGGCCGAGTACTCCACGCGCGACAAGATGATCGAGAACGACAAGAACGTCGCCTCCTTCATCGAGCGCCTCCGCGGCCTGACCCTGAAGCGGTCCACGGAGGAATACGCGACGTATCTGAAGCGGGTGCGCGAGGACGATCCGGCCGCCACCGCCGTGAACCAGTGGGACCGCCGCTACTACGGCGAGCTGATCCGGAAGCGCGATTACAACTTCGACGCGCAGCAGGCGCGGCCCTACTTCCCCTTCGAGGAAGTGAAGGCAGGCGTCCTCAGCTCCACGGCCAAGATGCTGGGCCTGACCTACAAGCGCATCGAGAACGCGGACCTCTGGGACCCGAGTGTGGAGGCCTACGAGGTATGGGAAGACGGGCACATGATCGGCCGGTTCTATCTCGACCTCCATCCGCGCCCGGGAAAGTTCAATCACGCGGCGAATTTCGGAATCCGGAACGGCGTCGAGGGGATCCAGATCCCCGAAGCGGCGCTCGTCTGCAATTTCGCGGGCGGGAAGCCCGGCGATCCCGGGCTCATGGAGCACGGCGACGTGGTGACCTTCTTCCACGAGTTCGGCCACCTGCTCCACTCGGTGCTCGGGGGGCATGAGCGCTGGGAGCCCATCTCGGGCATCTCCACCGAGTGGGACTTCGTCGAGGCTCCCTCGCAGATGCTCGAGGAGTGGGCCTGGAATCCCGGCGTGCTCCAGACCTTCGCGAAGCACTACCAGACGGGCGAGCCGATCCCGGCCGAGATGGTGGAGCGGATGCGCCGCGCCGACTGGTTCGGCCGCGCCACGTCGATCGCCTACCAGACCCTCTACTCGGCGATCTCGCTCGACTACTACAACCGGCCCGCGAAGGACGTGGACACGGACGCCATCCTCCGTTCCCTGGAGCCCAAGTACACGCCCTACGCGTCGGTGCCGGACACGCACTTCCAGGCGGCGTTCGGCCATCTGGACGGCTACTCGGCGATCTACTACACGTACATGTGGTCGCTCGTGATCTCGAAGGACATGTTCAGCAAGTTCGACAAGTCCAACCTGCTCGATCCGGTGATCGCCAAGCGGTACCGCGATACCGTGATCGGCCAGGGCGGATCGGCGCCGGCCGCGAAGCTGGTGCACAACTTCCTCGGACGCGACTACGATTTCCGTTCGTTCGACGAATGGCTGGCGGGCGAGAGCAAGACCGGACAGGGCGCGAGCGCGGGAGCTTCGGCGCCGCGCTGACGAGGACGGGAGGGCGGCGCCGGGCGTCAGCGCTTGGCGCCGCGCTCCACACGGAGCGGGGTCAGAACCTCTTTCTCGAAGCGGACCGGATCGAAGGCCTTGTCGAGATAAGGAAAGATCACCTCTTCAGTCGTGACGAAGTGCGCGGCGATGAGGCCTAAGATGGAGTAGCAGAGGTGCATGAGCCTTCCCGGCGTGCTGCCCGCCTGGATGGCCTTGTCCAGCGCCTCGCAGCGCCGGGCCACGAGCTGGTGCTCGAACCGGGGCACCTCGGTGATGCGGGACCCCTCGCCCGCCGCCCAGTCCGCGGCGGGATACAGCGTGTACTCCTCCGCCCGCGCGTGGGGCGCGATTTGCTTCCGCACGAATTCAAGCACCTCGCGCGCGAGGCCCATCTGCTGTGGCGTCGGCTGCTCCCCCAGCGTCTCCACTCGCTCCGCGATCGCATGAAGAATGCCCAAAAGCTTTTCGTGTTCCGCGCGCAGCGGCTGGGTGCTGCGCGGCGGGGTCGGGACGGTCGACATGGTCGTGGAGTTTCACGCTTACGAACCGGCGTGTCAACTCGGCACTTGCGCCCGTTCGCCGGCATGCTCTAGCCTCGATTCCAGGGCTCGGATTCGCGCCGAACGCCAGGCACCTCCGCGGGAGAAACCATGAAGATCTCGATCGGGGCCGACCACGCCGGTTTCGAAATGAAGGAACGCGTGAAGAAGCACCTTCAAAGCCTTGGCCACGACGTTCAGGACGTGGGCACCCACTCCACCGAATCGACGGATTACCCGCCCTACGCCTTCCGCGTCGCCGAGGCGGTGCGGGACGCGAAGGTGGAGCGCGGCATCCTCCTCTGCGATTCGGGAAACGGGATCGCGATCGCCGCGAACAAGGTCGGGAGCATTCGCGCCACCATCTGCATCAACGTCGCGATGGCGGAGCTGGCGCGGCGCCACAACGACTCCAACGTGCTGGTCCTGGCCTCGGGCTTCACGGCCCCGGACGCGCTCGTTCCGATCCTCGACACCTGGCTCCATACGACGTTCGACGGAGGGCGCCACGCGCGACGGGTGGCCCAGATCACCGAATATGAGCGGACCCATCAGCATCAATGAGTTCGCGGGCTCCGTCGAGGAGCCCTACCGCGCCGCCCTCGATGCCCTGATCCGCGAAGACGCGGTGGGCCGCCTGTTCCGCCGCGACGCCTCCCTCTGGAAAACGGACCCCGAGCACCAGAAGACCATCCAGAACCGCCTCGGCTGGCTCGACTGCCCCGCGTGGCTCAAGGGCAAGGCCTTAGAGCTGGCCGCCTTCGCGGCCGTGATCCGCGCCGAGGGCTTCACGCGCGTCCTCCTCCTCGGCATGGGTGGATCGAGCCTGGCGCCCGAGGTGCTCGCCGAGATCATGAGGGCCGCGCCCGGCGCCCCCACCCTCGAGGTGCTGGACTCCACCGATCCCGCCGCAATCCGGAACGCCGAAGCCTCGCACCGGCTCGATCACACGTTCTTTCTCGTATCGAGCAAGTCGGGGCGAACGATCGAAACCCTCTCCCAGTACCGCTACGTCCGCACGCGCCTCGAGGAGATGCGCCTCGAGGACATCGCGAGCCGCTTCGCCGCCGTGACGGACCCGGGGTCGGCGCTGGAACGGCTCGCGCGCGAGGAGGGCATGCGGCGGGTGTTCCTGAATCCGCCCGACATCGGCGGCCGCTATTCGGTGCTCTCCTACTTCGGAATGGTCCCCGCGGCGCTCCTCGGGCTCGACCTGGAAGCCTTCGCGGAGCGCGCCGCGCGCGCTTCGGAGTCCTGCCGGTCGGCGGATCCCGCGCAGAACGAGGCCCTTCGCCTGGGCGCTCTGATCGGGGCAGCGGCCCGCTCCGGGAGGGACAAGCTCACGCTTCTCACGGCGCCGTCCCTGAGGCCCCTCGGCTACTGGATCGAGCAGCTCGTGGCGGAATCGACCGGCAAGGAAGGACACGGGATCGTCCCGGTCGAGGGAGAGCCGCAGGGGTTCGCGCGGTACTACTCGCAAGACCGCTGCTTCGTCTCGATCACCCTCGCCTCCGAGCCTGTGCCGGAGCTGTCCGGGTTGGGTGCGGAGCTGCGCGCGGCGGGCGCGCCGTGGATCGAGATCACGCTCTCGGACCGCGCCGATCTCGCGGGAGAATTCTTTCGCTGGGAGGTCGCGACCGCGATCGCGGGGGCCGTGCTCGGAATCGATCCCTTCGACGAGCCGAACGTCCAGGAGAGCAAAGACCTGACCGCGACCATCCTCGCCCGGATCGAAAAGACGGGGGCCGTCCCGACCGGCGAGCCCCGCTCGCGCGATGAAGGCGTGGAGACCTACGCCTCGGACGACCTCTGGCGGAGACTCACCGGGAACACCCCCGGCCACCCCAGCCTCGAGATGCTCTTCGGCCGGTTCCTCGCGCTCCGGAAACCGGACGACTACCTCGCGATTCTGGCCTTTCTGGAGCGGACGGCGGCAACCGAGAGCGCGTTCGCGCACCTGAGGCGGGAGATTCGCGACGCGGTGCGGATTCCCGTGCTGCAGGGCTACGGCCCGCGCTATCTCCATTCCATCGGGCAGCTCTACAAGGGCGGGCCACCGACCGGCATGTTCTTGGAGATCACGGCCACGGCGGGCCAGGACATGCCCATCCCCGAGAGCGGGGTCACGTTCGGCAAGCTGGAGCTGGCCCAGGCGCTGGGGGATCTCCGCGCGCTCGAGTCGCGCGGGAAGCCCACGCTGAGGCTTCACATCGAGGGGAGCGTGACGCAGGGGCTCGCCACGATCGGCCAGGCCGTCGAGCGGGCGCTCGTCGCGATTACGCCGGCCTAGGGAACCCTGGCCTTCACGGTGCGGTAGGGCTGCGGGTCCGACGGCAGCCCCGCGTCCAGGCCCTTGTCCTTGATCTGGCCCCGAACCCCGGCGGCGCGCTTCGCGGCAGGCTCGTGCTTCTTGTCCAAGTTCTCCCAAAATCCATCTCCACCGTCGCTTAGCTTGGCAATCTTATCCATCGCCTGAGCCATGCCCTCCGGATTCAGCCCCGTCCGCGCCATGTACATGGCGCCGTAGGTATCCGCCTCCGCCTCCATGTTCTTGCTGTAGCCGGCGAGCACGGCGGCAATGGCGGCGTTCACCACGACGAGGGTCGACTCCTTCGAGGCTCCGCCTTGCACGAGAGTGCTCAGGGCGTTGAACTCGAGCCCGTCTTGTACTTGCTTCACGCCGTGGCCGGCTACGATGTGGCCGATCTCATGCGCCAGCACGCCCGCGAGCTGCGACTGGGTATCGAGCGCCTTCAGGAGCCCCGTACTGATGTAGACATACCCGCCCGGCAACGCGAAGGCCTGGAGCGCCTTGTCCTCGATGACCGCGAAGCGGCAGACAATGTCTGGCCGATCGGACAGTCTTGCAAGGTTTTGCCCCGTTCGGCTCACGTAATCCGCGACGGCCTTGTCCGCGACGATCCGCTTCTCCGCTCGAATCTGGGCGGCCATTTTCGCGCCGATGTCGCGCACCTCGGTCTCGCCGATCACGATGGAGCTCTTCTTCTGACCCAGCTTGGCGCTGGCGCTCCCCGCGACGAGGAGCCCCAGCAAGAGCGCCGGGGCCCACCCCCATCCTCTGGTGATCACAGGCTCTCCCCCTTCCGTTTTGTTACATGCATCGGGCTTCGAAAAAGGCTTATGGTCCCATCGGCTTGGGTGGATCAGACGCCCTTGCCCGCGTGTCCGCCATGCGTCATCATTTTATCGGCACGTGTCTCTCTCTCATGAAGGAGGATTCATCATGCCCGCACGGAAGAAGGCATCGAAGAAGTCCGGGGCGAAGAAGAGAGCCCCCGCGCGCAAGCGCCCCGCCGCCAAGAAAGTCGCGAAGGCCAAGGCCAAGCGCCCGGCCCCCCGCCCGCAGCAGCCCGCCGCGCTACCCGCCACGCCCAGCGGAATCGGCCTCCTGAGCCAGCACATGGACTACACGACGCACCGTCTCGCGGACGTGAAGCGCTTCTATACGGACCTCCTTGGATTTCGCAAATTCGAGCAGGACCCTCAGATGAACTATCTCTATGTCCAGACGGGCCATTCGTCCAGCGTCGGCTTCATGCCGCCGCAGCAGGGCATGGGCGAGCCGAGCCCGGCCAAGGAGCCCACGCTCTATTTCATGGTGAAGGACGTGGACCGCGCGTACACGGATCTCTCGGCCAAGGGCGTGCAGTTCGAGGGGCCGCCCGCGGACATGCCGTGGGGCCACCGCGTCGTGCGCACGATCGATCCCGAAGGCCGCACGGTGATGCTCGCCACCGCGAAGCAGCGGACCTGAGGCGCCCGTGAGGAGATCCCGATGAAGAGCCGCGCGGTCGAGCTCCACGATATCGGCCAGAGCTTCTGGCTGGACTTCATCAGCGACGGGCTCATCCGGTCCGGCGAGTTGAAGAGGCTCATCGACGCGGGCTCGATCTACGGCGTCACGTCGAATCCATCGATCTTCAAGAACGCGATTGCCAGCGACAAGGACTCCTACCCCGCCGAGATCATTCGGCTGGCGGGCGCCGGGAAGACGGCCGAGGAGATCTTCGACGAGCTCTCGGCCCGTGACATCGCGCGCACCGCGGATCTTCTCCTCGACACCTATCGGAAGGGGACGGGCCGGGACGGCTTCGTGAGCCTCGAAGTGCCCCCGGCCCTCGCCTACGACACCGAGAGCACGATCGTGGAAGCGAAGCGGCTCTGGAACAAGGTCAAGAAACCGAACCTCTTCGTGAAGGTGCCGGCCACGCCCCCGTGCATCCCCGCCATCGAGGCTTTGATCGCGGACGGCATCAGCATCAACGTGACGCTCATCTTCTCGGCGCCTCAATACGCGACGGTCGCGGAGGCGTTCAAGCGCGGCATCGACCGGCGCATCGGGGCCGGGCTCTCCCTCGACGGCCTGCACTCCGTCGCGAGCCTCTTCGTGAGCCGGCTCGACACCTCGGTGGACAAGGACCTGGAGGAAAGAGCCAAGCAGGCGCCGGCCGCCGAAAAGGACCGCTATCTTTCCCTCCGCGGCAAGGCGGCGATCGCGAACGCGCTCCACGTCTGGGAGGAATACCGCGCGCAGTTCTTCGGCCCTTCCTTCGAGGACCGGCGGCGTGCCGGAGCCAGGCCCCAGTGGCTCCTCTGGGCCAGCACCGGCACCAAGAACAAGGCCTACTCGGACGTGAAGTACGTCGAGGAGCTGGAGGGGCCCGACACCATCAACACCATGCCCCAGGAGACCCTGGATGCCTTCCTGGATCACGGTCCGGTTTTGGGCAACCGGCTCGACCCGGAGATCGAAAGCGCCCGGCGCACGCGGCAGGCGTTCGCGGACGCGGGGATCTCGCTTCAGGCGCACTGCGAGCGACTGCTCGGGGAGGGAATCCAGTCCTTCGCCGCGGCCTTCGACGAAATGATGGCGGTCATCCGCGAACGCTCCGTCGCCCTTCTGCAGCGCCGCTGATCCACACCCCACGGGAGGCACTCATGGAACTCGGGTTCATTGGGCTCGGGCGGATGGGGAAGAACATGGTCCTCCGCCTGCTCGATGGAAAGCACCGGATCGTGGCCTGGGACCGCTCCCCGGAGCCTGTTTCCGAGCTGGAGCAGAAGGGCGCGACGGGTGCCGTGAGCCCGGCCGATCTGGTCTCGAAGCTCCGTGATACGCCCCGCGCGATCTGGGTGATGGTTCCCGCGGGGGATCCCACCGAGCAGGTCATCCGCGACACGGCTCCCCTGCTCCAGCCGGGCGACACGATCATCGACGGGGGGAACTCCTACTACAAGGACTCCGTCCGCCGCGCCGCCTGGCTCGCGGAGCGAAAGATCGACTTCATCGACGCCGGCACGTCGGGCGGCATCTGGGGCCTCACCGTGGGGTTCTGCCTCATGGTCGGCGGTCCCGAGGCCGTGTGCCGAAGGCTTCTGCCTTTGTTCCGGACGCTGGCCCCGAAGGACGGCTACGCGCGCGTGGGAGAGAACGGCGCCGGGCACTTCACCAAGATGGTGCACAACGGGATCGAGTACGGCCTCATGCAGGCCTACGCCGAGGGCTTCGAAATTTTGAAATCCTCGCCCTACGGCCTGGACCTCCGCTCCATCGCCTCGCTCTGGAATCACGGGAGCGTGGTGCGCTCCTGGCTCCTCGAGCTGGCGGAGAGCGCACTCGCGGAGGATCCCAACCTGGATCACGTGAAAGGCTACGTGGAGGATTCCGGCGAGGGGCGCTGGACCGTGATGGAATCCATCGACCGCGCGATCCCGGCTCCCATCCTGACCTTGGCGCTCCAGTCCCGGTTCCGCTCGCGGCAGAGCGATTCCTTCCAGGCCAAGGTGCTCGCGGCCCTTCGCCACAAGTTCGGCGGGCATCCGGTGAAATCGGCGTGAGCGCGCGCGGCGGCGTGACGGCCGAGCCCGAGACCCGGGCGAATCCGCTCCGCGAGGAGAGCGTCACGCTGAAAGCCGCCGACCCCTGCACCTTCATCGTCTTCGGCGCGACCGGGGACCTCACGCACCGCAAGCTCATCCCCGCGCTCTTTCGCCTCTCGAAGCAGAAGCTCCTCCACCCGCGCACCGCGATCGTCGGATTCGCGCGACGCGAATTCACGAACGAGGCCTTCCGGGAGGAGATTCGAGCGAGCGTGGAATCGGGACCCCCTTCCCCCGACTGGGAACGCTTCGCGGAGAGGATCCACTATCACCCCGGCGTCTTCGAGGACCACGCCGCGTTTCGCTCGCTGGGCCGCCTCCTGGGCGAAATCGAGGAGAAGCGCGGCATCCCGGGAAACCGGATCTACTATTTCGCCACGCCGCCCTCCGAGTACGCGCCGCTCACGCGGAACATCGGCGCGGCCGGCCTCGCGAAGCGCGCCCTCCGGGACGAGCGCGTAAGTCCGTGGACCCGGGTCATCATCGAAAAGCCGTTCGGCCGCGACCTCCAATCGGCGCGGGAGCTGAACGCGCTCGTCCACCTGGTCTTCGCCGAACGGCAGATATTCCGAATCGACCACTACCTGGGCAAGGAGACCGTCCAGAACATCCTGGTCTTCCGGCTGGGGAACGGAATCTTCGAGCCGCTCTGGAACAACCGCTACATCGAGCAGGTCCAGATCACCGTGGCTGAGACGGTCGGGGTGGAGGGACGGGCCGCATATTTCGAAACCGCAGGCGTTTCCCGCGATATCTTCCAGAGCCACATGATGCAGCTCCTCACCCTGACGGCGATGGAGCCGCCGGCCCGGTTCGAGGCGGACTCGGTGCGCGACGAGAAGGCGAAGGTGCTCCGCACGCTCCACCCCATGTCCCCCGAGGAGGTCGCGCGCGACATCGTGCGCGCGCAATACGCCTCCGGCGCGCTCGGCGGGACGCCGGTGCCGGGCTACCGCGAGGAGCCCGGCGTGGACGCGGGGTCCACCACCGAGACCTACATGGCGGCCCGCATCCACGTGGACAACTGGCGGTGGTCGGGGGTGCCGTTCTTCCTGCGCACCGGGAAGCGACTCGCGAAGCGCGCGACCGAAATCGCGATCCAGTTTCGCCAGCCGCCTTTCTCGCTCTTCCGCATGGCGGGCTGCGAGACGCTCGAGGCGAACGTCCTGCGCCTGCGGATCCAGCCCGACGAGGGGATCTCGCTCTCCTTCGGCTCCAAGTCGCCCGGGCAGGAGCTCCACATCGATCCCGTGCAGATGGATTTCTATTACCTCACGTCGTTCGGGCAGGATCCGCCGGACGCCTACGAGCGGCTGCTCCTGGACTGTAACCTCGGGGACTCGACGCTCTTCGCGCGGCGTGACGAAGTGGAGCTGGCCTGGGAGTTCATGGACCACATTCTGGACCCGTGGGCCCAGAACCCCGGACCGCCGATGGTTTCCTATCCCGCGGGCACCTGGGGACCTCCCGAGGCGGACGAGCTCCTCCACGGGCACGGCACCCACTGGCATCGGCTATGACCGTCCGCGAGAATTATGTCCTGGACGCCCCCGACGGCAGCCGCCCCTTCGACGCGGTGGAGATCGAGGGCGACCTCAAGAACATGTGGAAACGCGCGGCCGCAGGCGGGGACAGCCCCTCGCAAGGCGGGGCCGTCTATCGTGCCGCGCTCGCGAATCTCGTCGTCCCGCTGGACCCCGCGCTCGGGTCGAAGGTCGCCCCGATGCTGGTGGAGGTGACGCGGCGGCACCCCTCGCGCCTCTTCACGATCGCGGCGGGCGTAGCGCCGCGGGGTGCCAAGCTTCGCGCGCGGACCGGCGCGATCTGCCACCGGCGCGAGAGCGGGGGCGGGCTCGTCTGCTCCGAGCAGGTGGTGCTGGAGACCGACGGAGAGTCGACCGCGCTGGTCCCGAGCGCCATCCGCTCGCTTCTGATCGGGGATCTTCCCACCGTCCTCCTGAATTTTCATCCGGGCTTCGGGCTCCCCTGGATCGGCGAGCTGATGGACCTGGCCGACCTCATCATCGTGGACAGCTGTCTCATGGAGCCCGGCACGGAGCCTACGATGTGGCGCTTTCTCGAGCGCGAGGGTTCCCGCCGGGTGCGCGACTTAGCCTGGGCGCGGCTCATCCCGTGGCGCGCGATTCTCGCGGAGGTATTCGACGGGATGGAGTATCTTCCGGCGCTCGGGACCGTTCGCGCCGTGGAGCTGGTGTTCACCGGCGGGGCCTCGCCGCCCGCCCCGGTGTGGCTCTTCGCGGGCTGGCTCGCTTCGCGACTCGGCTGGAAGACGGTGGGGCGGGACGCGAGCGGTTTGATCCTGCGCTCCGAGACGGGCACGGTGACGCTCTCGATGCGGGGCACGGGATCGGGCGAGGGACGCGTGCTGGAACGCGTCCACGTCCGCTGCGGCGAGCCGCATCCGTTCGATGTGGAAATCCACCATCGGGGACGCGAGACCGTGGCCCACGTCACCGTGCGCGCGCCGCACTCCAAGGCTTCGGAGGTTCCGTTCGGGTACCGCGAATTCGCGGCCTGCATCGTGGGCGAGATCCATCGCCACGCCCAAAACCGCCCCATGGAAGACGCGGCACGCGCCGCAGAGGAGATGATGAAACACGGGAGAGCGTCGTGATGGAGGGTAGCACCCGGGTACGTATCGTCGCCGATGAAGAGGAAGTCGCGCGCGCGGGCGCGGAGGAGTTCGTGGCCGCGGTCGCCCGAGGAGGGCGCGACGGGCCCTGCCGCGTGCTTCTCTCCGGAGGCAGGACGCCCGAGCCCATGTACCGGCTCCTCGCTTCGGAGCCGACGTGCAGCCGGGTCGATTGGAATTCGGTCGAGTGCTATTTCGGCGACGAGAGGCCGGTGCCGCCGGACCATCCGGACTCCAACTACGGCCTCGTGAAACGGGCGCTCCTCGATCCACTCGGACTCCGCGCCCCGCGCACGTACCGGATCCGCGGCGAGTCGTCGGATCTCGAGCTGGCGGCGATGCGCTACGAGGCGCTGCTCCGAAACCGATTCACGAAGTATCCGCCCGAAGATCCCGAGTTCGACCTCGTCTTCCTGGGCCTGGGTGTCGACGGCCACACCGCCTCCCTCTTCCCGGGACTCGCGATCCCCGAGAGCCCGCCGCGCCTGGTGGTCTCCGCCTGGATCGAGACGTTGCACTCCATGCGGGCCACCGTGACCTATCGCGTCCTGAACGCGGCGCGCCGCGTCCTCTTCCTCGTCGCCGGAAGAGAGAAAGCCCCCGCTACGCAGCGGACCCTGGCGCCGGAAGGCTCCGGCGAGCCCACCCCCGCGTCGCGCGTCGCGCCTCGCCACGGTGAGCTGATCTGGATCCTGGACCGGGAAGCCGCGGGGTGCCTCCCCAAGGCCGCGGAGCCCCGTTGATTCTTGCCGGCGATCTCGGCGGCACGAAAACCTTCCTCGCGCGCTTCGAGATCAAGGGAGGGCTGCCCGGCCCGCCTCTGGGACTGGAGCTCCTCCAGAGTGCCAATTACCCTTCGTTCGAGGCGCTCCTTCGCGAGTATCTCGCGAGACATCCCGGCCCCGTCGAGGCCGCGTGCTTCGGCATCGCGGGGGCCGTGGTGGAGAACTGCGTGCGGGTCACGAACCTGCCCTGGATCGTGGACGGCGCCGAGGTCACGCGGGAGCTCAAGCTCGAGCGCGTCCGCCTCATCAACGATCTGGTCGCGACCGGTTACGGAATCGCGGCCCTGCGCCCCGGCGAGATGGAGCCGCTCCAGCCGGGGGACCCCGCGTCCGATTCCAACGCGGGCATGCTCGCGGCGGGCACCGGCCTCGGCGAGTCCATTCTGGTGCGCGTGGGGCGCGACTACCTGCCGGTGCCGTCCGAAGGGGGCCACGCCGACTTCGCCCCGCGCACCGACGACGAGCTCCGCGTGTTTCGCGCCTTCCGGGCCCGCCACGGCCGGGTGAGCTACGAGCGGGTGCTCTCGGGGCCGGGCCTCGTGGCGCTCGGCGAGCTCTTCCACGGGGAGCGCTCCACCCAGGCCGAGTGGGCGCGTCACCTCGAGGCCGCGGGCGAAGAAGGGGCGGCCGAGGTGGTCAGCACGATGGGGATGGCCGGCTCCTGCCCCGCCTGCGAGGCGGCCCTCCGCCTCTTCGTGGGCGTGTACGGCGCCGAGGCCGGCAACATGGCGCTGCGCGCCGTGGCGCGCGGGGGGATCTACCTCGGCGGGGGGATCGCGCCCAAGATCCTGCCGGCCCTGAAATGGGACGTCTTCCTCGAGGCGTTCCGGGACAAGGAGCACTTGCGGCCCCTCCTCTCCTCGATCCCGGTCTGGGTCATCCTGAATCCACGGACCGGCCTCCTGGGCGCGGCGCGCCGTGCGGCCATGGCCGAGGTTGATGCGAGGTGACGGCTCGGACTATACTGCGCCCATGAATCCCGAGACCGCCGTGGCCCCCAAGGCTTCCCGACCCAGCGCCGACGGCGCCCATCGAGGCGCCTCCGAGCGGGTCCGCGAGATCCTCTCCTGGTACGCCTCGGACAATCCCGGCAGCAAGGCGAACATCGCGCGGCTCCTGAACCACGGCACGCTGGCCGGCACCGGTAAGCTCGTCATCCTCCCCGTGGACCAGGGCTTCGAGCACGGCCCGGCCCGCTCCTTCGCGCCGAACCCGGCCGCGTACGATCCGCGCTTTCACTTCGAGCTGGCGATCGAGGCGGGCTGCAACGCCTACGCCGCGCCGCTGGGCTTCCTGGAGGCCGGCGCCTCCGAGTTCGCGGGCGAGATCCCGCTGATCTTGAAGGCGAACAGCCACGACGTCCTCCACGACGAGAAGGATCCCCTCTCGGCGGTCACCGGCAGCGTCCACGAGGCGCTCCGGCTCGGATGCGCCGCCATCGGCTTCACGATCTACCCGGGCTCCACGAACTCCACGAGGATGTACGAGCAGATCCAGGCCATCGCCGAGGAGGCGAAGCGAAACGGCCTGGCCGTCGTGGTGTGGAGCTACCCGCGCGGGTCGAGCCTGAGCAAGGCGGGCGAGACCGCGATCGACGTGGTCGCCTACGCCGCCCAGATCGCGGCCCAGCTGGGCGCGCATTTCATCAAAGTCAAACTCCCCACGGACCACATCGAGCAGGAAGAAGCGAGGAAGGTCTACGAGAAGTGCGCGATTCCCATCGGTACCCTTGCCGACCGCGTACGCCACGTCGTGCAGTCCTCCTTCGACGGACGCCGGATCGTGATCTTCTCGGGGGGCGCGAAGAAAGACAACGACGAGGATGTGCTGAACGAGGCCCGCGCCATCAAGGACGGCGGCGGGTTCGGCTCCATCATCGGGCGCAATTCCTTCCAGAGGAAGAAGCCCGAGGCATTGAAGCTTCTGCGCAGCATCATCGCGATCTACTCCGGCGCCGCCCGGTAGCTCTCCACCGCCCTTCCCCGCTTCGACCCTAGTTCGCCCCTTCGGCGGGCACCGGCTCCTTCTTGTTCGGATCGCGCGGGAAAAGCGTGTACGAGAGCGTCATCTCGTTGATCCCCACGGGCACGCGGGGCGAGAGCGCGAAGTAGACGGGCAGGGTCCGCGATTCGCGGGGGCCCAGCGCCTGGTCCTCGAAGCAGAAGCACTGGATGAGCTGGAACTCGCGCGCCGCTGCGACCGGCGAGATGGAGTGAACGGCGCGGAAGAAGACCGAGTCGTCGCTCATGTTGATGAAATCGTACGAGAGATGGACCGACTTCCCGGGGATCGTGGTGACGGACGGCACCGAGGGCTTGAATCGGACCGGAAGCCCGCTCGCGGTGACCCCCATCAAGGTCACCGTGATGTTCCGCAGCTCCACCGGGCCGTTGCTGCTCGACATCGGCAGCACCTCCCCGCCCTTCACCCGCGCCTTCGCCGCCCCCCCGAGGCCGAACCGCGCGCAGAAGAGCTTGAAGAGCGGGACGTTCGCGTAGGCGAACACGAACATCACGACCACCAGGAGCGCCATCGCGCCTCCCAGGAGGCCGTTGCTCATTCGCTTCATGGAAGCCGGGTCCTTGTCTAGAGAATCGGGATGCGCCAGATGCTGTCCGCGATCAACCCGAGGAAGAGAACGAAGAGGTAGAGAATCGAGAAGCCGAACACCTCCCACGCCGAGCGGACCGTGGCGAGCCTCCGGGCCCGCACGGCCTTCCAGACGAAGACCGAGCCCAGACCCAGCGCCAGGAGAGCGTACACCAGCCCGCCGGTTCTCAAGAAAGGCATCGCCAGGGTCAGCACGACCAGGGCGATGCTGTAGATCTCGATCTGGCGGTACGTCTCGGCGTCCCCGCGCACCAGCGGGAGCATCGGGATCTTAACCGCGCGGTAGTCCTCTTTCACGCAGAGCGCCAGCGCCCAGAAGTGGGGCGGCGTCCAGAGGAAGATCACCAGGAACAACAAGATGGGTGCCAAGGTCAATCCACCGCTCGCGGCCGCCCACGCGATCACCGGTCCCATGGCGCCCGCGGCGCCCCCGATCACGATGTTGTGCACGGTGCGGGGCTTGAGCCAGAGCGTGTACCCGAAGCCGTAGAAGAGGATCGTTCCCAGCGCGAGCCACGCGCTCAGGGCATTCGCGAAGAGGAAGAGGAGCGCCACCGACGCCGCCCCGATCCCGATGGCAAAGGCAAGGGCCTTTCCGGGGGTCAGGTGCTGGAGCGGCAGGGGCCGCCGCGTGCGGGTCCTCGCCATCTGGGCGTCCAGGTCGCGCTCGAAGTACTGGTTGAAGGCGTTCGCGGAACCCGCGACCAGCGTGATCGCAAAGAGCACGAGCAGAAGCTGCCCGGGGCGATGGAGAAGCGAGCCCTCCATGACGAGGGCCGCGAGGGCCGTGACGAGCACCAGGAGCACGATGCGCGGCTTGGTGAGCTGGATGTAGCTAGAGACGCTTGAGCTCATGATTCGCCACCAAGAGGGTTCCGAACAGGGCGAGCGCCGTTGCCAGGTGTCCCGCGCTGACCGCCAGAGGCACGGCCAGCACCACGTTCGCGATCCCCAACAAGATTTGCAGCGACACCAGCACGCCCGCGAGCCGGAGCGGCCACCGCGCCCTCGGAGGCAGCGGGACCGAGGCGGCCAGGATAGAGAGTACCAGCACCGCCACGAAGATCAGGTACGCGCCGAGGCGGTGCGCATAGTGTATACCCACGAGGCCTTCCATCTTGGGAAACAACGTCCCGTGGCAGGTTGGAAAATCGGGGCAGGCCATCGAGGCGCCGGACGAGGAGACCCAGGCTCCGAGGCCCGCCTGGAGAAACACCAGCCCCGCCACGGAATGGCTCAACGCCCGGAGCGCCTTCAGCCTGCCCGGCTTCGGGGAGCCGACGGCCGGGGCCGCGTCCTCCCGCGCGACGTCCTGGGCCTGGAGGGTCATCCGGAGCAGGATGGCGAAGAAGAGAAACGCCAGTAACAGGTGCGCCACCACGCGCTCGACCCCCAGTTCCTCCAGAACCACGCGTCCGCCCATCACGATCTGGATCGCGAGAACCACCAACGCGAATGCCATGGTGCCGCCCAGGGCGGCCCGGTAGCGACGTTTCGAGTAGACCGCGATCGCCAGGGCCAGCGTGGCGAGGCCCACCGCCATGGCGAGCACGCGGTGGGTGAACTCGATCATGACGCGCGTCTGCGGGGGCGGGATGATTCGTCCGCCCTCGGCCAGCGGCCACTGCGGAATGGAGAGCCCGGACCCGCTGAGGCGCACGATTCCGCCCCAGACGATCAGCACGAAGACCAGGGCGACCGTGGCGACGAAGAAGCCGGGCAGCCTGCTGCGCTTGTCCGCCATCGAGAGAGGCGCGGCGCGCCCCCTAGTGGATGACCGGAATGGTGTGGAAGTTCTCGGCCGGAGGCGGCGAGGAAACCGTCCACTCCAGAGTGCGGTTCTGGTCGGCGTGCGCCCAGGGATCCGGCGGCGAGGGCTTACCGCGCCAGAGCGAGAGGAGCATGTTCAGCATGAAGATCAGCATGCCCACGCCCAGGATGATAGCACCCAGGCTCGCCACCTGATTCCAGATGGTGAACTCGGGCCGGTACGTGTAGATGCGCCGCGGCATGCCCAGCATCCCCATCGCGTGCATCGGCATGAACGTGAGGTTCATCCCGACGAACGTGAGCCAGAAGTGAATCTTTCCCCAGAACTCGTTGTAGAGCTTCCCGGAGATCTTCGGGAACCAGTAGTACATCCCCGCCATGATCGACATCAGGGAGCCGCCGAAGAGCACGTAGTGCAGGTGCGCCACCACGAAGTAGGTGTCGTGCACCTGGACGTCG
>JBGPMB010000020.1:0-25499 GCA_041486775.1 Candidatus Eiseniibacteriota bacterium | reverse complement strand
GACTTCCCCCGCGCGGATCTTTCCGACCACCGAGGGATCGAGGACGCGAATTCGAGGCATTCGTTACCGCAGCGTGAGGATGGGCAGCTCCCGCGGAAAGCGGGAGAGGAACTCGGCGCCGTGCGTCCCCACCACCACGTCCTCCTCGAGCGAGACCAAGCCGTGCGCGGGGAGATGGATGCTGGGCTCGAGCGTGTAGACGCTGCCCTCGCGCACCGCCTCGTAGGGAGCGTTTCCGTACCGCTCCCACCGCGGACCCAGCACGCCACCGCCGTCGTGGACCGCGCGGCCGAGATGGTGCCCCAGGGCATGGGCGTATTCCGGGAAGCCGCGAGACGTCAGATGATCGCGCACCTTCTGGTCCACCTCCCATCCCACGATTCCCGGACGGAGGGCCTTGGCCGCCAGCTCGATGGCCTGCACGATGGTCTCGTAGGCTCGAAGGACCGGCTCGGGCGGCTTGGCTCCCTTGTCCGACGTGGCGTACCAGAGGCGCTGGAGATCGGAGCAGTACCCGTCCCGAACGATTCCGAAATCGACGTGGACCAGGCAGCCGTTCGTGATCGCCTGCTCGCCCGGGCTAACGTGCCCGATCGGCGCCTTCTCGCCGACGGTGACCGTAGGGCAGTGCCGCCGGGACCACGCCGTGGGCACCTTCGCGCGGTCCGCCTCGGCGTGAAAGAGTGCCGCGATCTCGCGGGCGGTCACTCCGATGCGCCACGAAGCGGACACGCGGTCGAACATGCTCTCCGTCTCATCGACCGCACGGCGGATGATGGCCCGCTCGGCCGGGAGCTTGACCCCTCGAAGCATGGACAGAAGCCCCTCCGCGGAAACGAGGCGCGCGGCGTACGGCGTTCCGGAGAGCGCGTCCACCAGGTCGTCGCGCAGCCCGGCGGTCAGCCCGTCGGCCAGCGCGTCGCCCTGGGACACGTTGATCCCGATCGTGCGAGGGTCCGCTTTCTCGAGAAGCCGGATGAGCGACGCCCGCGATCCTTCCTTATAGGTCAGGACCTCGTCGAAAATCCCGGAGGCAACGACGTCCGGCGCGTCAAACGTCGCCACGAGGGCGGTCGCGTGCCCGGGCGTGACGAGGAAGTAGCTGTTCCAGGTGAATTCCATTTCCAGGAAGAAGCGAAGGTTCGGGTCGGGCCGCTCCGTCGATTCCCGCACGGCGAGGAGCCACGCGTCCAGGGAGCATTCGCGCAGAAGCTCCTGGGCCTGGGCCAGTTTCTGGGCCCCGAGGGAGCGCGTCTTCGTGTCCACGGCGGGCATGACGGGAACATAGCCCGGAGCGGCGGGAACGGCAACGAAAACTAGCCCGCGGTGCGCACGAGCGAGAGCAGCTCGCCCCCGGTGGCGATCTCGTCCGGGAAATAATACTGGCGCCCGGAGAGGCGGGCGTCGTCCGGACGGAACATCGAGCGAACGCTCGGGAGCTGCCCGAGGAGCGCCTCGAGGCGCCGGAGAAACGCGCCCCCGTCCTTGTCGCTCGCCGGGGAGAGCACGGCGAAGCGCCCCGAGCCGATGCGGGCGAGGGCATCCACTTCCCGGACGTTCCGCCGCAGGGCTTGCGCGAATTCCTGCTGGAAGGAGTCCGCCCAAGCGGTCCCGCCCTGATCGGCGAGGCGGTCGAAATCCGTGACGGCGAGCACGGTGAGCAGGAAGCGCTCGCGATAGCGCTCCGCCCGCTTCACCTCTTCTTCCACGCGGGCGTCGAATCCGCCGATCGCGAGGAGCCCGGTGAGCGGGTCCTGGATCGTCCGCTCCGGCCGCGCGCCGGCGCGCCGCGTGTTTTCCATGGAAAGCGAGACGTAGAGCGTGAGCTTGCGCAGGGTCTGGACGTCGAGCCGGCTCAGGCCCGGCGCCGGCTCGGCGCCTCGCCGCGCCGCGGGACGAAGCACGCCCAGCACGCCGTCCACGTCCTCGTCGACCCGGACCGGTATGAAGGCGTACGCGTTGACCCCGTGCTCGGAGATGATCCGCCGCAGCTCGTCGGGCGGCAGCCCCAGCGAGGTGAGCTCCCGCTTCGACTCCACCGCGCGACGCGCCAGGGTGGATTCGTGCTCGAGCGCCCGCTGGTGCTCGGGCTCGGCGCCTTCGAACGCGCTCCGAAAGAGGAATCCGCCCCCATCGCCCCGGATGCGCGCCGTGACGAGCCCCCCCGGGAAGAGCGTGCGCAGGGCGCCCAGGACCTCGCTCAGAAGCGCTTCCCCGCTGTGGGAGGTCATGACGCGCGCGGCGATGTCGGCGAGGTTTCCGAGCAGGGCGCTCCGGTGACTCTGCTCCGACTCGTCCGCCTGTCCCTCGATGGAGCGCGCCAGAAACTCCGCGATGCGCCCGCACAGCCTCTCGAACTCATCCACGTCGGCCGCCGCTTCGCCCACGCATTCCAGCGCGAGCACGCCGAGCGGACGCGAGCCCGTGAGCGGCGCGAGCAGAAGATTGGAGTGGAGTTCTTCCCCTTCCCATCCGACGGGACGCCCGAAGCGGGCCCCGAGGAACAGCGGCCTCGACGCCAGGAGAGCCCGGGCGAGAAGTCCATGATGGAGCGGAAGCTCTCCTTCCTCTCCGTAGCGGCCGGCCGAAGAAACGGTGCGGAAACGGTCGAGCGATTCGTCCACGAGGTGGATTTGCGTCGCCTCCGCGCCCAGGAGCTCGGCGATCCGTCCGGCCGCCATGCGCAGCCGCTCCACGAGGTCGAGCCCCTTCCGGCTGAACGCGATCTCGATCTCCCGCCTCGCCCGAAGCTCGAGGGCATCCCGGTCCCGGCGGGCAACGCGGATCGTCCGGTCCAGGATTCCCGAGATCTGCTCCGCGACCTCGTTCAGCTTCGCGAGATCCCTCTCGGTGAACCCGACGCCCGGCCGGCTGCTCGAGACGTTGATCACGCCGATGATGCGCCCCTCGGCCTTGAGCGCGGCACACATCGCCGCGACCGGGCGGGAGCGGTCGCGCTCCTCGCGGTACTGCGGGTGCGAGACCGGCTCGTTGATGATTTGCGACGTTCCCTCGAGGGCTACCTTCCCGGCGATTCCCTCGCCGAGGGGCTGCCTCGTGATCCGCACCACCTCCGGGGACAGCCCATCCGCGAAGGCGATCCGAAGTTCCCGGGCCTCCTCGTCCACGACCATGATCGACCCCGAGTCGGCGTTCGACTGCTCCACCGCCAGGGCAAGCACCTCGCTGAAGAGGAACTGGCGGTCTTCGGAGAGCGCTAAGGCCGCCCGGATCCGGCCCAGCCGTGCGTGTCCCGCGACCTCGTCGTAGCGGCTATCCCACGTTTCGATGGGATTCGGCTCCTCGGCCGCGACGCGCGCGTCGCCCATGGGCCAGCCGCCCGCGAGATCCTCGAGTGTCACGAAGATGCGGTCGGAGATTCCCGCCCGAACGAGCGCCGAGGCGCTGGGCGATGCGAGCGAGGGGAGCGCGACACGGTCGGGCTTCAAGGGGAGCAGGTCGAGCGGTTCCGTGGAGTGCGGAATCTGGAGCACTTCCGCGATCTTGAGGGCGAGGGCCTCGGGATCGGGATGCGCGACCAGCACGATCTCGATATGGGGATCGTGACGCGCCTTCGAGATGAGGTCCACCCGTTCATCGGGCAGATCCAGGAAAGCGAGCTTCATGACGCTCCTGCGTGGCCGGCCAGCCGAGAAGTGCCAATGGTCCGGCTCGGAAAGCGCAAGGATCGTACCATCAGCGGGCCGATCCCGCATGGGTGCGCGGAGGCTACGGTTGCGACCGTTCCCGGGTTTCCGAGGCAGGTGGGGCCGTGCGGGGCAAGGGCCGCGGCCCCGGCTCCGTCATGCATTTCGCACGGCTATCGCGTAATGGCGAGTATCTTCCCCACCGAGACGTTGCGCTGGGAGTCGGAGGCGCGAACCGTGATGGCGTGCTCTCCCGGCGGCAGATCGAGCGCGTCGAAGTGGAATTTCTCCGTCAGAGAATCGAAGATCGCGTCGTCCGGGAACACATCCTTCCAGTCTCCACCGTCCACCGAATACTCGATCTTGGCGATGCGGCTGTCCTGATCCGCGGCCATCCCCGAAACGCTCACGGTCGTCCGGTCCCGCGCGCATCCCGCGCGCGACGTGGTGCGCAGGCCCGAGACGACGGGCGGAATGTTGTCGATCAGGAAAGGCGCGCTGACCCGCTCGGTCGACATCACGGTCCCCTCCGGATTGTCCGGCGCGTCGCTCGCCTCGACCTTGAGACGATAGGTTCCGTTGGCGAAGGACTCCGCGTCCCAGCTGTAGGCTCTGTCGCCCAGATCCTTGGCGAGGGGCTTCCAGGACGTCTCGCCGTCCGCCTTGATGTAGAGCTTGAAGGTCAGGTTGTCGCCGTTCGGATCCCCCGCGTCCCAGGAGACGCTGCGGATTCCCCGCGCCCACGCGGCGCTCGCGTCCGATACCGGGCGCGGGCCGGAACGCGGCATCGAGAATTCCAGCTTCATCCCGTTCGAAAAGGACTGGGAGATCTGGGGCGGCCGGTACTCGGGTCCGCCTTCGAAGTAGGGATTCTCCGGTCCGTAGAGTGTGACGTTCCCGATGGAAGGCGGAAGGTTTCGCTGGAGATAGGCGACCTCCACGATCGAGACCGTCGGAGGATCCCCCGAACCATGTCGGAATCGGAGTCGGTACTGGAGGAAGCGCGCGGGCGGGCTCTCGATCTTGACGTAGCCCTTCACCGGGGCCTCGTGCGACCACGGGCTCCAGCCGTCGTCGGGCGTCTTGCTGAAGCCGCTCCGGCTGGACCAGAGCACCTCGCCGCCCCCGGAGAGCGCGATCCGGGCCTCGCCCCAGGACGCGACGGATCGGAGATCGTGGGCCTCGGAGATATAGGTGCCCTCCGCCCCCACGCCGCTACCCAGGGAATACAGCATGGCGGCGTTTCCGGCCGCGACGAAGGTCTCCTTCCCGCTCCGGAGCAGCGACAAGAGATGCTTCGACTCGGAGGCGCCCAGGAGCGCGAACTTGCGATCCCTGCTCACCTGAAAGAGGGCGGCGGGATTCCCGGTCGTGAACCAGATGGAAGAGCCTTCCCCCGGAGCCAGGGCATAGACGAAATCGCACGGCGGGGCGTAGAGCAGGCGCGCGGACCCATCCGGCTGTACGAGGTAGACGCCGCACTTGCTTCCGCCCAGGGGCGTGACCTCGATCCCCAGCGACACCGGGGAGATCCCGGCCGGTGGACCCGCGGAGCCCGTGCTCGAGCCGCTCGCTCCGCGATTCGTTCCGACCGCGATCGAGCCGTCGTCCAGCACGGCGATGGCGCGAAGCTCCTCGGCTCCCGAATCGTAGATCACGCGCGTGGACCCATTCGCTTCGATTCGCAGGAGGAGTCCCTTCGAGGAAGTGCCGGCCAGAAGCGCGCCGTCCTTCGCCCACGCGAGCGCCAGGACATTGGCGTCGCGCGTCTCCGCGTAGATCTCTCCCTTGCCGGGGCCGGTAATCTTGTACACGCGTCCACGGCTTCCGGTGCCCGCGTAGAGCATCCCGTTCTTTCCGGCGAGGAGCGACCAGACCGATTGCTCGCCGGTCTCGAAGTAGTGGGACGTGTCGCCCTTCGCGCTGACGCGGTAGACCACGCCTCCCGGCGAGCCGCCCGCGTACAGGTTGTCGTTCGCGTCGACCGCCATCGATACGATCTCGGACGCGCCCGTGTCCCACACCAGCTGCGCCTTGCTGCCCCGCGACCAGCGATAAATGCGCCCCTCATCGCCGGTGCCGAAGTAGATCCGGCCCTTCGAGTCGCGGGCCAGGCACCAGATCTGCGACACGCTCGGGAGCCCGGTCACCACGGAATCCCACGCGGCGCCGAGCATCACCTGTCCGTCGCTGGTGACGGTCACACCGGTCACGTCGCCCGTGAGGAAATCGTCGGCGCCGTCCTGGGTCCAGAGCGAGGTCTTGACCGCCCAAGCCTGTGAGGCCGAGAGAAGCATCAGAGCTCCGATGGCCGCCGCGTAGCGCCGCTTCATGCGCAAAGGGTGGGTCGCTCCTTTCCTCGGTGGCTCCGCGGACGCGTCAACGCGCCCGATACGGAAGCACCGTCAGGGTCGTCTGCTCGCAGCCGCTCATGACGCGGCCCGTGGGAACGATGGTCTCGCTCAAGGTGGCGCCCTTCACCGGTCCGCTCTCGCCGGATTTCGCGCCGCCGCCGAGCACGTCGAGCACGGAGGGAGGCGCCAGCGATATCTCGCCGCCGTGCACCGTCACGCCCTTCGATTCCTTGTAGAGCTGCACGAACAGCTGATCGCCGCGGCGCTCTCCGCTCAAGAGCCCGAGAAGGTGATCCAGGCTCTGGGGCTCGTAGGTCTCCGGCGCTCGCTCCCGGTCCCACTTGTCGGTGTCCGGTCCGTTGCAGGCGCGCACCATCACATCCCCCGGAGGGGTTCCCGGGGGAATCCGGACCGTGACCACGCGCGTCTCCGCCTTCTGGCGCGTGGGCTGGATGGAGAGCTCCACCTGGACCGACTCGCCGGGGGCCGCCATGGTGGGGCGCACGCGGACCGAGGTGAGCACCGCCTGGTCCAGCCCCTCCTCGACCGAGATCTCCACGTGGAGCGAATCCAGTCGCACCGGTTGGAAGCGGTTCACCAGGAGCAGGAACAAAGTCTGCGAGACGTCGTCCCCCGCTCCCGAGAGCGGCGCCGGGGCCACGATGGCGTTCCCGCGATGCAGCGTCTCCTTCCCGCCGTTCAGCGAATAGGTGAGATCGTAGCGCGTCGTCGCGAGCCCGACGTCGAAGAGCGCCTCCGAGATCGAGCCCACGATCGTCGCCGCGGCGAGACCGGGTGTGAGCGAACGGCTCCGGGCCACCTCGAAGTGGTAGCTCCGGTCGCGGCCGTGCGGTCCGTGGATCGCGACGCTCAGCGGGATCATCGAGGGCGAAGGACCCAGCTCTCCGGCGATCCCGACGCTCCGGTCGGCGACCAGCGTGCCGCACGTCTTCGTCGACGACCCCACCTTGGTCGAGATCTGCTGGCTCGCGAAGATGGTGTGGATGGTGGCCGCGCTCATCGGGAGCTGTACGCGCCCCAGCGCGTAGAAGGGATGCCCGAACGCCAGCACCCGGTTCCCGTCCCGGTAGGTCACGGTGCCGATCGCGGTCGCGGACATGTCGCCGCGCACCAGATCCACGCCGACCGCGGAGCCGGGCACGATGGAATCGCAGGAGCCCTCGCCGGGAGCGCCTCCCCCCGGCGCGGAGACGAAGCCATGCTCGTCGAGCCACGGGCTCAGATAGCGAAGCGCCTCGGGTGTGAATCCGGAGAGCGCGAGCGGCGTCACGATGGGCCGCGCCTCGCCCGGAACCGGCGACGTCGCCCCGGGAGGAAGGTCGAGCGCGCCGTAGCGCGCGTCGGAAGGCTCGATCTTCTCGTCGCGATCTTCGGGAACGGAGTTGAGCGCGGCGAGCATCTCGCCGATGGGCGTGATCCCCGCCACCGGATCTTTCGTGAAGGCCCAGGTGTACGAAACCGCGCCGACCAGCTTGCCGCCGATGTAGACGGGGCTTCCACTCATGCCGGCGATGATCCCCGTGCGCTCCAGGAAATCTCCCTTCGCGCGGGCCAGGATGAGGTCCGCGCCCGGCCGGTTTCCCTTGAGCACGCCCAGGATCGTCAGCTGGAAGGTGTCCACCGAGGTCCCGTGGAATACGCTCAGCCCGTAACCCGTCATTCCGGCCCTGAGGGAATCCACGGGCCATGTCGCGGGCAAGCCGCCGCGCGTGGGCGCCGCCGCGTGCGAGGGCCCGGCGCTCACGGCGATGAGAAGAGCGATCAGCGAGGAAAGGGGAGGCAGAGCACGTATCATGTGAGCGAGCGAGATGATAGGGCCCCGTCGCGGGTGCGTCAATGCTCGCGGGACTCCTGGGCGCGATCGCGCAGGCGGGCGAGCTCGTTCAGGGCATCGAGCGGAGTCATCGACTCCACCGAGAGCTTGGAGATCTCCCTCGCGAGCGCGGTCTCGAGCGAAGGCGGCATCGCGCGCGTCTCCGCACCGCGGTCTTGCGGGGACACCGCGCCGCGATCCCCCGCCTCCAGCTTGGCCAGGATCTCGCGCGCGCGGCGGAGCACCGGCTCGGGCACGCCCGCCAGTTTCGCGACGTGGATTCCGTAGGAGCGGTCCGCGCGGCCCGGGGCGATGGAATGGAGGAACACGATCTCGTGGCCGCGCTCCTCCACCCGCACCGTCCGGTTGCGAAGGCGCGGGAGCGTGGACTCGAGGTCGGTCAGCTCGTGATAGTGCGTCGCGAAGAGGGTGCGGGGCTTCGCCCCCGGCCCTTCGTGGAGGGACTCGGTCACCGCCCACGCCAGGCTCAGGCCGTCGTAGGTGCTGGTTCCGCGGCCCACCTCGTCCAGAAGCACCAGGCTTCGATCCGTCGCCTGGCGCAGGATCGTCGCCGTCTCCTGCATCTCCACGAAGAACGTCGAAGCGCCCCGGCTGATCTGATCGGACGCGCCCACCCGCGTGAAGATCCGGTCGGCCAGCCCGATCGTGGCGGCGGCGCAGGGGACGAACGAGCCGATGTGGGCGAGATAGACCGAGATTCCCACCTGGCGCAGGAACGTGGACTTCCCTGCCATGTTCGGCCCGGTGATGAGCCAGATCTGCTCCCCGGCGGGATCCAGCGACACATCGTTGGGCTGAAAAGAGCCCGGCGAAAGAGAGGCCTCCACCATGGGATGGCGCGAAGCCTTCAGGTGAAGCTCGAATCCCTCCGTGAGCGCCGGGCGGGTCCACCGCTCGCGCGCGGCCACCTCACCCAGCGAGAGGTGAAGGTCGATCGACGCCAGGATGCGGGCGGCGACCTGAATCGGCCCGACCTCGGCGGTCGCCCGCTCGCGGAGCCTCTGGAAATGCTCCGCCTCCAGCCTCTGGCTCTCGACGCTCGCGGCCTCGATGCGCTCCTCCATTCGCGCCAGGTCCGGCGTCACGAAGCGCTCGGCGCCCGTGAGCGTCTGCCGGCGCACGTAGTCGGGCGGCACGCGCGAGAGCTGCGAGCGCGTGACCTCGAGGTAATAGCCGAAGACCCGGTTGTAGCCCACCTTGAGATTGGGTATGCCGGTTCGCTCGCGCTCGCTCGCCTCGAGCGCCAGGACGACCGAGCGGGCGTCGGAGGCGTCGGCACGAAGCCGATCCAGAATCGGATCGTAGCCCTCGCGGATGATCCCGCCCTGGGTCGCGGCGAGCGGCAGCGAGTCTTGTAGGGCCCGCTCCAGCTCGCCGGCGAGGGGCGAAAGGTCCGGAAGGGCCGCTCGCCACGCGCGCGTGACCGGGTTCAAGTGCGCCTCCAGCGCGCGCGCCACGTCCGGAAGGCGGAGGAGGGCGGTCCGCAGGGATCCGAGATCCCGGGGCGTGGCTCGCCCGGAGCCGAGCAGGCCCAGCGCACGCTCCAGATCGGGGATACGGTGCAGCCGCTCCCGCATCTCGGCGCGAAGCCGAGGTAACGACGCGAAGGCTTCCGTGCGGTCCAGGCGCTCTTCCAGCACCCGAAGCTCGCGGCTCGGCGCGCGCAAGAGCGCCCGGAGGGCGCGGCCCCCCATGGCGGTCTCGGTTCGGTCGAGGAGCCAAAGCAGCGTGTGCTCGGGTCCGGCCTGCGAGTCCAGAATCTCGAGGTTCCGCAGCGTGACCTCGTCCACCACGAGAGTAGCGCCCTCGCGGAGCGCGCGCGCGGTCCCGATCTGCGGCAGGTCCGATTTCTTGAGCGAGCGAAGATAGTCCAGGAGCGCGCCCGCGGCTCCGAAGCCCAGCCCCGGCTCTCCCAAACCGAACGGCTCCAGGCTTCGCACCTCGAACCGCCGCTCCAGGGCCTCCCGTCCCGCGCGATCGTCGAAGCGCGCGGGATCCCAGCGGGTGATGCGCGGCGCCTGGGCCCAGAACGCCGGGTCGGCGAACCCCTCCGCGTCCGCGCCTTCGGGCAGGAGGATTTCCCGGGGCGGGAATTCCTGAATCAGTCCCGGGAGATCCTCGCGCGCCACCTCCCCGAGACGAAACTCTCCGGTCGACACCTCCGCGACGGAAACGCCGATCCCTCTCTCCCCCGGGTGGAGCGCCACGATGTAGTTGCTGTCGACCGCGGTCAGGATGCCGCTGCGCGTGATCGTTCCCGGAGTGAGGACCTCCACGATCTGCCGGTCCATCAGCCCGCGCGCCTCCGCGGCCGATTCCATCTGATCGGCGATCGCCACCGAGTGCCCCTGGCTCACGAGGGTGCGGAGGTATCCGTCCACCGCGTGGTGCGGCACGCCCGCGAGCGGGAGCGAGCCTTCCTTCTTCTTGTCGCGGCTGGTCAAGGTGATGCCCAGGACCTTCGAGGCGACGAGGGCGTCCTCGCCGAAGGTCTCGTAGAAATCTCCCATGCGGAAAAAGAGAATCGTCCCGGGATGCTCGGCCTTGAGTCTCCGGTACTGATCGAGCATCGGGGTCGATTCCATGGGGAGGGAGGGCTAGCGCGGCACGATATTGTACGAGAAGCCGCGCTCCCGGCGGAGGCGCTCTCCCAGGGCGCGCGCCTCATCGCGTGTTCCATACGCTCCGGCCCGCACGCGGTAGATGGGAGCGGCCTCGCGCCCCTCGAGCACCCGGACGTCGCCCACGCCCGAGAGCCTGAGATCCTTCGCGAGGGCGTCCGCCAGCTCCCGGCGCGAGAAGGCGCCGACCTGGATCGCATACCCGCCCCCGATGGGGAGTCCGAGAGCCAGCGTGCCCTCGGTGCGGATACCGCGGTCCCGCGCGCGCGTCGCCTCATAGGAATCCGGGAAGCGCTGCGCGACCTGCCGGAACACCGCGGCCGCGTCCGACCCGCGCCCCATGCTCTCGAGGGCCATCCCCATGGCGTAGAGCGCCTGCGGAGCGTAGTCGCCGCGGGGATGGCGCGAGAGGATCACCTGGAGCGCGGTCACCGCCTCCCGGGGCTTGCTGGCGCGGAGCGCCGCCTCGGCGGTGGCGAAGTAATAGGCTTCCTCGAAGCTGCTTCCATCCAGGTCGCCTTTCGCGGTCTGAAAGTACTGGAGCGCTCCCGCGGCGTCGCCGCGCCCGAGCTGCGAGAGACCGAGCCAGACCAGGCCCTCGCGACCGAGCGGATCGCGCTCGACCCCCGGCGAGAAGATGCTGAGGAGGTTTTCCGCCTCGCGGTAGTCCCCCTGCGCGAACTGACTCCGCGCGAACGCCAGCGAGGCGGCGCGCCGGTAGCTTCCCCGCGGATAGTTCTTCAGATATTCGTCGAAGAGGCGGTCCGAGGTGGCCGCGTCCTCCGCGAGCGAGGCGGTGAGAAAGGCGCCTTCCTCGCCGACTCTCCGAGGGAGCTGCGCGGGATCGATCCCCTTCAAGAGCTCCCGGGCCACGACCACCTGGCCCCGGTCGAACGCGTGCTGCGCGTCCTCGAGACGCTTCTCTTGTAATGCCATCCGCGGCTCCACGCGGACGGGCGCCGGCTTGCGGAAGCGTTCCCCGGGCTCGGGTCGCGCGCCGACGACGGCGCCCCCGAGGATCGACAGGAAGGCCACGGCCAAAACGGCGAGGGCGGGGCGAAGGCGGTGGGTCACGCGGCGGACCACGCGAGGCAATGCGGGCACCGCGTCCAGTATTCCTCGGAGGCGGCCCCGCACGAGACGCAGGTGAAGGACTCCGCCTTCGGGGTCCCGCGAAGGAGCGTCTCCATCTCGTCGAGCGCCTTGCTCAGGTCGCCGAGCCGTCGATACACGTTCACCAAGAGGAGCCGGGCCGATAGCGACCCGGGCTCGATGGCGAGCGCCTGCCCCAGCACGCCGCACGCCTCGGCCAGGTCCCCTTTCTTGATGTGCATCCGGGCGAGAGCGAGATGGATCCGGGCGTCCTTGGGGGTTCGAGCCAGAATCTCCTCGTACGCCTGCGACATGTCGCTGAAGCGGCCGCCCTCGAAATAGGCGGTCTCGAGCCTCTCGAGCACGAGGTGCGCCAGGTCCGGATGCGTCAGGGCCAACCCCTTCCAGAGCACGACCGCGCGCTCCCGGCGGTCCCCTCGGTAGCAGATGTCCCCCAGCCGCAGCAGGGCCGCGGGATGGTCCTTGTCGAGCCGGAGCGCGCTCTTGAACTGCCGTTCCGCGTCGCGCGTCTTCCCGGCGCGGAGGAAGCTCTCCCCCGCCGCGGAGCGGTACCGCGCGAGCGCTCCGTTCTCGCGCTCGCCGTTCATGCGCGCCAGCTCGGAACGCACGTCGAAAGCGCGGTCCCAATCGCCGGCGGCTTCGTGCGCCCGGAGCAGGAGCTGCAGCACCCGCCCGTTCTTCCGGTCCATCTCGCGCATCTCCTGCGCCTCATCGACCGCTTCCTCGAAGCGTCCGAGCGCGATCAGGTCCAGGACCAACGCCTCGCGGGTGCCCCGCTGCTGCGCCGGGGTCTGCCCGGCGCGCACGGTCAGCTCCCGGTGGACGTGAAGGGCCCGGGCCGCCTCGCCGCGCTCCCGGAGGAGATTTCCGATGTGGATATAGGCGTCCACGTTGTCCGTGTCGATCTCGACCGTCTCGGTGAACGCGCGGAGCGCCTCGTCCGCGTCCCCGCGCAGGAGCGCGTCGAGACCGTGCTGGTAGGGGGTGTCGGGTCCGGGCCGCGCGGTCGTGAAACCGCCCGAGAGCGTCCACGCGGCCCATCCCGTGAGGGCCAGGACGCCGCCCCAGAGCACGAAGGAGTAGATCCCCGACATCAGGCCTCGCTCTCCTTGGCATCGCCGAACTTGAGATCCTCGAGTGGGAGGTTGCGCAGCGCGCGGAGCTCCTGCTTCAAGCCCTCGTTCTCCCGCGCGAGACGGCCCAGGGCCGCGCGGCCCTTCAGGTGATGAATCAGGGTCAGGAGGAACGCGAGAAACATCCCGAGCGCGAAGGCGGCAAAGAGAACCACCGTCAAGGGAAGGTCGACGTACGTGGCCCCCGGGAATCGAATCTCGGAGGCGCGGCCGTTCACGTTCAGGATGGCGAAGCCCACGACCGCGACCATGATCAAGAGCCAGGCCATATTTTTTAGCAGCCACATGACAGTCTCCTCCGGGTAGGCGATTGGTTCCGGATTCGGCCGGAGGATATCGGGAGAAACGCTAGAGGGTCAACCCGTCGCTCGTGGCGCGCTCCGAACCGGTTCCGGCAACGGCGCTTCGGGAGACGGGCGCGCCGGCAAGCCGAGCCCCGTCCTCCCCCCGGATCGACACGCGCAGGATTCCGCGGCCGGGCTCGGGGTCGAAGTCCAGCTCGACCGGCACGTAGACGTCGCTCATCGCGAAGGGGCCTCGGCGGCCCCGCCCCCGCTCCAGCACGACGGGGATCGTCGTACCCACCAGCGAGCGACGGAACGCGCGGGTCTTCGAATCGCCGAGCGCGCGCAGAATCTCCGAGCGCGCGCGCGCGCGGGCCTCCGGAACGGCGTCCGGGAGCCTCGAGGCGGCCGTGCCGGGGCGGCTGGAATAGCGGAACACGTGCAGGAACGTGACGGGCATCTCCTCCAGAAACCGCCGCGTCTCCTCGAATTCCGCCTCCCCTTCTCCCGGATGGCCCACGATCACGTCCGCTCCGATGCCGACAGGTCCGCGCGCCACGATCCGCGCGAGCAGCGCCGCGTAGTCCTCGCGGGTGTATCCGCGCCGCATCGCCCGGAGGACCCGGTTCGACCCGCTCTGGAGCGGAAGGTGGAGATGGCGGCAGAGCCTCGGCGTCGTTCCGATCATGGCGGCGAGCGCCGGCTCCACCTTGTGAGGCTCGATCGAGGAGAGCCGCACGCGATGGGTGTTCCCCAGACCGAGAATCGCCTCGACGAGCCTGGGGAGAGCGCGATCCTCGCCCTGATCCCGGCCGTAGCTCCCGAGATCCGCGCCCGTGAGCACGATCTCGAAGAAGCCGGCATCGAGGAGACGTCGCGCGCGCGCCAGCGCTTCGTGGATGGGAAGGCTCCGGCTCCGTCCGCGAACGTACGGGACGACACAATAGGCGCAGAAGGAATCGCAGCCGTCCTGCACCTTGAGGAGCGCCCGGGAGCGTCCGACGTGGAGCGGAGCTTCCGTCGAGAACGCGCGGGCGGCGCGACCCGGGCCCACCTCGACGAGGGTGCCCGCGGCCGACGCTGCCCCCGCGGCGCGCAGAAGCGTCCCCGGGTCGTCCCGCTCCGCGGCCCCCAGAACCGCCGCGACGCCGGGGAGAGAGCGGATCTCTTCCGGAGCGCGCTGCGCGTAGCATCCCGTCACCACGATCCGCGACCCGGGCGCTGAGCGGTGGAGCCTCCGGATGAGCTGCCGGGCCTCCTGATCCGCGCGACGCGTTACGGTGCACGTGTTCACCACCAGGAGATCCGCGTCCGCGGAGCCTTCGCCGGATTCCGTGAACCCCGCGGTCAAGAGCCGCCCCCGAAGCGCCGCCGTGTCGTACTGGTTCAGGCGGCAGCCCAGGGTCCAAAAAGAAACCCGAGGGACCTTGGGAGGCCCCTCGGGGGTATTCGCGACCGCTTCCGTCATCGCACGTCAGAACTCGGTAGCCGCGTCGCCCGTCTCTTCGGCTTCCACCGCGACCGTCTCTTCCGCCGCGGATTCGGCCCCGGGTTCCGCCCCCTCGGGCGACGGAACCGGCTTGAACTTGATCTGGAACTCGGCCTGGGCCGCCTGAGGCTGGTCGGCCAGCCACGCGCGAACGCTCAGGATGATCCGGTGGGCCTGCGTGTCCACGCGGGTGACCTTCAACTGAAGATCGTCCCCCACGTGGAAGCTGTCCGCCGGCTTCTTGAGTCCGTCCACGCCGAGCTGCGACAGCGGGATGAACCCTTCGAGCCCTTCCTCGAGATCCACGATGACGCCGCGATCCAGGAGGCGGACCACCTTGCCCTTCACGATGAGATCCGGAATGTATTTCTCGGCCAGCGTGGGCCACGGATCTTCGCTCACCTGCTTCAGGCCGAGCGAAATCCGGCGGGCGTCCTTGTCGATGGAGAGGACCACCACGTCGACCTTGTCCCCCTTCTTCAGCACCTCGCTCGGATGAACGACGCGCCGCGTCCAGGACATATCGCTGATGTGGACGAGACCGTCGATGCCTTCCTCGATCTCCACGAAGGCCCCGAAGTTGGTCAGGTTCCGCACCTTTCCGGTGAGCCGCGTTCCGATGGGGAACCGCTGGTCGAGCGTGAGCCACGGATCCGGCTCGGTCTGCTTCAACCCGAGCGAGATCTTCTCGTTTTCCTTGTCGATCTTGAGGATGACCGCCTCGATCTGATCGCCGATGGCGACCACCTTCGACGGATGGCGCACGTGGCGCGTCCAGGACATCTCGGAGATGTGGATCAGTCCCTCGATCCCCTTCTCCAGCTCGACGAAGGCGCCGTAGTCGGTGATCGAGACCACCTTCCCCTTCACCTTCTGGGCGGCCTGATACCGCTTGTCGACGTCCTCCCACGGATACGGAGTGAGCTGCTTCATGCCCAGCGAAATCCGTTCCTTCTCGGGATCGAAGGAGAGGACCTTCACCTTCACCTTCTCGCCGATCGACACCAGCTCGGAGGGATGGCTCACCCGGCCCCAGGACATGTCGGTGATGTGGAGCAGCCCGTCGATGCCTCCCAAGTCCACGAACGCGCCGAAATCGGTGATGTTCTTCACCACGCCCTCGCGAATCTGATCCTTGGCCAGCTCCTGGATGATCTCGCTCTTCTGCTTGGCGCGGTGCTCCTCGAGGACGGCGCGCCGGGACACGACGATGTTCCGGCGGCGCTTGTTCAGCTTGATGATCTTGAATTCCATCCCCTGGCCGATCAGGGAATCGACGTTCTGCACCTGGCGCAGCGCGATCTGCGAGCCCGGAAGGAAGGCCTCGACCCCGTACAGGTCGACGACCACCCCGCCCTTGATCTTCCGCACCAGCTTCCCTTCCACCAGCTGTCCCTGGTCCGCGGCGGTCTTCACGCGGTCCCAGACCTTCACGAAGTCGGCGCGCTGCTTGGAAAGGACGACCAGGCCGTCCTGGTTCTCGGTCTTTTCGAGGAAAACCTCGATTTCGTCCCCGACTTTGACGCCCTCCAGGTCCGGGAACTCCTCGACCGGGATGACGCCCTCCGACTTGAACCCGACGTCTACGGTGACTTCCTTGTCGTCGATCTTCAGAACGCGGCCGCGGACGATCTCCCCTTCTTCGAGGTCTTTGAGCGAGTCCTCGTAGAGTTGGAGCATCTGCCCCATCATGCTCGCGGATTCCTCGTCGGAGTCGAGCTCCAGGGTTCCGACGGCGGTCACCGTGCCTTCGGTCTCCCCTTCATCATGGATCATCCTCGTCTGCGGCTTCCGCTTCCGAGGCTTGGTCTCGACCTCGGCGTCCTCCGCCGATTCGTCCTTTACGTCCACATCCTCTTCATGACGTCGAACCATTCGTTGGTGTTCCCCCTGCTCTATGAAATTCGGCCGTGACGGCCGGTGGTGCCTGGGTTACGTCAGCTTCGGCTGGGCTCGATCCTCGTGATCCGGTCCACGACTTCGGCGATGACCTCGTCGGGCGTGGAGGCCCCCGCCGAGACGCCGACCCGGGTCAATCCTCGAAACCAGTCCTCGTGGATCTCGTCCGCCGCTTCGATCATGAGCACGCGCGGGTTCACCTTGCGGCAGACCTCCGCGAGCTGCGCCGTGTTCGCGCTCTGGCGCCCGCCCACGATCACCATCGCCTCGACTTCGGACGAGAGCTCGATCGCGGTCTTCTGCATCGAGGTGGTGGCGCCGCACAGCGTGTTGAACACGCGCACTTCCTTGCCGCGCTTCAAGAGCGCGCCCACGACTTCCTGGACATGTCCGATGGCGTGCGTGGTCTGAAACACCACCCCCATCCTCGGAATGAACTTGAGCTTCTCCGCCTCCGCGACCGTGTTGAGGACGATGGCCTGGTTCTGCGTGTGCGCGACCACGCCGATCACCTCGGGGTGATTCTTGTCCCCGATCATGACGACCTTGTAGCCGTCGGCGATGAGCCTGGCCGCGTACTGCTGCGCCTTCGTGACGAACGGACAGGTGGTGTCCACGACCTTGAGCCCGCGACCCACCGCCTCGTTCTTCAACTCCGGCCCGACGCCGTGGGAGCGGATGATGACCGTATCCTCGGTGTCGACGCTGTCCAGGTCGGCCACGACCTCGAGGCCGCGGTCCCGGAAGGAATTCACGACTTGGGGGTTGTGGATCAAGGATCCCAGCGATTTCACCCGCAGGCCGGCCGTGTCCATGGTGTCGTTCGCCATCTTGATGGCGCGCTTCACGCCGAAACAAAAACCGGCGTTATCGGCGACGATTACTTCCAGAGGCTCCCTCCTGCTCCGCGCGCAGCGCCGCGATCTGATCCATGACCATCCGCGCGTAAGCGCGCACTTCGTCCCGGTCCGTTGGACCCGAAGCCGGGGGCATCATCGGCGACCCGAACGTGATCCGGATCCGGACCTGCCGCCGCATCGACTTGCGGATCTGGTTCGAACCCGTGATGCATGCGGGCGCGACCGGCGTCCGGGTCGCGGCCGCCAGCCGTCCCACCCCGGCCCGCGGGGCCAAGGGCTCCCCGCTCTTGTTCCGGGTCCCTTCCGGGAAAATAAGGACAGCGCCGCCCGCGGACAAGACTTCCTCCGCGCCACGGAGCCCCGAACGAGCTTGTGGCCCTCGTTGAATCGGGATGGAATTATAAGACCGGATGAGGGCTCCGAACAAGGGATTATGGAATAATTCGGCCTTCGCGACGAAGTGCATCTCGCGGGGCAGGTGGGCCCCCACCAACGGGGGGTCCCAGAAGGAGATGTGGTTGCAGGCGACGATCAGGGGCCCCTTCCGGGGAATGCGGTCCAAGCCCTCGATCTCGAAGTCGAGCAGCGTGCGCGCGAAGAGGCGGGTGAAGCCGCTCCCGAAAGCGTAGATCAGACCGATCCGCTTCACCGGCCGCATGGCGAGCGCCGCCCAGTGCGAGGCCATGTCCACCTGCTCCTCGGCCCCAATCTTGGTGGTATCGAGGAGGATGGCGTTGCCGGCCCGGACCAGGGGACTCGTCGCGCGCTCCGTGTCGCGGCGATCCCGCTCGCGGATCTGCGCCACGATCGCCTCGCGGTCCGCGGCTTCTCCCTTGGCCTCGAGCTCGAGGAAGCGCCGCTCCGCGCGGGCCTCGGGGGTGGCGCTGATGAAGATCTTGAGGTCCGCGTCCGGGAAGACGACCGTCCCGATGTCGCGCCCCTCCATCACAAGCCCCGGCTCGCGCGCGAAGGAGCGCTGCAGGGCCACGAGGCGCTTCCGGACCCCGGGATGGAGCGCCACGCGCGAAGCGGCCTCCCCTGCCTCGCCGCTTCGGATCGACCGCTCGACCGCCGTCCCGTCGACGGTCACCCCGTCGGGCCCGGGCGCGATCCGCGCGCGATCGAGCATCCCGAGGAGCGCTGTCTCGTCTTCGAGCGGGATTCCGTTCTTCAAGGCGAGCCACGCGACGGCGCGGTACATGGCGCCCGAGTCCACGTGGAGCAATCCCAGGCGCTCCGCCACGCCGCGGGCGGTCGTGCTCTTGCCCGCTCCGGCCGGCCCGTCGATCGCGAGAACGAACGGCTTCAACGAAAGAGGCCCCGCAAGCGGCTCAGGAACCCCGGATCCGAGACCCGCGCGGACTCGGCGCCCAGCACGGTGACCCCGTCGCGCGCCGCGAGCCCGGCGACCATGAACGCCATCGCGATCCGGTGGTCGCCCGCCGCGTCCACGGTGCCGCCCCGGACCCGCCCCGCCTTGCCGTGAATCGTCCAGCCGTCCGGATGCTCGTCCACCTCGACTCCGATGGCGCGGAGCCCTGCCGCCACGGTGGCCACGCGGTCGGATTCCTTGACGCGCAGCTCGTCGGCGCCGTGCACCACGGTCGTTCCGTCGGCGAACGCCGCCAGCACCGCCACGAGCGGCAGCTCGTCGATGAGGCGGGGCGCCGCCTCGGGACCGATGCGCGCGCCGCGCAGCTTTCCGGCCCGGACGCGCAGGTCGGAGACCGGCTCTCCCGAGACCAGACGATCGTTCCCGCGCTCGAGCCCCGAGCCCACATGCGCCAGATGCTCGAGGAAGGCGATCCGCGTGGGATTCACACCGACTCCCTTGAGCAGGATGTCGGAGCCGCGGACGATCGCGGCCGCCGCGAGCAGGAAGGAGGCCGCGGAGAAATCCCCCGGCACGTCGATCTCGGCGCCCTGGAGCACGGCGGGCCCGCGGACGCGTGTGGCGGTCCCATCGCGCTCGACCGGGACGCCGAACCGAGGCAGCATCCGCTCCGTGTGATCGCGCGTCGGCTGCGGCTCCCGGACCGACGTCACGCCGCTCGCCTGGATCCCGGCGAGAAGCACGGCGCTCTTCACCTGCGCGCTGGGCACCGAGGTCAGGACCGCCGCGCCCTGGAGCGGCCGGCCCCGCACCACGATCGGCGGAAGGCGGTCGTTCTGACGCGCCGTGATGTCGGCGCCGAGGACGCGAAGCGGCTCGATGACCCGGGCCACCGGACGGCGCCGGAGCGACGGGTCGCCCGTGAGGATCGAGAGGAACGGTTGCGCGGATAAGAGCCCGGTCGCCAGACGGAGCGCGGTTCCGGAGTTTCGCGCGTCGAGCACGCGGTCGCTCTCGCGGAGGGTGCCGCCGCGGATCAGGATCCCTTCCCGCGCGGAAGCGGTGACGCGCGCTCCGAGCTGTCGCACCATCGCGAGCGCGGCGCGCGCGTCCTCTCCGGTGTTCGCGCCTCGGATCCGGGTCACGCCGGGCGCGAGCGCGCCGAGCAGGATGGCGCGCTGCGTGATGGACTTGTCCCCGGGCATTTTGGCCTCGCCGCAGAGGGCGCCCCGGGGCGCGATGCGCGCGCGGCTCACGGAGCGATCTCCCGGCGGAACGACCTGGCCTCCTCGAGGAGGGTCCGAAGCTCCGGGTCCCTCCGCTCGATTGCCTGACGAAGCCCGCGCACCTCGCGCTCGAGGAGCTCGAGGGCCGGAGTCACCTTCTCCGCGTTCAGAGTGAGGATGTCGAACCAGAGATCCGCCGGCGACGCGGCGAGCCGCGACATGTCCTTGAGCCCGGGCCCCGCACCCTGCGCCAGGAGGGCCGTCATGCTCCCGGTCCGCCGCAGGGTGCGCACGAGCGCGGTCGAGGCCACTTGCGGCACATGGCTCGTGAGCGCGACGAGCGCGTCATGGATGGTGGGGGCCATGGGTGTCGGGACCGCCCCGATGGATCGCCACATCGCGGCGACGCGAGCGGCGGGCGTTCCGGAATCCAGGGGTCCGCCCACGATGACCGGCGCGCCCTCGTAGAGATCGCGCCGCGCCGCCCGGAATCCGCCCTGCTCCGAGCCGCGCAAGGGGTGCGAGCCGACGAAGCGGCCCGACGCCTTGGCGCCCGCCGCGGTGAGCACCGGAAGCATCACGCTCGAGAGATCGGTGAGGAAAGCACCCTCCGGCAATGAGTCGAGGAGCTTCGGAACGAGCGCGGTCGCGACACGGGGCGGAACGGCGGTCACCCATAGCTCCGCTCCGGGGACGGCCGCATCGGACCCCGGGAGCAGCGCCTCCACCGCGCCCGCTTCGAGCGCCGCCTGAGCCGTGGCCGGATCCGGATCGAATCCCACGACGCGAGGCGCATCCGAGAGTGCCCGGAGCGCCAGCCCCAGCGATCCTCCGATCAGCCCAAGACCGTGGATCGCGATGGTGCGACGCGTCACAGCACCCGGCGGAGGCCGTCGAGGAGCTTCGTCAGCTCTGCCCGGGTTCCCGAGCTGATCCGGGCGTATTCGGGCGGGAGCCCGAAGGAGGTCAGCGGACGGATGATCACGCCCTGGCGCTCGAGCTTCTGGGCCGCTTCCACCGCGGAGCCGGGAAAGGCGGCCAGCACGAAGTTCGCCCATGTCGGCGTGAGCTTCAAACCCAACGGGGGCAGCTCGGCGAAGAGGAACTGCTTCGCTTCCTCGTTCAGCACGCGGCTCCGCGCCACCTGGTCTTTGTCCTCGAGACTCGCGCGCGCCGCGGCCTGCCCCACGCTCGTGACGTTGAACGGAAGCCGGACGCGGTGCACCAGCGCGCAGAGCTCGGGAGAGAAGAATCCATACCCGACGCGGAGCCCGGCGAGGGCGTAGATCTTGGAGAACGTCCGCAGCACCGCGACCCGCTTGCCCCGACGCAGGTATTCCAGGCCATCCGGGTACTCGGGATCGGTCACGTACTCGAAGTAGGCCTCGTCCAGGATGGTCAGGACATGGTCGGGAACGTGATCGAAATAGTGGTCCAGCTCCCTCCGTGTCACGCGGGTGCCGGTGGGATTGTCGGGATTGGAGAAATAGACGAGACGCGTCCGCTCGTTCACCGCCTGGAGCATCGCGACGGGGTCGTGGAAGAGATCACGCCCCGGGACGCGCACCAGCTTCCCGCCCGCCACCCGGACCGCGATCGCGAACATCACGAACGCCGGGTGCGACATCACCGCCTCGTCCCCCGGGCCCAGATGGATGCGGCAGAGGATGTCGATCAGGTCGTTGGAGCCCGATCCGACGGCGGTCTGCTCGAAGGGCACGTTCCAGAAGCGGGAGAGGGCTTCGCGGAGGTAGAACGAGCTTCCGTCCGGATAGCGGTTCACGCCCCGGATCGCCTGGTCCATGGCCTGGATCGCGAGCGGCGAGGGGCCGAGCGGGTTCTCGTTCGAGGCGAGCTTGATCGCGCCCGAGATGTGGAGCTCGCGCTCCAACTCCTCGACGGGCTTGCCGGGAACGTAGGGCTCGAGTGAGCGTATTTCGGATCTAACCGGTTCCACCGTGCGCGTCGACATCGGTGTCCTCGAGAGCTTCCGCGGATGGTCCGTCGCAGTGTACCACTAGGATGAGGGCTCCGCCGCCGGGAAGCTTCCGAGGACGCGGTGGAGCAGGGTCGCCGGACGGAGATCTTCCAACGCCTTGCGGAGCGGCGTCTCCTGGCTGTGCCCCTCGAGCACGAGGAGGAAGAGATGCTCCCCGGGGCGCCATCGATGGGTGCGGGACTCGATCCACCCGACGTTGATGCCCCGCTCGGCCAGACGACGAAACACTTCCAGGAGGCGGCCGGGGCGATTCTCGAGCGAGAGGAGGAGCGCGGTCTTGTCACGCCCGCTCGGCTTGGATCCGGCGGCGCCGAGCACGAAGAATCGGCGCGGGCGCCTCGGCGCGTCCTCGGCCGCCGCGTCCACCACGGGAAGGTGCCTCGCCTGGGCCACGATCGGAGGTGCCAGGCAGAGCGCTTCCCGGTCTTCGGCGGCCAGCGCTCCCGCCTCGCCGCTTCCCGCGACGGGCCGGGCTTCCACCACCCCGGGGAGCGAGGCTCGCCAGCGCTGACACAGCGCCAGGGCCGCGGGGTGGGCATAGAGCCGCTTCGGGGAGGGCGAGAACCCCAGCGCCTGATAGCCCGCCGTGTCCACGAACTCCGCGACGATCTGGACCTTGGCGGTGAGAAAGAGGTCGAAGGCGTCGAACGCGGGGTCCTCGGGATCGCCCTCCATCGCGAAGAACCCGTACTCGAGGCGCTCGGACTCCAGCTGCTCGAGCAGGCGCTGGGGCGATCCCACGGGCTCGTAGCTCGAGGACTCGCCGAAGCGATGCGCGGCGGCCTGGTGCGCGAATCCGCCCGGCTGTCCCAGATAGCCGACGCGAAATCCGCCCTGCACGACCCGCGAGGCGGAGAGGATCTCGCGGAAGATCGCCTGGAGGCCCGCGAGCGGGAAGCCACCGCGCTCCTCCCCGGACAACCGCTCCAGGAGGTCGCGCTCGCGCGCGGCGTCCAGCGCCGCCTCCCCCGCCTCGCGCTTGCGGGCGCCGATGGCCGCGGCCACCTCGGCGCGCTCCGCGAGCAATCGGACCAGCTCGCGATCCACCCGGTCGATGCGCTGGCGAAGGTCCGAGAGATCAGCCACGGGCCTTCGTCCTCCCCTTGGCGCGTCCGGCGCGGCCGAGCGCGCTCACCTCCGCCTCCGTGAGAGGGCGCGTCTTTCCCGGCTGGAGCGTCTCGAGACGGATCGGCCCGAAGCGGATCCGCTGGAGCCGCCTCACGTGAAGCCCCGCCGCCCGCGCGAGAAGCCGGACCTCGCGCTTCTTTCCCTCCAGGATCTCGATCAGAAGCTTCCCTTCACCGTGCTCCGCTCCCTCGAGAAAAACACGATCCGGGACCACCTCCACGTCCTCGACGATGGTTCCCGCGCGAAGCCGCCGCAGCGCCGCTAAGTCCGGCACCGGGACGACCCAGAGGCGGTACACGCGCTCGAGGGCGCTTCTCGGATGGAGGAGGGCCTCGGCCAGAACCCCGTCGTTCGTGAGGAGCAGAAGTCCTTCCGACTCGAGGTCGAGCCTTCCCACGGCGTGAAGTCCCCGCGCGGTGTCGCCCAGCAGATCGAAGATGGTGGGATGCCCTCCCTGGCTCCTGCGGCTCACGAGGCTGCCTTTGGGCTTGTGGTAGGCAAGGTAGCGGAGCGTTTCATCCCAGCGGAGAATCCGTCCGTCCAGCGTGACGCGGTCGCGTCCCGGATCGATGTCGGGACCCATCCCGGCAGGAGGCGCGCCGTTCACGAGGACCCGCCCTTCGCGAATCCAGCCGTCCGCCTCGCGCCTCGATGATCCTCCCGCGCGCGCGAGGAACTGGTTAAGCCGCACCGTCCGCGGCGGTGACCTCGACCTCGCCGGGTGTGGCGCCCGCCTCCCCCTCCTCGGCCAGACGCTCGCGCTCCTCGAGGAGTGGCGCCACTTCCTTCAACTCGGGAAGATCGGTCACTTCGTTGATCCCCATGTAGCCCAGGAATTCCTGAGTGGTGACGTAGAGGAGGGGCCGGCCGACACCCTTCGAGCGCCCCTTGATCGTGACCAGGTTCCGCTCGAGCAGGGTGTGGAGCACGCCCGCGGAGTCCACGCCGCGGATCGAATCGATCTCCACCTTGGTGATCGGCTGGCGATACGCCACGATCGCGAGCGATTCCAGGGCGGGCTTGCTCAGTCTGATCTTCCTCCGCGAGCGGAGCATCTGCTCCACCCAGGGAGCGCACTCCTTGCGGGACAAGAGCTGAAATCCGCCCGCGATCTCGGAGAGCACCACGCCCCGCTCCTCGCGCTCGTAGGATTCCGCCATCTCGGCGAGCAGAGCCCGAACCTCGGGAGCGCTCCGGTCGCCGAGCACGTGGGTGAGCACCGGTAACCCGACGGGAACGTCGCTCGCGAAGAGCACGGCCTCGAGGATCTGCTTGGGGGTCGGCATGTCGATCATTCCTCCTCGCCGCCCAGCGGGCGGCGTTCGTGCTCGGGGCGCCATACGATCCAGATCGGTCCAAAGAGCTCTTCCTGCGCCACCGTGATCCGCTCCTGCTTCAGCAGCTCGAGCAGGCCCAAGAACGCGGTGATCTTCTCGAGACGGGTGACGAACCCCTGGAGCACTTCCTCGAAGAGCGCGCGGCGGCCGTTCCTGAGCTGGTCGCGCATCACGGCGATGGCTTCCTCCAGGCTGATCGGCTCCGCCGTGATGGTGTGCACGAACGGAGGAACCTGGCGCGCCAGAACGTTCTTCAAAGCGTCGAGAAGCCGGAAGAGGCTCACCGGCTGGAGCTCGCCGTCTTGTGGATCCTCGAGCTGCGCGGGCGCGCCCCGGTCGAAAAGGAGACGCCGCTCGCCCTCCAGACGCTCGAGGTCCCGCGCGGCCTCCTTGAACCGCCGGTACTCGAGGAGCTGGCGGATGAGCCCCTCGCGCGGATCTTCCTCCTCCTCGTCGGTGATCGCCGGAGGCAGGAGCATCCTCGCCTTGATGCGCATCAGGGTCGCGGCCATGACGAGGAACTCGCCGGCGACCTCGAGGTCCAGCTCGCGCATCAGCTCGAGCGTGTCCAGGTACTCGCGCGTGATCTTGGCGATCGGGATGTCGGTGATCTCGATCTCTTCCCGCTGGATCAGGTGGAGGAGGAGATCCAGCGGGCCGGTGAACGCCGGGAACGCCACGCGGATCAGGCCGGCGCCGGTGGCCTCTTCCCGCCCGTCCTCGGCCAGACCCGTTCCCGCGCTCTCCCGCTCTCGGGGATCGCCGCGCTTCGTCCCGCTCATGGCAGCTTCATCGCTTCTCGGACCTCCCGCATGGTCTCCTGCGCGATCTTCCGCGCTTGCTCCTCTCCGTGCCGCAGCGCTTCGCGCACACGCTCGGGGTGCGCCGCCAGCTCCTCCCGCCGCTCCCGGAACGGCCGGAGGCTCTCGGCCAGGATGGCGGCCAGATTCTTCTTGTCCACCACGCACCCCAGCCGTCCCGCGCGGCAGTCGACGCTGATCGCCTCGGCGTTGCCCGCGTTGAACGCGCGGTGGTAGGCGAACACCACGCACCCGTCGGGATTCCCGGGATCGTTCGCGCGGAGCTTCTTGGGATCGGTGTACGCCGTGCGCACCTTGGCCGCGATCACCTCCGGAGAATCCGAGAGATAGATCGCGTTGTCCATAGACTTGCTCATCCGCTGCCCATCCAGGCCCGGAACGCGGGCGAATTTGGTGAGCT
>JBGPMB010000019.1:0-25563 GCA_041486775.1 Candidatus Eiseniibacteriota bacterium | reverse complement strand
GTCGTGATCATAGGCATTCTGGCCGCGATCGCGATTCCGAACTTCATCGCCATGCAGGACCGCGCGCGCGAGGCAAGCGTGAAGGCGAATATGCACAGCTACCAGCTTGCGATCGAAGACTTCGCGGTGAAGAACACCGGGACCTATCCGGTGGCCGCGGACGACGCCGCGGTGCAGGCGAACATGCCGGCTGGCAACTACCCGAAGAACCCGTTCTCGGGCGCGAACGACGCTTGGACGTGGGCTGCGGATCCGGCGGCATCGGGCATCATCGGTGCCAATCCCTGCACCACCACGGGCTACACGATCAAGGGCTACGGAAAGACGGCCCTTCTGACCTTGACGTTGACCAACGGCTAATCGCCGACCAGCACCGGGCGGCAGATCGGGCACCAGCGCGACTGCCGCCTTCTCATTTTCATTCGGGATAGCACCGCCAGCCCCCCAGCGCCCCTAGTTCGTCTTCCGCAACTCCACCCGGCGGTTCTTGGCGCGCCCTTCGGGCGTCTTGTTCGTCGCGATCGGACGCGTCTCGCCGTAGCCCTTCGCGCTCAGCCGCGAGGAGGCGACCCCCTTGCTCACGAGATAATCGCGAACCGACTCGGCTCGGTGCTGGGACAACTCCTCGTTGTACGAGGAGCCGGCCTCCGAATCCGTGTGACCTCCCACCTCCACGTCCACCTCGCGCCACTCTTGTAACGATTCGGCCACCTTGTCGAGAATGCTCCGCGACTCGGAGGTCAGCTCCGCGCTGTCGGTGATGAAATTCACTCCCTCCAGAACGAGAGACTTCTTCCCCTTCTCGAAAAGCTTCGTCCGCCGCTCGGGCTGGCGTGCATTCTCGCCGCGGAGACCGAAGGCAAAGCCCACGAGAAGCTGCGTGTTCGCTACATCAAAGCCGCTCAGGCCGTTATTCCCCAGCCACCACTCCTCGCGCAGCTCCGCATGGAAGCGGCCCAGCCGATTGCTCGGACCCTGGATCCCGATTCCGGTCGACACGAGCGGGCGACCGAAGTCGCCTTGCGCGGCCGGCATGCCGCTCGGCATGTTCGCGTCGGCATATCCGAGAGCGCCGGCCAGATACCAGCTCGACAGGGACCTTCCCAGCCGGAAATTCCGCTCGAGCCCGGCGCGTGTTTCGAGAATCGAGGATTTCCGGTCCACGCTCGTGTCGAAGCGTCCGTACAAGCCCTCGAAGAAATAGGAGACACGATGGTCCTGGCTGGTGCCGAACCGAAGGCCGTATACGGGAGAGTAGTCGGCGCGGCGGCCCGGCCCCACGACATCCCTGTCGAGGCGACAGATCCCCAGCAGGGGTCCCAGCTCGCCCGGAGCCGGCTCGGTCGCACGCGCTTGCACCGCGAGCGTCGCTAGGAGACAGAGAGTAATCGTGGGAAGAACGAGTGGCGCTCTCATGCGGGCCTCGCTGTTGGAGTACGTATCAGGACTGGGCCATCGACGTTAGCAAAAGCCGCTTTCCGCGCCAACTAGGGTTTGGCGCCCACTTGCTGAACGACCTCCGTCAGAGTCTTGGGATTGCCGAGCAGGACCCATCTCTGTTTCGGCGCCGTATCTCGTTCCGAATAGAGGAACACCTCGACACGATAGCCACGACCTCCTCGCTCCAGCGCCACGAGCCACGTGTCGCCAGCCCTTCCCGCCGCCAGAAAGCGGCGCATGGGCAGATCGTCTCTCACGACATCGGTCGCATTGAAGGGGCTGCCTCGATCCGCGACTCCGCTTAGACCCGGACGCCCCGCTCCCACCTGGGACCGGATGACCGCTGGCAGCTGGGCCAGGGAGTGAACTTCATGGAAGGTGCGGCCCCGCCATTGGACTCCCGCCGGGGCGTGGGACCCGCACGCGGCCACCACCACGGAAAGGGCGGCGAGGAGAGCGAGGACGGGTCTATGCAGATCACGAGACCGCATCGCCCGCTCCCTTCTCGGTGATCGTGGCGGTCGCGAGGGCGCGATCCAGCGCGCCACGGTCGGCGAAGTCGGCGAGCACGCACTCCGCGGGGACTCCGGGAAGGCGGCGGCCGCGCGCCCCCACCCCGACCAGGGGCCACCGCAATGCGGAAGCGGCGCGAACGTCCCAGGGCGCGTCCCCCACCGCCACGATCCGATCGTAGGCGACGCCGTGGCGGGCCCCGGCGCGATCCAGGGCGAGTTTCATGATGGCGGTCCGGCTCGCGGCGTCGCTCGAGGACGCGAGCGGCACCGTCTGATCCGTGAGGCATGCCGCCTCCAGCTTGAAACGTGCGCTCCGCTCCCAACCGCCCGTGGCGATGGCGACGTGCCAGCCGGCGGAGCGGAGATGCTGGAACAACCCCGCGGCGCCGGCGATGGGCCGGAACCGCTCGGGTGCTCTTCCATGAGCGACACGCAGTTCTTCCATGAAGCAATCGACGAGGCCGACCATGTCACGGTCGGAAGGGGCGGCGCCATGTCGCGTCTCGAACAGCCACGACGCGACGGTCGAATCAACGACGTCCGGCGCCGCCATCCAATCCACGCCGGCCGCGTCGATGTCGAAAACCGCCTGGACGGCGCGACGGAAGCACTCATCGTCGACACGGTTCGTGTCGGTGAGCGTGCCGTCGATATCGAACACCACGAGTCGCGCCAATGGAACTCCCCCGGGCCACCAACTTTTTCCGTCTCGGACTGTACATCATGCAGTGAGCGCAGGGCGAAGCGCTCTAGGAGCGTAGGGGAGGCCAGCGCCGGCCAAGTTCGCTGCCGATGTCTGGGTGACGTACCCGATCCCAACGCGGAGGGGCTCAACCATCGCACGGTGTCTGCGACGGCTCCATCCCGGATCGGTGTCGCCTGCCCGGATTTCGACCCGGGAAGTTGGCCTCCCGCTACTTCCGCCCTCCGAAAAGCGAAACCGATACCCCCACCAGTACGAGCGCCGCTCCGAGATAGGTGGCGGGGGCCGGAGATTCCCCACGCACGAGCGCGCCGACGACAACCGCGATCACCGGGATGATGAGCGCGCCCACGCTCACCCTCGTGATCCTCCACTGACTGACGAGCCATGTGTAGAGAACGTAAGCGCCCATGCTCCCGGCGATCGTCAGATACAGAATCGGGGTCCATTCGGCGGCACCGTGGGGAAGCGCCCGAGGCTCCCCGAGGACGCGGCTTCCCAGAAGGCACACGCAGGCCCCGATCGCCGAGCCGATGGCGTTGACGACGAAGGTGGAGTGTGGCGGGACCCTCTTCAGAATCACCCCGGCAAGAGAGGCCAGGGTGGCTGCCGTGAACACGGCGAGGAGGGCCGGGGCGGGTGCCCCCCATCGAATCTCTCCGGCGAAGATCACCGCGACCCCCACCAGCCCCACCGCGGCCGCGGTCATCTGCCTGCGTTGCAGGGCCTGAACGCCGAGCAGCCACGCGAAGATGCCGGTGGTAAGAGGAACGGTTGCGTAGAACACGGCGGAGATCCCGCTGGGCACCTTCAGCTCGCCCCAGTACAGCAAAGCGAAATTCACGCCCAGATTCAGGAATCCGAACGCCGCGATGCCGCGCAGCGCGGAACCCCGGGGCCATGCGGCGCGCGTGAGCAGAGCCACGAGGACATTGAGGAAAGCGGCGAGGACCAACCGGATCGTGGCCGCCCAGAGGGGAGGAACGGTCTCCGACCCGATCCGGATCGCGAGGAACGTGGTCCCCCAGATGAGGCACATTCCAACGAACGCTGCGTACTGTGCGGGGCCGCGGACCTCCTGGGTTTCGACGGGCGCTATCTCCCCGGGGCCGGCGGTTCGGGTGGCTTCAGCACCGCGATATAGTCTCGAAACTTCGACCGCGCCGCGATGAAATCCGTGTGGCTCAGGTCGAGCTCGCCCGCGATAAGCCGGATCTCCGCCTCCTCGATTCCCGAGACCACATCGTCCGAAGCCGAGACCGCGAAGAGGCAATCAAGGAGCTGGATCTTCTCCTCGACCGTCGCCATGCGCGCGAACTCCCGCGTCACGGTATAGCTCTCGGTAGCCCCGAAGAGCTCGTGTTGCGATTTCGCGATACGCACGATCAGGATCGACTCGTCCTCCGAGAGCCCGGTCAGGCGGCGGAGAATGTCCTCCATGGCATGCGTCTCTTCCACGCTCACCTCGAGATCCGCGTTGGCCACACGCCCAAGGGTGTAGGCGAAGGCCGCGAGGTGGCGCGCACGGTCCAGCGGAAGGCGGTCCAGCGAATCCGCGATCTCCCGCACCGTGGCCGAGGAAGGGGCGCCGGCGGACCCGGCGGCGTGCGCGGGACCCGAATCCAGACCGAAGAGCTTGCGCAAGGTGTCGATCAAGGCGCTCCCTTACCGGGCCGTGCGCCCCGCGAACTGCGGCTCGGTCAGGAAGCGCTCGATCTGGCGCCGGTGCCGCAACACGTGCACGATGGCGTGCTCGAGGAGCTGCTCCAGATCGTAGACCGGCCCCCACCGCACGTGCATCTTTACCGCCATGATCTGCTCGTCGGTGAGCTCCCACTTGCCCTCGAGGGTCGCCGCCGTGAATGCGAGCATCACCTCGAGCTGTTCCAGGCACTCGAGCCGCTTTCCGAGCGGAAGGTCGGGCCGGTTCGGCTTGTCCCCATGGGCCTCCCGGATGTAGCTCGCATAGCCGTAGCCCGCGCGGACGACGTGATGGAGGATGGTCTGGATCGACCGGCACCCCTCGTCCTTGGTCTCGAGGTCGCGGACCAGCTCGAACTCGTCGTCGGTAATCCGGCGCAGGATAGCCTCCAGATCCGCCACCGCGCGCTCGTACTCGTCCATCATCGCCCCGACCCCGCCCTTTCGAAATGTTCTGGTCATCCGGACTCCCCTCCTTGCGTCGGCCCTCGGCCCCCTCAGCTCAGCATCTTGAACGCGTGCGACCAGTCGTTGCGCAGGAAGCCCGGGATGCACCAGAGGATGCACAGCGGCTCGATGGCGCGCGCGGCCTCCACCTTGCCCATGTCCGCCGTCTCCCAGCCGAACTGATCGAGAATGCCCGTGACGGCCTTCTTGGCCGCCTCGTCATTGCCGCAGATGAACATCGTGGGCTTCCCGCCCTTGAACTTGGGCTGGACCATCGCGGCATGGCCGACGGAATTGAACGCCTTCACGAAATGCGCGGCCGGGAAAGCCCGCTGGAGCCGCTCCATGAGTGACTCCTCGAGACTGGTGAAGAGGTGCAGCACCCCGTTCACCGGCGGCGAGTCCGCGATCGGGTTCGTCGCGTCGATGACGGTCTTCCCCGCCAGATTGGTGAGGCCCGCCTGCCGAAGCGCGTCCTCCGCCGCCACACCCTTGACCGCGAGCACGAGGATCTCGCCGAACCGCGCCGTGTCCGCGATGTTGCCGACGATTCCTCCGCGGTTTTTCCAGTCCCAGTCTTCCAGCTTGGCGGGGTTGCGCGTCCCCAGCATGACCACGTGACCGTGCTCCATGAAACCCGCGGCCAGAGACTTCGCGACAGGGCCCGACCCGATGATTCCAACTTTCATTTCACGCTCCGGCGTAGAGAGTCCACGGTTCCCGAGTCCATCTCGATGACGATCGATGTATCGCTATCGATCAGAGCAAGAATCTTCTCGCGAGGACCTTGCTTCCACTCGGCGCTTCCATAGAACGCGGCCTGACTGGCCCGACGATGCTCCAGGCTGTCATAGGCCCGGATGAGATAGTAGGAGTCATTGTCGTGAGGAGAGGGACCGAAGGCAACCACATCCACGTCCCACCGCTTCAACATGGGGAGCGAGGCTTCGAGCACCAGCCGGTGGAATTCGTCCCGGCGGCCGGGCTTCAGATTGTAGGAGCGGATCTCGACCGTCTTGTTCACGGCTCGACCCTACCCCATTACTTCTTCTTCGGGAAGATGCTCGCACCGAGCATCTGAAGGGAGAGTCAGTAGCCGAGGGACGCCCGCGCGGTCATCGCCGAGCCCACGGTCACGAGCGCCAAAGCCGTGAGGGTATCGCGATGAATCACGAACCCGGTCACGGCGAACACACTGCCGATTGCCATCCGGGTATAACGCTCTTTCTGGGGAATGCTACAGGCTCGAGCCATCATTTCCTCCGTGTGCCGCGCGAGCGGCGAATCCACCACAAACCGAATTGCTGAGTCAGAAAGAACAGCAGGGCGCCCGCCAAGAGCCCGGCCGGGACGAACCACCATCCCAGCAACTCGTGCGTCCCCGGTGGCCCAGGCCCGTCCACCGTGAGGCGCGGGAGCGATACGGTGCCCGGCCGATACCAGAGGCCCACGTCGCGGGGCGACAGAATCTTCTCGAAGGCGGCTGCCACCAAGGCGAGCGCCCACGCGTAGCCGAACGCGGTGAGCGCGAGAGGCGCCCATCCCCTGAATCGCCCACGCCGAAGGAGCAGCAGGCTGTGCAGAATGACGATCGGAGATCCGCCGCACTCGGCGCGGGTCGCCACGCTCTCGGTCTTGTACTGGCGTGCCAGATCCTCCGGTTCGCCGAGCGCGAGCAGCACCGACTCGATGTTTCCACCGGACCCCATTCGCTCCGCGATGTGGCCGCGCAACTCGAGCAGGATCTCGTCGACTTCGGGCACGGGCATTCCGGGCAGCGAGGCGCGAACCCGGTCGAGATAGCGCTCCACGTCGAGATTCACGGACGGGCGGCTCATGATCGAGTTCTCTCCCTGATGAGCGGCGTGAGCAGCCCGCCGAGGCTCGCCGAGAACCGGGACCACAGGCGCGCCATGCGCACCGCGCGGCGCCGGCCGCCGGGGGTGAGCCGGTAGTACTTGCGGGGGTGTCCGGCGTCCGCCTCCACCCACTCCGATTCGAGCAGGCCGTCGCTCTTGAGTCGGGCGAGCAGCGGGTACACCGTCCCCTCCGAGAGCACCAGCTCCGAATCGCGCTCGAGACCGCGGAGGATCTCGAGCCCGTATTGCCGTCCGGTCCACAGGGTTCCCAGGATCGCCAGCTCCAGACACCCCTTCCGAAGCTGAACTTCCCACTTGTCCATGGGATCGGGCGTGGGCGGATTCTTTTCAGGAGCGCTGGACATGAGAGATACTATGCATTACAATGTATCTTGCGGTCAATAGTAATTGGGTGGGTGTCGCCGGAGCCGGATGTGGCGGCTCCTCGCAGGAAGGAAAGAAGATGAACCTGAAACGGGTTTCCATCGGAGCGACCGCTGTCCTGGTGGTCGCGGTGCTCAGCTTGCTGTTCCGGAGATCTCTCTTCGCCCACGGGCCGATCTTCCTGGCGCTCCAGGTGGCGGCGGGGGCGCTGATGCTGTGGGCTCGTCTCACATTCGGTGGGCGCAGCTTTCACGCGGGAGCGAATCCGACCGAAGGCGGCATCGTGACCACCGGGCCCTACCGGTTCGTGCGCCATCCCATCTACGCCGCCATCCTGCTCTTCATGTGGGCCGGGGTCGCCGCTCACGGAACGAACCTGAGCGTGCTCACGGCGATCGTGGCCACGGCGGCCCTCGCCGTCCGCGCCGTCGCCGAGGAGGAGCTGATCTTCGAGGTCTACCCGGAGTACGCGGAGTATGCCCGGCATACCAAGCGCGTCATCCCGTTCGTGCTATGACGCGCCGGGCGGGTCCCTCTCGGCGCGGTAGGCGAGACGGCCGGTCAGGAGCAGGAGAATCAGGAACGCGGAGACGCCGCAGGCCGCGGCATACGCCAGCATCAGGGGGAGGCGGGAGGCCCGAACACGGTCCCAGTTGTTGAAGCGGAGGCCGATGTCGCTCATAGACAGGGTGGTCGCGGCGCCGTTCTCCTCGAGGCGCAGCTCGCCGGCCTGGATCCGGTCCGCGAGGGGCTTGCCGCGAGCGTAGATCACCACTCGATCCTTGCTCTCCGCGAGCGGAACCGACATGGCGCTCGGCGTCCACCAGATGTCGTTACGCTGGGAAAGCTCCCGATAGAGCGGAGCCGCGGCGGTGAAGAGCAGAACAAGGCCCAGAGTCGAATAGAAGATCCGCGTGCGAGGGGGCATCGTGGTCCTCCGTGCCGGAAAGGGGGCGAGCGATCTCGAGCCCGCGGCCTGAGGTCAGGCCACGCCGAACGTGGCGTCCGGCGCTTGCGCGGGCCATGGCGTCCCCGGGTCCAGGCCGACCCACTCCAGCGCGGGCCCGAGAGCGCGAAAGATTCCCATGTGCTCCGACTCCGCTTCCATGTAGATCTGGAACATGCGGGTCAGGCCGTACGTTCCGTCGGACGGCACGACGATTCCCCGCCGCGCGTCACGCGGGAAGGGGTTGTGCCGCGCCACCGTGCTCACACCTTCGCTGGTGACCCGAACCTCGCTCAGCTCCAGGAAATTCACGACCTGCCTGAATCCCGGGGCCAGCCGCGGATCCGCACGCAGGGTTCTCGCGTGCGAGATGATCTCCTCGTCCGTCAACACACCCCACCCTCGCGAGAAGACGATGAGGCGCGGCACATCGATCCAGTAGGAGCCTGGCATGGACCCCTCCCTTCAGTCGCGGAGCGTCTGCTGCTTCCGCATCAGAGCCCTTCCTCGCGCACGCGGAAGGCGTGATTCCAGCTCGGCGGGCACTGGAGGCTGGAAATCTTCCATTGAATGAACCGCGGATCCCGGAACTTCCCCTGCAGAGCCTCCATGACGTCCTTGTGGGGCTTCTCGTGAACGAATTCCGCGAGGGCCTCCGCGCTCTCCCACACGGAGAGAGTCCAGAACATCTTCTGGAACACGTGCGCATTCATGGAGAACCCGATCACGCCCGGCGTGCGTTTCAACTGGCCCTGAACCTTATTGGAATAGGAGAAGAAAGCGGGCACCGTGCGGAACCCATTGAGGCGAAGCTCCGAGAGGAGCGCGACGTATTCCCGGCCCGGCTCCGGTTTTCGAACCGTGGTCCAGGGCAGGATGAGCATGAGCGGCGAGACGGATCGCTGGGTCATCGGGTCTCAGCGCACCCGGTGAATCAGCTGGCGGATGGCGCCGAGGTGATACGCGAGGTGGGTGATGGCGCTCAAGGCCGCGCCTTCCTCGACGAACCTCTCGGGCGTGAGCGACTCGAGCACGGAGACCAACTCCCGGCGCGAGGCTTCGAGCTGCTGCTTGATCTTCGCCCATTCCTCCTCGTTCACCGTCTGCGGCTCAAAGCTCGCGTTCCAGTCTCGCTTGGAGTGGTCGCCCAGAATCCACTCGCTCGTCACATGCAGGTGAAAATTCATGTGCCGCGCATGGGCCGCGATGCTGGGGTGCCCGTCGGGCCGGCGTGAGGCCTGCTCGGCGGTGACCGAGTTCAGCGTGCTCCGTATCCCCGAGGCGTGGTCCAAGTACTGCGTGCCCTGCCCGGGTAGCCCCCCCTCGTAGGTCTCCCGTAGAAGATCGACGGTCTGCTTGAGGAATTCCTGCTTCAGGCTCTCCGGAGTCATCGGGGCTCCTTCTGCTCGACCTGGCGCCTCAATTCCGCGGCGCGCGCGCGCAGAAGCGTACGCCGTCCTTCATCCTGTTCCTGCTCCGCCTCCTCTTCCACCAGAGCGGCGAACGACAGGATCTTCTCGGAGGATCCGATGAGCTTGGCCGCGGTGGCGGCATCGACGCGCCGGACCAGGCCCGCCTGGGATTCGAGCAGCGTGGTGTACGCCTCCTCGAGACCGGCCCGCGCCATCTGCGGATCTCCATCCAGACGCAGACCCACGATGCGCGCGAGAATCTCCGCGAGGGCTCTGGCCTGACGAAGGAGATAGTCGTCTCGTTGCCCGGGGCTCATGCGCCTGACTTGGCTCGACGAATCATCCGAGCTTCGGCGCGACCGCGGCCACTGCCTCCGCCGACGTGATCACCGGGATGGCTTCGAATTCCATGAGGTCCTTCCACTGGTCCATCCATTGCTGCAGAAGCTTCGGGTCCTCGCATTCCATCACCTGAAAACAACGGCTGAAATCCTCGGTGACCCAGCTGGACACGTATCGGAGCCCTTCCGGCATCAGCCGGCCCCGGTCCCGGAAGCGCCGGTACACCGGCAGCGCATCCCCGTCCCGGAATCGCTCGACCACCATGTAGAGCATGCGTAGGAAGTTACGCCATCGGGCCGCCGGCGAAAATATCATTTTCCCACCGCCGAAATTCCCTCAAGCATGACTCCTGAAATGCCGATTTCATGTCTGCACGCGAGTCTCGGAGCACCCGCTCCGATCGGCACGTCACCAAGGCTCAGGGGGTCAGGTACCATGGTTCTCAATCGGTCCGAAAGCGGGTTCACCTTGATCGAGCTTGTGATCGTCATCGTGATCCTGGGAATTCTCGCCGCAGTCGCCATTCCCAAGTACGAGGACATGCAGGAGCAGGCCCGCTCGGCCACGCTGAAGGGTCAGCTCGGCTCGATCCGCTCCGCCGTCGCGATTCAGTACGGCCGGAACGCGCTGAACGGGTCGGCGACGTTCCCGACGTTGAACGGGAGCATCTTCGCGGACGGCAATGTCCCGAAGGAGCCGATCATGAACTCGAACACGGTCAAGACGACTCCCGGCGTCGACAACGCGGGGGGCTGGCAGTACAACTCCGTGACCGGATTGGTGAAGGCGAACCTGAACGCCTATTCTTCGTACTAGCCGTTCTTCGCGGCACCAAGTCGAAATCCAGCGAGGTGGGGGCGAAAGCCTTCACCTCGTTGTCGTTGCGGGCTCTACTTCTCCGGGTCCCCTGTCGGAACGATCCCCGCATTCTCGACCATGAGGATCACCGTGCGCTCCGGCGCGCGCGTGCGGTGCATGACGCCCTTCGGCACCACGAATCCCTGCCGCGGCGAGAGCTCCACCGTGCGGCCCTCCAGGTCGATGAGCAAGCGCCCCTCGACGACGTAGAAGAACTCGTCGTCCTCCTCGTGCTTGTGCCAGTGATACTCCCCCTGGATCACGCCGAGGCGCACGACCGATCCGTTCACGCCGCAGAGCGTCTGGTTGTACCAGCGGTCGGTGCAGGCATCCACGAGCGCCTGCACGTCCACGACCTGAAGCGGGGCGTGGAGGACGTTCAGGTGCGTGGCGTAGGGATAGCTCTTCGACTCGGGCATGGCGCTCTCCTCTAGGGCTTCACGACGCCGATCACACGTCCGGTGCCGCATTCGATCACCAGGAGCTCCCCGGGGCGCACGCCGTAGCGGCCGGTGGGCACCCGGTAGAAGCCGCGCCCCTCCGCCGATTGCTGGAGGACGATTCGCGTGCCGTCGCGCGGGTCGATCATGGGATTGCGGCATTGGCCGGGCGCCGGCTCATCCATCTTGCCTCCGGGACCCGGCACGAGGAAGTGGGTCGGCACGTCGATGGCGGGCTGGATGGCGGTATTCCCGCTCCAGATGTGATGGCTCGACGCGCAGCCGAGGAGGAGCCCCGCCGCGGCGAGGAGCGCGACCGGGAGCCCCGCGCGCCTCACGAAAACCTCCGGATCAACTCGCCGATCGCGGCGAGATGATGGTCGTCATGTTCCGCGACGAAGAACATGTGATCCACCACCGTCATGGGCTGTCCGAGCCGCGGATGAAGTGCTCCGCGCTCCAGGTCCGCGGGACCGAGCGCCTCCAGCCGAGCCACCGTCTCGAAGCGCGCGCGCCGGAAACCGGACAGGAGTACTTCGATCGCCGCCTCGTTGTGCCGCGCCTCGTGCGTCTTTCGATTATCGAGATCGGCCGACCGCAAACGGTCGGCGCCGCGCGCGAAGTCCTCGAGCCGCCCGGCCCAGAGCGCCTCGAGATCCAGCAGATGCCCCACGTTCTCCTGAATCGACCAGGCGTCCCCGGCCCGGCGCGCCAGCGTCTCGCTTCCCAGGCCACGGACGCGCTCCTCCAGCCGCGCCGGCGTGCCGCGCACGCGCTCCAGAATGTCGGGAAAGGACTCGGGCGGAAGCCCGAGCGCGAACTTGCGCTCGAACCAGATGCGCCGCTGGAAAGCGGATGTGGGGTTTCGGCTCATGAGTGACGTGCCGGCTCCGGCGCCCTCGCCGCTGCAGCGCGGCCGCGCTGGAGCACCTCGCGCACGAGCAGATCGAGGTCCTCACGCCGGGTGCGGTGGTTGACGATGCAGACCCGAAGGGCGAACCGCCCCCGCAACAGGGTCGAGCTGGGGACCGCGGTTCCGCTTTCTTGTAATCCGTAGAGGATTTCCTCGTTGATCGCGTCCGCCGGCTCGTCGTCCATGCCCTGCGGCGCGAAGCGGAAGCAGGCAATGTTGAGCGGCGCCGGAGCCATCATCTCGAGCTCGGGCTCCTTCTCGACGAGCGACACCAGATACCTTGTCTGCTCGCAATTCTGATCCACGAGGCGGCCGTACTTGGCCGCACCGTGCTCTTTCAGCGACATCCAGACCTTGAGGGCCCGGAATCCACGCGAGAGCTGCACGCCGTATTCGCTGAACCAGATGGGGCCCGCGGTGAGACCCCGGGCCAGGTGCGCCAGGTAGTCGGCCGGCGATACGAAGGTCGCCCGATGCCGCTCCGGCCACCGGACCAGCGCGCATCCCACCTCGTAGGGCATGTACATCCACTTGTGGAGATCGAACGCGAGCGAGTCCGCCCGCTCCATCCCGCGCACCAGCGGCTTGACGCGCGGCGCGATCGCGGCGAGCGCGCCGAAGGCGCCGTCCACGTGGAACCAGAGGTCCTCGGCCTTGCAGAGGTCGGCCAGCTCGGGGAGCGGGTCGATGGCGCCGGTGTTCACGGTGCCGGCGTTCCCCACGACGCAGAAGGGATGGCGGCCCGCCTTGCGGTCCTCGGCGATCGCGCGGCGGAGGGCCGCGACGTCGATCCGGAACTCGCCGTCCACCGGGATCTCGCGCAGCGCTTCACGGCCCAGCCCCAAGAGCGAGACCGCCTTGTGCACCGAGTTGTGGGTCTCCGCGGAAGCGTAGAGAACCATCGGGCGCGAGGTGGCCTGGAGTCCCTCCTGGGCCACGTCCCCGTGCGCTTTCGCGTTTCTCGCGACGGCAATGCCCACGAAATTCGCCATGGAGCCGCCGGAAACCAGAATTCCGCTCGCCTCGGCGGGGTAGCCGAGCATCTCCTTGAGCCAGCTCAGGACCTGGACCTCGACATAATTGGGGCCCTGGTCCCCGCCCCCGATGTTCGGATTCATGGTCGAGGCCATCAGGTCCGCGAGCACGCCGAACGGCGTCCCGGTACCGATCACCCAACCCCAGAAGCGAGGGTGGATGTTCCCCATCGTGTGCGGAAACAGATCGCGGCGAAACTCTTCGTACACCGCCGCCGCGTCCTGCCCCTCGACGGGCAGCGGCGCGCGCAGCGCCTTCTTCGTTGCCTCGGGCACCGGCTTCCAGACCGGCCGCTCGCGCACGTGCTCGAGGTAATCCATGGCGTCGTCCAGCATGCGGTGGCCGAGACGGCGCATCTCATTCCAGTCCTGGGGGTCGAGCGTTTCTTCCCGGGTCGAACGGGGGTCTTGGTCCAGCTTGGGATTGGGGTTCATGGGGAGATTGTGAACGAATCGCCGCGGGGAAGTACAGGCTCAGATTAGGACATGGGAGGCCGTCATCTGGGGAGCCCCCCGTACTGGGGAGGCCTTCTTACTGCGGTGCCGCGTCGTCCTCCCGCCGCGGCACGCAGGTCAACGTCACCTTGCAGCCGGGAGCGGGCACGTAGGTCTCGTCGCTATCGTCTCCTCCGTCCCATGTACCCTCGACGAGACAGAAGAAATTCCGGGACAGATAGCCCATGTTCGACCCGTCCGGGCCGTCCGCCGAATACCCGAAGCTCTCCACCCAGCCAGCGTCGGTGAGCGCCTTCTGCACCGCTTCGAAGGGACACGTGGTGTCGCTCACGCTGATGTGAAAGGCCCATCCTCGTGCGGTGGCCTTGGCGTAGAGGTATTCGAAGGTGACCGCGTCGCGGCTGACATGAACCGCGGTATCGGGGTGGCTGATACACCGGGTCACCATGGCCCCGATGCTGTCACGGGCGGCCTCCAGCGACGCATACTGGGCCGTGGGCTTGGGCTGAGGGGGCCATTCCTCGGCGGTCGAAGAGCCGGCTCCGCCCACGGCCAGGACGAGAAGGCACCCGAGGAGGACCTTGCCGGTTTGCAGGCTCACGGTAACTCTATCGACCCGAGAGCCCGAGATCTTAACGCCCGTTATCGATTTCCCGAGGGCACGACAAGTATCGTGGGCCCTCCCGTCATTTCCCCTGCCAGATGCCGAGGCCTCGCCGAACCAGGACCAGCTGGCCCACGTGGTAGGAATTGTGATCCGCGACGAGCAGGAGCTCGCGGAGGTAGGTCTGGCCCGCGCCGTGAGGAATGCGGGCGAAAAGGTCTACGGCCGGATCCGCCGCGAGGCGCTTCAATCCGTCCCGGTCGCGCCGATACTGCTCGATGCTCTCGTCCCAAGCGGAATTCGTGGGAGGCGAGGGCGAAGAGGGCCAGTACTCTTTGGGCCACGCGCGTTCCCGGTAGGCGGCGTTGCGGCAGAAATCCAGGATGTCACACTGGGTGATGCGGAGATGCTCGAGAAGCTGCCAGGGAGAAAACGGAATTCCGGCCGGTGTCGAGCCGCGATGGTCCGGCGCGATCCCCTCCACCGCCGCGTCGAAATCCACGTGCGCGTCTTCCCAATCGAGGAGCTTCCGGAGATGCTCGCGGAGTGGCCCGTCCTGACTCATGTTCTCTCTCAACCCTCCTCGATCGAAATCAGAAGCAGCGTCGAATCGCCCGAAACCGGTACCCGGCTCGCCCCGATCCGAAGGGAGCGCTCCGCGTGCCCCGGGGATTTCACCGGGACGGCGCAGTCCCGAAGGGGCTCACCGGTCCGGATCACTTGCTCCAGGCCTTCGCGAAGCCGGTGCGCGTCCCACGCGGGGTCCGAGGCGTTGGGGAACGTCCTGCCGATCGTCTGCTCCGGAGCGGTCTGGAACCACTTGTAGTAGGACTCATTGGCCCACGCGATCCGGAGCAAGACGTCCAGAATGAGAAGCGGATGGTGGATCCCGCCCAGGAACCTGCCCGCGTATTCGCCCACGTCCCGCGTGAGATCCGCGGTCCTCTTCCTCGCGTCGATGTCGATGAAGGAGACGACGGCGCCCCGGATGGCGTGGTCGAGTGTCTTGTAGGGCGTGATGCGGAGCGAGTACCAGCGATGATTCCGGCAGAGGGTCTCCTGCTCGACCGCGGCCAAGGTTTCGATCACCTGCGAAACCTTGGTGCGCATGTCGACCTCGCAGAAGGCGTCGAGAGCGTTGATCGAGCGCCCCACGTCGGCGGGAAGCAGATTCAGGAGGCGCTCCGCGGAAACCGTGTAGCGGCGGATCCGGAGATCCAGCCCGACGAGGATGACGGGATTCTCCAGGCCGACCAGGAAGTTGTGCAGGTCGTCGTTGGTCTGGCTCAGCTCCACCATGCGGTTCTGCAGCTCTTCGTTGACGGTCGTCAGCTCCTCGTTCGAGGACTGCATCTCCTCGCGCGAGGTCTCCAGCTCTTCATTCGTGCTCTGCAGCTCTTCGTTCGAGGACTGCAGTTCCTCGTTCGCCGACTTCAGCTCCTCGTTCGCGCTCTCCTTGTCCTCGACCGTGGACTGGAGATATTCCTTCGTGGCGCCGAGCTCCCGCTCCAACTCTTGTAATCGCCTCGCGAGAGCCAGAATCCGCTCGTCCGTCTCGGATGCGAGAACCGCCGAGGGAATCATCTCGGCGGGCGGCTCGAGCTTCAGGAACGAGATCAGGAGGCAGCGGGTCTTCGTATCCGGCTCCTGGATGGGAACGAAGTCGAGACGAACGGCGCTGGGCTTCCCCTCGTCGACGAATTTGACCTCCGCGGACACCTGTTTGTCTTCGCGGAACGCCGTCTCGATGTTCCGCTTCAGCTCGATGTGGAGCTCGGCGCGCGCCAATCTCAAGATGCTGAAGCTCGCGGCTCCGGGCGCCGGGCTCAAGTACGGTCCCGTGTGGCCGCGGAAGTGAAGGATGTCGAGGTTCTCGTTGACGAGCACGCCCGGGGGTCCATACACCTCCAAGACTTTCCGATCGGCGAGCGCCTGGAGGCTGACGATGGGACGCGTCCCGGACCCGGGCTGGCTTCGTTCCGTGCCGCCCGGAACGGAAAGAATCTCATCCAGCGTGGAGACCCGCGCCGACTGGCGTTTCGCGTAGATCTTGCACTTGCGGTCGACGAGCGAGAAGAGCTCCGGTGCGTCTCCCACCGTCTCCGAGCTTCCGAGAAGGAGGAAGCCCGTGGGGTTCAGGGCGTAGTGGAGAATGCTCAGGACCTTCTTCTGGGATGAAGGCTGCAGGTAAATGAGCAGGTTGCGGCAGCTCACCAGGTCCATCCTCGAGAACGGCGCGTCCCGAAGCAGATTCTGCTTGGAGAAGACCACCATATCGCGGATCCGGCGGGCAATCTGGTATTCGTTGCCCTTCCGGATGAAGAAGCGGGTCAGCCGCTCCGGGGAAACATCGAGCTCGATGTTCGGCGGGTAGACGCCGCGGCGGGCGTGCTGGATGGATTCGTCGTCCACGTCGGTACCGAAAATCTGGATCCGCTTGTCGGGAAACCGGTCTCCCAGGAATTCGAGGAGGGAGATCGCGATGGAGTAGGTTTCCTCCCCGGTGGCGCAAGCCGGCACCCAGATCCGGATCGGCGCCCGCGCTTCCTTCTCCTCGAGGATCTTCGGAAAGACCTTCGCCTGGAGCGCCTCGAAGGGCTCATGGTCACGAAAGAAATTCGTGACCGTGATGAGCATGTCCTTGTAGAGGGCCTGAAGCTCGTCCGAGTTGGATTGGACGTACTTCACGTAGTTTTCCAGGTTCCCGATCCGGTGCAGGGTCATCCGCCGCTCGATCCTTCGCTCGACGGTGGACGCCTTGTAGCGGGTCAGGTCGTTCCCGAAAGCGGACCGCACGAGAAGAAACAGCCGCGCGATCTGTTCCTGGATCTGCGGCGCACGCGCCGGCGCTTTCGGGATCCGCGGTGCATCCGTGCGATGCGCGATCCGCGCCAGCTCCTCCCCGATCGCCTTCGGGGGAAGGCAGAAGTCGGCGAACCCGCTCGAGAGGGCGCTCCGGGGCATGCCGTCGTACTTCGCCGAGGAGGGATCCTGAACGAACGCCATTCCCCCCCCCTCCTTGATCGCCCGGAGACCCAGCGTCCCGTCCGTGCCGGTGCCCGAGAGAATGACTCCGATGGCGGAGGGCCCCTTGTCCTGCGCGAGGGAGCGGAAGAAGTAGTCGATCGGCAACCGGGGACGGTCTCCGTGCGAAGGTGGGATGAGGCGGAGGGCCCCGTGCAGCAGGGCGAGGTCGGTGTTGGGCGGAATCACGTACACGTGGTTCGGCTCGGCGAGCGTGCCGTCGGTGGCGGTCTGGACCTGCACTTTGCTGGTGCGCGAGAGGAGCTGAGGAAGAACGCTCTCGTGGTGGGGAGCGAGGTGCTGCACCACCACGAACGCCATGTTGTCCATGGGGACGTGCTTGACCAGCTCCCCGAGCGCCTCGAGCCCGCCCGCCGAAGCGCCGATCCCGACGACGAAGAGTCTCTCGTTGTCGCGATCGCGCTCCTCCGCGGCGCGCTGAAGGTCCGAAAGGCCTTCGTGGAGGTCGCCCTCGTTCTCCGCCTGGGCTTCGATCTCGACCTCGGTATCACCGGGATCCGCGCCGGGCCGAGGTTTTTCTTCGCCCATGCCGCCTGCCGTCATTGTGGGCTGGGAATGGTCGCCCCCGATGTTTCGAGCGGCACGATCCCGCGCTGGAAGGCGAATCGAACCAGGTCGGTGCGGCTTCGAAGCCCGAGCTTTCGCATGAGATTCGCGCGGTGGCTCTCTGCGGTTCGAGGACTGATGAAGAGACGTCCGGCGATCTCGACGCTGGTATGGCCCTCGGCCACGAGGTGCAGCACCTCACGCTCACGCGGCGTCAGTGTTTCGTAGGGGTCGATGCCGCCGGGCCGATTGAGGTAGGTCTCGATGAAGTCGTTGGAGAAGGGCGCGCTCAGGAACCGGCGGCCCATGGCCGCCTCCCGGATGGCGCTCACGAGCTCCTCGGCGCTGGCGTCCTTCAAGACGTAGGCCATGGCGCCGCTCCGCAGAGCTTCCACGACGTGGGCCTCGCTGGAGTACATGGACAGGATGACGACGTGGGTCTTGGGAAACCGCTTGGCGACCCGCCGCGTCACGTCGAACCCGCTCAGCCCCGGCATCATGAGGTCCACGACCAGGACGTCCGGCTTGAGCCGCTCGACCAAGCTCGTGACCTTGAGCCCGTCCGTCGCTTCCCCGATGACGCTGAAACCGAACTGGCCGTCCAGGAGGGCGCGAAGCCCCCTGAGAACGATCTTGTGATCGTCTCCGAGGACGATCGTGGTTGTGGGGGTGCCCGTTGCGTTCATGGCTTGGGTACCTGCGTTCCCGCTTCTTGGTGGTCGAGCGGAAGCGCCACGGCGATGCGGGTTCCCGCCGCCATCGCCGATTCGAGTGTGAGATGGCCACCGACTAAGTGGGCCCTCTCCTGCATCCCAATGATCCCGGCGGAGCCGCCGGTGGACGAGGTTCGCGGATTGAATCCATGCCCCCGGTCTTCGATGCGGAGCACCAGGTTGTCCTGATCCGCTCGAACGTCGACCTCGACCCATTCGACTCCCGCGTGCCGGGCGACGTTCGTCAGCGCCTCCTGGATGATCCGAAACGCGGCGATCTCGACCGGGGCCGGAAACCGCGCGCCCTCGATGGTCTGCCGGAGGGAGACGCGGACATGGGTCCGGGCGGTGTATCGCTCGAAGTGCCAGAGGAGCGTGGGCAAGAGGCCGATCTCGTCGAGCATCGGAGGCCGCAAGCTCATCGAGATGTCCCGAAGACGGCCGATCAGCTCGCTCACGATCGCGGCCATTTCTTCCTGGTCCGGATCCGCAACCTCGAGACTCTCGCGCCGCATGCCCGAGGCGATCAGCAGCTTGAGCCCGGTCAGGAGCTGCCCGATCTCGTCGTGGAGCTCGCGCGCGATCTCGGAGCGCTCCGTCTCCTGAATCTCCACGAGGCGGCGGGAGAGGGCCAGGAGCCGATCCCGGCCTTCCTCCGTTTCCTCGAGAAGCCGGCGCCGGGCGCGCGGCGTGGATTCCGCGATCATGAGAATAGCCGGCACCCGGTTGAATGGAACGGGACGCCAGACGGCGTGGGTTCGCACCAACGATCCCGACTTCGTTCTTTGCCGCCAGTGCGAGGCGCCGCTCGAGTCCGCGTATTGCCCCAGCTTCTGCCTCAGCTCTGTTTCATCTTCCGCGAGGTGAATGTCGGGGTAGGACATGGCTAGGAGCTCCTCGCGCGAATAACCGTAACGCTCGACCGCGGCCTCGTTGGCGGCCAGGAACCGGAGCGTGGCGCGATCGAGAATCCAGACGGGGTGGGGATAGCGGGCGAAAATGGCTTGGTACTGGCTCTCGGTAGCTCTCGGATCGATCGAGGGCCGCTCGCTGGGAGGATCTTTCGACTTGGCGCTCAGTTGCGGAATCAGCGGAATCAAGAGTCTCCGTCGCAACAGCATGGGATGAGCCCACGCTCCATGAGTAGCTTCTGTCGAAGCCCACGCGGTGTCGCTTACGTAGCTTCCATGAATCCTATGATACTCCATGGCGGGCGGGGGCGCGAGTGTACGTACGTAGAAATAAGGATGGGCCCCCGGACGAAGGGCCTCCGGGCGCCCAATCCATTCGAAAATCATCGTTTGCGGCTGGTAAGTGCCCCTCCTCAGCGGTAGAGTCGCTTGATGGCGCCCCAGGTGGTCGAGCTCACGCCGGTGGCGCAGCCATTGAGCCCACCCGGGGTCGGAGCGCAGCCACTGCCCTGCGGGGTTCCTCCACCCGTGTAGCGATCCAACGAATCGAAGAGAATCCAGTCTTCACTCTGGGAGGCGGAGCGGCCCACGGAGCGATCGCTTCCTCCCTCGATGCTTCCGTAGGCGTGCGAGTCGGCCGTGGTGGTGTCGGTCCCCGCCACGTGGAGCAGGAAGACCGTATCCCCCGAGTTGTTGAGACTGAGCCCGGCCGTCGTGATCCCCTGGGAGCGCTGCCACGCGACCGCAGCACTCCCGGTCACAAGCCTCACCTCACCCGGTCCGAGGGTTCCCGAGAGCGCGAAGCGAACCGTGCGGTCTTGGTCCGCGATCCGGTATTCGTCCAGGGACGCGACGCCCGGTCCTGTGTTCTGCACCTCGACCCACTCGTCCGATTTGGAGTCGTAGAGCCCATCACCGTCCCAATCGCGCGCGGGACCCGCGAGAATCTCGTTCAGCCGCAGCCCTTCGGCGGACGCGGCCCCGAGACCCGCCGCTTCGCCCGCCGCGTCGCGGATCAGGACGGCCTGGATGGCCACCGCCGCGGCCATCGCCCCCACGAGAGCCCATACGACACCTCCCCACCAACGAATCATGGTTCCACTCCTTGCGCCGGAGCGCGGTTTCGTCGGGGGTCATGGTCTTGGTTCCGCGAGGAAGCGAACGGCGGGTGATCAGTACGTTTCGCGATGCCGGGTGCGCCAGAGGGCGCGCGGTGCTCCTTGATCGGGGAGAAGACGAGGCAGGGTCCATGCCGCGGGAAGCACGAGCAGCACCGCGATCGCGGCGCCCCATCGGGGATCTCCGAGGGAAACGAGCGTTCCGGGCAGGTTGAGCCAGATCGCGAAGAGGACCGACGCGGCCAGCATGCCCCGCACACTCCCGAGACCGTAGACCAGGACGGTGACGCCGGCGAACGCGAGCGGGACGGGCCAGCGCGTCAGCGCCACGGAAGGATGGGTCCAGAGCTGGAGCGCTCCGGTCAAGCCGGCGCAGGCGCCCCCGGCCGCGAGCATCCCGAGCTGGACTTGATCCACGTTCACGCCCGCGGCCACCGCGGCGAGCGGGTTCGATCCCACGATCCTGAGATCGAAGCCGCCCGCCGAGGCGCGCAGGACGTGCGCGAAGGCAACCGCCGTCAGCACTCCGAGCGCCAGGAGCAGGATCCCGCCGACCAGCGCGGCGTGATTGCCCAGGCCGAAACCGGGCGCGAGCGGAGGCGCGCCCTGGAAGGTTGCCGCCTCGAAGGTGAGCGCGGGTAACGCGGACGGCGTGAGCGAGACCGCGCGCGCCACGGGAGCGAGCGCGCCCCCGAGAAGCAGCCCGCTCAGGATCTCGTGCACCGCGAATCGCCACTTGAGCCAGAGGATCGCGGCGCCCACGAAGGCGCCCGCTCCGGCCCCGGCAAGGAGCGACAGGAGGGCCCGCGCGCTGGGATCGATCGAGGTGTTCCGCGCGATGAACGTCGCCACCGAGAAGCCGGCCAGGAACTGGGCAAAGATCCCGAGGTTCACCACGCCCGCATGGAGGGGCATGGTGAACGCCATGCCCAGGAAGAGCAGCGTCGCGAGAACCAGAACGACGTCTCCGGACCAGGGAGCGGCCCAGGCCGAAGGATCCCAGGGGGAAGCTTGTCGCGCGAGAATCTGGGTGCCCAGCGCGAGCAGGACGAACGCGGCGGCGTTGGCGGCGATCGCCCCCCAGCCGCCTCGAACACGTCCGGGGATCACGCGGCCGTCCCCGACATCTCGTCGATGATCGCTTCGCGTGTGAGGGTCTCGGTAACCGGCATCCAGACCAACCGCCCGGCCGCGAGAACCGCGAGCCGGTCCGCCACGCGGAGCGCCTCCTCGGGATCCTCGGTCAGCCAGAGGAGCCCGCTGCCTCGTTCGCACTGCAGCACGATCGCCTTCCGCACGTATTCCTGGGCCTCGAGGCCGAGCCCCTGCGCGGGAGAGCGCGCCACCACGAGCACCGGATTGCGGAGCACCTCGCGGGCGATCACGATTCTCTGCCGGGCTCCCATGCTGAGACGGCCGAAGCGGTCACGCGGCTTCGCGTCCGGAACTTCGAAGTCGGCGAGCGAGCGCACCGCGTTGCCGCGGATGGAATCGAATTTGAGCCAGCCGCGCTTCGCGAAGGGCCCGCGCCGGGTCTGGCCGAAGATGAGATTCTCCTCGACCGTGAAATCGACCAGCGACTGGTCGCGCGCGTGCGGCGGATTGACGAAGCTCATCCCCGCCTCGACCCGCTGGCGCCGATCGGTGCCGGCCATTTCCTTCCCGAGGAACTGGATCGACCCGCGCCCGGGCGCCCTCTGCCCCAGGAGCATCTCGTGGAGGAGTCCCAGGCCGTCGGCGGGAGCGCCCACGATCGCGAGCACTTCCCCGGCGTGTACTTCGAATCCCACGCCGGCGAGGGAGGTCTCGCGGCCGCGCCCCTCGAGGACGACGCCGTCGATGCGCAAGAGGGAGTCCCCCGCGGTGTGCTGGCCGGTTGGCCCGCGCCGCGGCGTCCCGCCGGTCCACTTCTCGATCAGCGCGGACTCGGTGACCTGATCCGTGGACACGGTGACGGCGTCCTTGCCCCGCCAGAGAATCGTCACGGCATGCGCCTCGGGATAGGCGTCGCGGGCCCACGTGCTGGTGAACACGACCGGGATCGAGTCCTCGCGGGCGATCGCGTGCAGCACGTGCAAGAGCTGACGCGCCTCGTGGGGACCCAGGTCGCTGGTCGGCTCGTCCAGGAGGAGCGCGCGCGGGGAGTCGTCGAGCGCCGCAGCGATCTCGAGGAGCCGCCGCTCGAGCGGGCGGAGCGACTCCACCGGAACATCGAGGAGGCCGTCGAGCCCGACGCGCTTCGCGAGCGAGCCCGCGTGGTCCCGCGCGTTCCGGCCGTGGATGGCGAAACCGAGCCGCCGCGGAGGGCGCGCGAGGAGAAGGCGCGTGAGGAGGGTGAGATGACAGTGGCCGCTATCGTGCGGCACGAAGCGCGCCCCGCGCCTTCGCTCGCGCGCGGAGGCGTCGATCGCCTCCGCCAGCGTGATCGCCCCGCGCTCTTCCCGGCGGATCCCGCCCAAGGTCTCGAGGAGCGCCGTCTTCCCGGAGTCGCGCTCACCGAGCACCAGGTGCACCGCCCCGGGCTTCACCTCGAGGTCGAGATCGCGCACCACCCAACGGGACCCCTGGGCCACGGTGAGTCCCTTCACGCGGAGCCCCGATCCTTTCCCGATCGCTTCGGGAGCCCTCGGAACGCCGGTCCCGGCCGGCCTCTTCTCGATCGCTTCCGCGGATCTCTTCGCGCTCACCGCCACGCCCCCCATTCCCGCGCCTCGTGGGCGCCAACCCATCCCTCAATCCGGCAGGATCTTCGTTCCCGCACGGCCTTCCAGGGCCTCGCGAACCTTTTCCGGCGAAGTGATCACCACCGAGCGCCCACCGCCGCGGACGAACTCGATCGACGCCTGGATCTTCGGCCCCATGCTTCCCGGTGGAAAATGCCCCTCTCCGACCCAACGTTCAAGCTCCGATGCGCGGGCGGCATCGAGATCGCGCTGGTTCGGCTTTCCGAAATGGACCGCCACGCGTTCCACGCCGGTCACGATCACGAGCGTCTCCACGCCCAGAAGCCGCCCCAGGAGCGAGGAAGCGAGGTCCTTGTCGATCACCGCCTCGATGCCGTGGAGGCTTCCATCCCACTGGCGCGAGACCGGTATCCCGCCTCCCCCGGCGGCGATCACGATCATCCCCTCGTCCACGAGCTTGCGGATCGCGTCGATCTCGACGATCTCGAGCGGCCTGGGGGAAGGCACCACGCGCCGGTAGCCCCTTCCCGCGTCCTCCACCACCATCCAGCCCTTCTCCCGGGCCAGGGTCCGCGCGCGATCCTGGGTGTAGAAGGGGCCGATCGGCTTCGTGGGCCGGCGGAACGCGGGATCGCTCTCGTCCACGACCACCTGCGTGACCAGAGTCACCACCGTCCGCTTGAGACCCAGGCGATGGAGCTCGTTCTGGAGCGCCTGTTGCATCATGTAGCCGATCCCGCCCTCGGAATCGGCTCCGCAGACGTCGAGCGGCATCGGGGGAATCTGATCCCGGACGGCTTCGTTCCGGATCAGGATGTTGCCGACGATCGGACCGTTGCCGTGGCTCAGCACCACGGTCATGCCTTCCTTCACGAGCCGCGCAATCGGCTCCATCGTGGCGCGCGTGATCGAGAGCTGTTCCTCGAACGTGCCGGTGCCTCGGGCGGGGAGAATCGCGTTTCCGCCGAGCGTGATCACGGCGGATCGGGGGAGAGTGGGCGCGCGCGGCTCGGTTTGCTGGGTCATCCGTCAGCGCGCGGCGTCATGCGTCAGCGCGCGGCCCGGGCCTGGCTGGAAACGTGCGCCCCGATGCGACGCAGCGCCTCGCGAATGTTCTCGATCGAATTGGCGTACGAGAGGCGGATGTAACCCTCGCCGCTCGGACCGAACGCGGTGCCCGAGAGCACGGCCACCCCCGCTTCCTCGAGGAGCATCCGCTCCACCTCGGCGCTCTTCATGTGGAGCGCCGAGACGTTCGGGAAGACGTAGAAGGCGCCCGCGGGCTCGAGACAGCGGAGCCCGGGAATATCGTTCAGCCCCTTCACGATCTCGCCGCGGCGGCGACGGAACTCGGCGACCATGGCTAAGACCGGCTCCTGCGACCCTCCGAGCGCCACGATGGCGGCGCGCTGCACGAAGGAGGTGGCGCAGGAGTAGACGTTCGTGGCCAGCCGCGCCACGTGCTTCGCCAGCGTGGGATTCATGACGCCGTAGCCCAGCCGCCACCCGGTCATCGCGTAGGTTTTCGAGAATCCGTCGAGGAGGATGGTCTTCTCCGCCATGCCGGGCCGGGTCGCGATGGACTGGTGCACGCCTTCGTAGAGGATCTTGGAGTAGATCTCGTCGGAGAGGACGAAGATCTCGCGGTCGCGCAAGAGGAGCCCGATCTCGTCGAGATCGGCCGGCGTGAGCACCGATCCCGTGGGATTGTGAGGGGAGTTGAGCACGACCATGCGCGTCTTCGGCGTGAGGAGAGCCTCCAGGTCCGCGGCGCCGAAGCGGAATCCCCTCTCCTCGCGCAGCACCAGCGGCACGGGCTTGGCGCCCAGGAAGCGGACCACCGACTCGTAGATGGGGAATCCGGGATCCGGGACGATGACTTCGTCTCCGGGATTGACGCACGCCATGATCGCGAAGGTGAGGATCGGTTTTCCGCCCGGGGTCACGACCACCTGGTCGGGGGCGGTGGGAAGTCCCCGATCCTTGGCGATGAACGAGGCGATGGCCTCGCGCACCTCGGGAAAGCCGGCCGACGGGCCGTAGTGCGTGAATCCCTCGTCCAGGGCCCGCACCGCGGCGGCGCGGATGGGCGCGGGCGTGTCGAAGTCGGGCTCTCCGATCTCGAGGTGAACAATGGAGCGTCCCTTGGCCTCCAGCGCCCTGGCTTTCGCCAGCACCTCGAAGGCCGTCTCCGTGCCCAGCTGATTCATCCGGTCCGCGTATCGCATCGGCCTCTCCGTTCTATTCGCTGTTCGCTCTAATCGCTGTTCTGCCTGACCCACACCGATCCGCTCCAGGGCTTCGGGCCGGCCGCGTCTTCCCCGCGCTCGAGCGCGTAACCCAGATGCCAGCATCCCGCGCCGAATCGGAATTCACGCTCCTCGCGCAGCGCCAGCGGCTTAGGCGTGGCGCCCACGAACCGGACCACGGACTCGTAGATGGGGAACCCTGGGTCCGGCACCACGACCTCGTCTCCGGGGTTCACGCAGGCC
>JBGPMB010000018.1:0-25746 GCA_041486775.1 Candidatus Eiseniibacteriota bacterium | reverse complement strand
GTTCGCCAAACCCTCATCCAGATATTCAGGGAAATAGAAACGGCGCGCCTCGGGCGCGCCGGGAGAGCTTTCCGGTGGCTATGGCGGAGGGGTCACACCTCTTCCCATTCCGAACAGAGAAGTTAAGCCCTCCAGCGCCGATGGTACTGCACGGGAGACCGTGTGGGAGAGTAGGTCGCCGCCGGGAGTAAATCGAAAGGCCCCTCGCGCAAGCGGGGGGCCTTTTCTTTGTCCACCAGCCCCCTCGAATTCCCGCTTGACAGCCCCCGCGCTTTACGTGACCATATGGTCACATAACCGCTAGCCAGGAACCTCGGCCGGATGGCCGAGTCCGGAGCGGGAGCCACCAGGAGGTCTCGCCGTGAATCAGGCTGTGAAGGATGAGCTGGTCATGGACATCGAGCAGACCATCGAGATCAAAGCGGCGCCGGAGAAGGTTTTCGAGGGCTTGATCCAGCGTCTCTGCGACATGGAGAACGAGCCGGGAAAACCGCGCATGAAGTTGAAGCTCGAGCGGCGGCCGGGCGGACGCTGGTACCGGGATCTCGGCTCGGACAGCGGGCATCTGTGGGGGTTCGTTCAGTCCATCAAGCCGCCCACACTCCTCGAAATCTACGGCCCGCTGATGATCTCGAATCCGGTGGCCTGCCACCTGATCGTTCGCCTGACGCCGACGGCGGCGGGCACGAAGCTCGTCTTCAAGAACGAAGTCTTCGGTCCCATTCCCGAGGAGTACAAGGACGGCATGAAGGAAGGCATGGGGCAGGGCTGGTCGCAGCTCCTGGACACGCTCAAGCGCGACGTGGAGGTGTGAGCGGGAGAGCCGCCCCGCGGGCGGGTGGACGGCGGGAGGCAGTTTCGACGGGCGACGACCTCGATCGGGTCTGGAAGGCGCTGGCGGATCCGACGAGGCGGGCCATCCTGGACCTTCTTCGCGCGAAGCCGCGGACCACGACGGAAATCGCGGAGCGGATCCCGGACCTTTCCCGCTTCGGGGTCATGAAGCACCTGGCGGTGCTTCGCGGAGCCGGATTGGTGCAGACGCGCGAGGAAGGCCGGAGCGTCGTGAACAGCCTCAACGTCGTCCCCATCCGCTTGATCTACGAGCGGTGGGTGAGCGATTACCAGGACCTGTGGGTACGCAAGCTGACCGGCCTCAAGCGGTCCCTCGAGAACGGGCCTCCGGAGGAGCGCTGAGATCCGCCTATTTCGCCGAGCCGATCCTGAGCACTCCGTCCTCGGGGGCGTCGGCCGCGATTTCAGGCACCACCTGGATCCGCGCCGGGTCTCCAACCACGCGCCCGGAGAGAGCAGTCGTGGCCCGATTGGCGAGAGAGCTGGCCTGGTCCATGGTACGCGCGGCTACGGCGACGCGCACGGGCTCCCGCACCTTGGGAGACTGATTGAGCCAGCTCGCGACCTCCAGAAAGATCGGCGACTCCTTCGCACCCGTGGCCGCAGGGCCGTAGCCCGTCCCGTCGGCGCCCGGGGCCACGAGGTCGCGCCCGGACATGACGAGGACCTGCCCGGAGGGGCTGTCCACGCGATAGGCCGATACCGTGAATCCCTGCCCGACGAAGTTCCGTTTGTTGCCGGCGCGGTCGTGGGCCTCGAACACATAGGAGTACGTCAGGCCCGGGGTCACCGGTGCGCCCGCTTTCGTGCGGCCGTCCCAGGCGATCTCCTTGGGAGGATCGCCCGTACCCTCGAACGATGCCACCGTCTGTCCCCGCGAATCGGCCACGAGGAGCTTCCATCGGACCACGCCCCTGACGGCCGGGCGGAAACGCGCGACGGAGCCGGTGGCGAACTGCCGGAGCCAGGGTCTCGCGATGTACGGCGAGCGGTCCTGGGACGAAAGCGCGACGAGGGGCGAGGCAAGGTCCGGGACGGTCCGGTCCAGGACATCCAAGGCGGTGCCTCGGGTCAGCCCGGGCACGTCTTCGGGATCGAGATCCAGGTTGAGCTCGGGACGTCCGAAATCCACGTGTACCCGGTCTTCGCCCTCGATGGTCATGGAGCGAAACTCGGTTCCGGACTGGCCCGCGTGCAGCGTCATGGACGTGTCCGCGGGCGCTTCGGACGCAGCGACAGCAGTCGTCGGAGCGACGCGAGCCTTTCCCGTGGCTCTGCCGGCCGCCTGGACGCTTCCCGGCGCGATCGTGAGCGCGGCCATCACGAGCAGGGCGACACACGCCGCGCTCTCGAGCCGCCCGATTCCTCGAAGTCTCGACCTCATCACACGCCTCCTCTATCCCGCGCTGCTGAGCCGGTAACGGAACGTGATCGTGCCCCACTGCTCGCCGGACTGGCCCGGAGCGAGCGGTCTGAAGCGCCAGGCGCGAAGCGCCACGCGCGCGTTCTCATCGAAATCCTCGAATCCCGCGGTCTTCTGGACCAGGATGTTCTCCTTCACGCCGCCATCCGGACGGACCACGAAGTAGAGCGTCACGGCCCCTTCGACCGCGTCGTGCTTGGCCCATTCCGGATACATCGGAACGGCGTAGGTGACGATCGGCCGGTCGGCGATCGGACCCGTGATCGAAGCGCCCGCCACGGTGCGCCGGGCCGACGATTCGGTGCTTCGGGCCGGCGCGGGCGTCCCGGCGCCCTGATGCGATTCCGCGACCGTCGCGAGCGACGGCGCCGAACCGGTCCCGCCGCCGCGCGCCAGAGGCAACGGCGCTCCGCCGCCGCCTCCGCCGCGCGTGAGCGTGATGGGGGTTCCCAAACCCGTCCCGCCGGACATCACCGCCGGAGCGGTCCCGAAGATGGATGTTGGCGCCTTCGAGGTCGCGATCCCGGCGCCGGCCGTGCTCTGGTTCTGCTGCATCGCCGCCAGGCGCGCCTGGAGCCGGTCCTCGAACGCCCACGAGGACTGCGGATCGGGCTCCACCTCGGCCTTGGTCGTCGCGCGCTTGAAGTGCTCGTCGCTGGCGGAACGCGTCGCGAAGCCCTCGGCCGTGCGGCCGCGGGGCGCGGCCGGCGCGGGGGCCGGCGAGGAGGGCGCGAGATCTCCCGGATCGAGCAGCGTGATCTCGGTGATCGGCGTCACATCGGCCGCCGCGACGTGATGCAGCGCGAGCCACAGCATGAGGAGCGCGTGGGCCACGAAGCTCAGGCTCATGGTCCAGCTCGTCCGAGCCCGGGTCTGATGGAGATCCATGCGGAGGGTAGCGGCCGTCATGGCGCCTCCGTTTTCTGCCGGGTCGCGATGGCGAGGCGTGTCGCGCCCGCCGCCTTCGCTTCGTTCAGAAGCCGGCGGACGGCCTCGTATGGCGCTCCCGAATCGGCGCGCACCACCACCAGCACGTTCTCGTTCTCCCGCTGGGAGAGCTTCCCGCGCAGGTAGGCGCCGAGCGCCTCGGGGGCGACGATCTTGTCGTCCACGGCCAGCCGCCCCGTCGTGGAGAGGGTGATGCTCACGTTCCGCTCGTCCTCGGCCTCGCGCGTCCGGGCCTGCGGGAGGTCCACCGGCAGGTCCGCCACCGAGAGCAGGGGAGCGGTGACGAGCAGGATGATGACCAGGACCAGCGCCACATCGATGATGGGCGTGACGTTGACTTTGGTGATCATGTCCTGTTCGCCGATGGCGCGACGTCTCATCTCAACCTCCCACCACCGCGATCTGCGCGGCGCCGCAGCTCTTCGCCTCGTCGAGCACGGAGACGAACACCCCGTGCGGAACTCGTCCCTCGCAGCGGACCACGACGGTCTTGGTCGCGCTCTGGGCGATCAGCGGCTTCAGAAGCCCCGTCAAGGATCCCCGGTTCACCAGATCCCGGTTCACCAGGATGCTGTCCGGAGAAAGGATCGTGATCTCGACGCGCTCCGCCCGGGCGCGCTCGACGGCTGCCCGGCCGCTGGTCGCCGCGTTTCGGACCTGGATGCCGGACTGAAAGGCCATCGGAGTCGCCACCATGAGAATCACGACGAGCACCAGCGACACGTCGATCAAGGGCGTCATGTTGACGTCGTGGATGCCCTCCGGATTTCGTTTTCGCGTGAATCGTCTCACCCGCGCCTCCTCAAGCCGCTCGCGTGCCGGCGCGGTGGCCGGCACGATTCGCGTCGGCCTCGATGCGAAGCGTCCGCGCGTGGTTTTCGGCGACGGTGAGCAGGACGCCCATGCGCCGAACGAAGTGGTTGTAGAGCATCACCGCCGGCACGGCCACCATGAGCCCGGCCGCGGTCGTGAAGAGCGCCTCGGCCACACCCGATGCGACCACCGAAGGGCCCGCCGATCCCGTGCGCGCCATGTCGTGGAACGCGCGCATGATGCCCCACACCGTTCCGAGGAGCCCGATCAGGGGCGCCGTGTTTCCCATGGTTCCGATGAATCCCAGGTTCCGCTCGAGCTGCATGCGCTGCTCGCTGAGCGCGATCTGGAGCTTCTCCTCGGCCGCCTCCGGCGAGAGCTCGGAATTCCGGAGCATCTCGGCCGCCACCGGCCCCAGGGGATGCGGTGTGCCGTTCAGCACGCGGACCGCCTCTTCACGGTTTCCTCCGCGCACCGCGATGAGCGCCGTGGCCAGCACCCCGTCCGGGTTCCCGCGGCGCTTGCCGAAGTAGATCAGCCGCTCCAGGGCGAACCCGACCATCATCACGCTGCAGAAGAGGATCACGATCATGACCGGGCTCGATCGCATCGCGCCGACCCAGTCGAAATTCTCGAACATGGACAGACTCCTTTCTGTGACTCGTCTCGGGATTACCGCTTCTTCGAACCGGGCTGAAGCTGGGAGGCGCGCCCCTTGGCGAGCGCGGCCAGCTCTTGATCCTGGGAGTTGCGCGCGATGTCGAGGTAGATGTCGTACGCCTTGGTGTAGCTCTTCTTCGCCTCATAGAGCGCGGCGCAGCGCGTCAGCGCCGAGACACGGAAGGCGTTCTTCCGCTCCATCGAGGCGGCCGCCCTGAGATAGGCCTGGAGCGCGCCGTCGGGGTCTCCGAGCGTCTCGCGGCAGCGGCCCACGCGGTATTGCAGCTCCACCTCGAGCGCCCTGGAGGGACCCGCGGCGAGCGCGGACTGGTAGTTCTCCTCCGCCTCCTTCGCCTTGCCCGCCGCCTCGTCCATGTCCCCCAGCTGGTAGGACACGTCTGCGGCGCGGGAATCGCGCGGGTGCTCGGTTCGGAAGCGCTCCAGCGAGGCGCGCGCCTCGTCGGTCTGGCCCAGGAGCTTCTGGCAGAGCGCCAGGTTGTAGCGCGAGGCCGAGGCCATCTCGGTGGAGACGCTCTCCTCGAGCACGCCGGTGAAGGCGACCGCGGCGCGGGCGTATTCCTTCCCCTCGAATTCCATGAGCCCGACCCGGAACTGCACCGTGGATCGGAGGTCGCTCTCCGGGAAGAAGGAGAGGAACTGCTCGTAGGCGAGCCGCGCCTCGGCGGGGGATCCCGCCTGAGCGTAGGAATCCGCGAGGAGGAATTGCGCCTGGTCCGCGGCGGAGTAGCCGGGGAACTGGCTCACGACGCGGCGGAAGCCCTGGGCCGCGTCGGTGAACTGCTTCGCCTGATAGTGCCGCTTCGCGATCTGGAACTGCGCGTCGGCGGCGAAAGCGCTCGAGGGGTACTGCTGGATCAGGGTCTCGAGCACTTCCGATCCCTTCGCGGTCTGCCCCAGGCGGTAGAGTGAAAGCTCGGTGCCGCGCTTGGCTTCGCGCGCGGCGGGCGTGTTCGGGTACTGCTCCTGGGTCTTGGCGAATCCGGCGAGTGCCAAGGCGTCGTTCCCGGCGTTGTACTCGCACTGCGCGAGGCGGAGCGTGGCGAGCGCCGCGACGTCGGTCGAGGCGAAGTGCTCGAGAAGACCCGCATAGCAGCGCTTCGCTTCCGTGTAGCGCTGCGCCTGGAAGTAGAGGTCGCCGGCCCGCGCCCAGGCCTTCTCGGCGATGGGTGCGTCCGCGCTGTCCCGGACCACCGCTTCCCACTGGTCCACGGCGTCCCCGGCGCGGTTCAACCTCGAGTAGCAGAGCCCGGCCTGATAGCGGGCGCTCAGCCTCGCCGGATGCTTGGGGAAGCGCTTCAGGAACACGTCGTACGAGGCCGCGGCGTCGCGGTAGCGCTTCTGGTTGAACCGATACCGCGCGATGTCGAGAAGCGCGCCGCTCACCACCGATTCGTCTCCCGTCCCGCCGTACTGCGACACCAGCCGCTCCTCGGAGGCGACGGCCAGGCTGTCGCGGCCCTGACGCGCGTAGGTCCACGCGAGGAGCTTCGTGGCCGAGGCGCCGATCGGGTGCCCCGGGAAGTCGCGCGTGAGGCGCTCGAGCGTGGCCTGTGCCTCGTCGTAGCGGCCGGAGGCGGCGGATGCGTCGGCGTCGATCAGGAGCGCCCAGGCCCGCCAGGGCGAGCGGCTGGGCGGCATGCGCTGGAGGAGCAGGTGCGGCGCGCCGGCGAGCTGCCCGATGTCGCCGGCCTTGTGGTACGTGTACTCGAGCAGGCAGAGCGCCGCGTCGACGAGTCCCGCCAGCTCCGGCGACGCGAAGGTGAGCGTCGAGGAGGAGGAGTCGCTCCGCGTGGCGTAGCGGTCGAGCACGATCTGGAAATAGGGCGCTGCGGCCAGGGGACGGTTCTGCGAGAGGAGACCTACCCCCGCGAGATACGCGGCCGCGGGAGATTCCGGCTCCAGCGGATAGCCTGAGACCACGGCCTGGTAGGTTCCGGTCGCGTCCGCGCGTCGGCCCAGCGCGTCGAGGCAGCGCGCCACCCGGTACTGGGCGCTCGCGGCCACGGAATGCTGGAAGTACGTCGTGAGCACGCGATTCAGTTCCACGATCGCCTCCGCGTACATCTTCTTCCCGATGAGCGATTCGCCGACCAGGAACTGCGCGCGCGCGGCGACGTCGGTGCCGGCGCGTCGCTGCACGATCCCGCGCAGAAGCGCGAGCGAGGAATCGGCCATACCCTCCAGATAGATCGCGCCGGCGGAGCGAAGCTCGGCCTCGGCCCGCACGTTGTCGTTGCTCACGCTCCCGGCCGCGCGCGCGAATTCCTCGGCCGCGCTCCGGTAATCCTTCGCCTGCAGGAAGGCGTCGGCCTTGGCGAGGAGGGCGTAGTCCCGGAGGCTGGAGTCGGGGTAGCGGTCCGCCACGTCCTGGAACGCCGCCGCGGCCCGCAGAAGCGACCCCGAACCCCGGAAGCAGAGCGCGCGGAGGTACGTCGCGGCGGCGCCGGCGGGCTTGGGCCCGATCGCGGCGAGCGCCTCGGCGCACTTCCCTCGCTGGTAGAGCGCCATGCCTTGCGCCAGCATGACGCGGGAGTCGGTGGCGTACCAGGCACGCGATGCCGCCAGCGCCGCCAGGGTCTTCTGCGCGGCGCCCGTGTCTCCGCGGCGGAGCGCGTTCCATGCCTCCGCGAGGCGGGCCTCGCCCATGAGCGGGCTCTGAGGATACCGCCCCTCCCAGTCCATCCACGCCTTCGCGGCGGCGGCGTCCTTTCCGTTCGCTTCCATGGCCTGGATCGCCGCGAACGCGGCGTCGTCGGCGAACGGAGTCTTCCGGAACGCGCCCTCGGCGCGGCTGAACTCGTCCGCCGCCTCGCCGTAGCGCCCCAGTCCGTAGCGGATCTCGCCGGAGAGGAAGCGCGCGGCGGCCTTCTCGTCCTCGGACCCGTGCTGGATCGCGCGGTTGGTGATCTGAAGCGCGTCCTCCAGCCCGGCCGGTCGGTCCGCATCATTCAGGAGCCGGGCCGACTCGAAGCGAAGGCCGGACTCTTGAAGTAGATTGGAGCCCGGGGCCGCCTCGGCCGCGGCCGCCTGCTTCTTACCGGCCAGGGCGGGCGTCGTGGTACCCACCACCGTCAGCATGGCCGCGGCGACTGCCGCGATCGAGAACCCGATGTACCGATCGTTACGCGTCATCGTCCGTGTCTCCGCGCGAGTGGGTTACGGCTGGATCGGGATCACCGGTACCGACCCCTGCGGGCCGCCGGTCGAGATCTCGACGGTGTGCGTCGGGCTCAGAATGTCCCGGCCGTCCGCATCGTGCACGAGGAGCTGATAACGATAGGTGCCGTCCGAGAGCGGCATGCCGGTCTCGTCCTTGCCGTCCCAGAGCAGATGGGCCGGGGGCGTACCCTTGCCGCCGAACTTCCGGACCACGGCGTCGGTCTTGTTGATGAGCGACAGCGTCCAGTTGTCCGTATCGGCTTTCGTGCGCGATCCGAGCACGATGTTCGTGACGGCGTTCTCTCCCGTCGGCGAAAAGACCTCGGGCTCCGCCTTGGCGCTCGCGTAGAAGCCGCCGAACCGGTACGACACGCCGAGCCGGTGGATGAGGCCCAGGGCGTGGTCGGAGACGCCGTAGTCGAACTGATAGTGGCCGCCGGTTCGATAGCTGAACCCGCCGCTCGCGTGCTGATCGTTCATCCCGACCCGGAGCGCGAACGCGGGCTGCACCCAGTACTCCGAGCCGCCGTGCATCGAGAGCCCCGAATTCTGGGTCTGGTCCATCTCGGCGGCGATCAGGCCGCGTCCGTGGAGGACCGCGTAGGAGAATCCGCCCCGGAACTGGCTCGAATACGTCTCCTTGGTGCTCTGCAGCGTGATGCTCGGGCCGCCCAGGTTGAGCGCGGAGGCTCCGACCTTGAGATTCGGGGTCACGCTCATGATCGCGCCGACGTCGAATCCGAATCCGCCGCCGCTGAAGTCCTCGATGCTTTGGCGCACCAGCTTCGAGTTCACGCCGAGCGCGAACCGCGGCGTCAGCGCGCGCGACATCGTGAAGATGTAGGCCGTCTCGCTCTCGTTGAACGTGCCGAGCGGATTGTTCATCTCATCGGTGCGGTCGAATGCGCCCGAGCGGAGCGTGAGCACCGTGAGTCCGAAGCTCGGCAGCTTGTTCCCGGGAACGGCGAACCCGAACGAGCCGATCGTGGTGTCCTCGAAGAGGCGCGCGGCGTCCATGTGGAGCTCGTTCGGCACGAGCGTGCTCAGCCCGGCCGGATTCCAGACGACCGAGGACGCGTCGTCGGCCGCGCCGACGAAGGCGCCTCCCAGCCCCAGCGTGCGGGCGCCGACGTAGGTGGTGAGCCAGGATCCCGGCGCCCCGCCCGATTGATTCTCGCTCCACGCCGTTCCGGCGCCGAGAAAGAGGGCCAGAGCGAGCGCGACGTTGCGAACGATGGCAGGTGTCATGCGGTTCATGGCGCCTCCTGAATTACCGGACCACCGCGATCTTGCGGCGGATGACGTGCAGCGTCTCACCCTTGCCCTGGGCTTCGATCAGGACGACGTAGCCTCCACTGCTGACCACGTCTCCCTTTCCGTTCCTTCCATCCCAGAGGTACGTGTTGAGCCCGGCCTGTCCGCCCGGGGCGCCGCGCTGGAAATCCTTGCGCAGGACGAGATTTCCGCTCTGCGTGAAGACCCGCAAGGTGACCACCGCGTCGTCGTCGATCTTGTAGGCGATCGTGGCCGGCTGCGAGGGCGGATGGAACGGATTCGGGTAGCTGTACGCCGTGCCTCCCGCCGCGCTCGGGTCCACGAACGCGACTTCGAGATCCAGGTCGCGCTGCAGGCTGCCCGACCTGGACCGGAGCATGTCGTGCTCGGGATTCCGCGGGCTCAGGAAGTCCGCGCGGCCGTAGCCCGAAGCGTCGCTCAGGGTGTCCGAGGCGCCCAGCGTTCCGGTGCCGGAGAGGAGGCTGAACGCGAGCGACTGATCGGGGACGCCGTTCTCGAAGTCGTCCACCACGCGCGCCGTGAGGGTGGCGTGGCGGTTCCCGCCCACCCAGGACGGGTCGCTGGTCAGCCGGATGGCGCTGGGCAGACCGGGCGTGATGGTGATGACGTTGCTCGTCGCGGGCGCGTTCCCCGCGTCGTCGTGCGCGACGATCACGATGGGCTCGGCGAAGGTGTAGGTCTCCGAAACCGAGCGCTGTCCTTGTAGGAGCTGGAACTGGGTCGTGAGCAGGGTGCCCTGTCCCGGCGCGCGGCTACCCGAGTTCAAGACCTGCAGCGTGACGAAGGAGTTGATCTCCTGGATCACGGCGCCGGCGTCGTTGGTGACCTTGACGGTGACCGTGAAGGGCTCGCCGGCGCGGGCACTGCCCGGAGCGACATCCGCCTGGAGGTGGAACCCACTCGTGATGGCGCGTACCTGCGTGGTGCTGCCCGTCTTCGAGGGCTGCGTGACGTCCGTGACCGAGATCTGCTGGAAGCCGCCCGTCGAGAGCTTCATGGTCATGTCCGCGCGTCCGTCCACCATCGCCTGGTTGGGAGGGAGTTGCGCGAGCGGATCGCCCGACGTGATATGCACGACGTCGGTGGCGCCTCCGACCGGGTTCCACCACTGGTCCGTGGCGAGGGCGGTGATCGTAAAGGAGTAGTTGATGTTCTCGTCCGTGGCCGTGCCGCCGCGCCCGGTGACGGTGCCCGGAGCAGGCGTCTCACCGGGCGCCAGGATCAGGACGCGCGAGAAGGACCCGCCGTTCACGAGGACCTGGCTCGAGGTGTTGGGCTGGATCGAGCCGTCTGTCGAGTCACGGGCCGTGATCGTCTGGTAGCCGCTCTTGTGGAGGCGCGTGGGGATCAGACACTGCCCATTGACCAGCACGGTGTCCGTGGGCATCCAGGCGTAGAGGTCCGTCGAGGACAAGGCGATCCGGTCGTTCACCCCCGGAACGAGGTTCCAGTACTGGTCCACCGCGCGGACCGTCATGGTGAACGGAGTCCCGGCCGTCTGATTGGTCGGCGTCCCGCTCTTGCCCGTCGTCGTGCCTCCCATGGCGGATTCACCGGGGAGAATCACTTGTAAGGCAAAGAACGGGCCCGGGGTCACGACAAACGTGTTGCTGGTGCCGATCTTCGGGGGCGCCGAGAAGTCCGCCGCGGTGAGCGCCACGGCGCCACCCGCGCCCTTGAAGGTGACGTTGCCGGTCCAGGTTCCGTTCGCGAGCGTGATCAGGCTCGGTGTGATGCTGTTCGTGCCGGTGTTCGCGGCGAGGATGGCGTCCGCGGCATAGCCGGGAACGGTATTGCCGCCCGAATCCACGGCGCGCACGGTGACCGAGACCGGTGTGCCGGCCGTGATCGGGCCCACGATCGTATTGAAAGCGAAGTGATTCACGCCCGCCGCGATCACCTGGATGTTTCCGCTGGTCGTGCCGGTGATCGAGCCGTTGGTGAGGTCGCTCGAGGTCACGGTCTGCGTTCCGACCGTATTCAAGATGACCGTGAACTGGCGGAAGCCGTTCGAGAGCACCCCCGACGTGGGGGCCGCCGTGTAGGAGCCCGTCGCGGTCACGCGGACGTTGTCGCCGCCCCCCAGGGGATTGAAGTACGCGTCGGTCGCGTAGACGTTCACCGTGAATCCGGTGCCCACGGCCTGGGTCGCGGGCGTGCCGGTCTTGCCGCTCACGCTGCCCGGCAGAGGCGCCTCGCCGGGCACGATGACCTGGACCTTGGCGAAGGAGCCCGGGTGCACGATGAACGGATCGCTCGAGCCGTTTTTGGACGGGTTGTTGAGATCGTAGGCGTACTTGTTCACGTTGCCGCGGTTGATACTGGTTTCGTCCGCGCGATACATGGTGAGATTTCCCGACCACACGCCGCCCGTCAGCGTGACCTGGGCGGGGGAGACGCGCCCGTCGCCGAAGCTCGTGACCTCTTTCAGGCCCGCCGGTCCGGTGTAGCCCGTCACCACGTTTCCGTTCGGGTCACGCGCCGTGAGCGTGGTGGGATCCGGCGTGCCCGCGTACTTGTGCTTCTGGGAGATGCTCTCGAACGTGAAGCTCGCGAGCACCTGGGTCAGGGCCGACGCGGACGTGCCGTCCGGAATCGTGTTGTCGGTCTGATCGTGGGCGAGAATATTGAACGTTCCCGCCGCGTTGAAGGTGACCGTGAACGTGCGGACGCCGGATTGGAGCTGCGCCGGCTGCGGAAGCGTGGCGCTGGCGTCTGTCGAAGTGATCTGCATGCTGTTCGAAATCGTGGGTACCACCGTCCACGTGTTGTCGCACGCGCGAACGGTGATGTCGAACGGGATACCGGAAACCTGCGCCCTCGGCGTTCCCGTCTTTCCCGAGGACGTACCGGGGGCAGCGGTCTCGCCGGGCATCAACACTTGCAAACGCGTGTACGGCCCCGCCAGGGCGGGGGCGGCGTGAAGCGCGGCGAAAGCCAGAGCGAGCCACACTCCCGCGCGAGCCGCGCGAAAGACTTGGCGCACGACAACCTCCTCGGTACGTTTTGCGTTTTCTCTTCCCGACGATCGAGCCCGAACCCGGCTCGTTCGCCGCGATGATGCGTCCGGGGTGGACGCAGTCCCGACGGGTCCGAATCAAGCAGGTCCCATGCCGCGGTTCGCGTGCAGATTGCGCATCGAAAACGGCCGCGACCCGATCCGATTGGGAGCGCTCGATCCAGCCTCTCGCAAGACGCACGGCCCCCCGAATTCAGGCGAATGGGGATGGCGCGCGACACGCCGATGGCCGTGATGGGCCAGATGATTCCTTGCAGACCGCGAGGTGGATCACGCCGAGAAATTGCAGATTCAAAGATTCCGCGGCGCGTTCGAGCCGCGCGGCAAGAGGCTCACGCCGCGGGGAGGGTTACGTTCGGGGCGGCTCCATCGCGGCGAGGCGCCTGAGATTCTTCACGACGCGGGCGAGAAGGAGGCCCGCCATCGTGAGGGCCACGAGCGCCCCGATCACGTCGAAGATCGTGGCGCCCACCACGCCGATATGAAAGGGCAGCGGGGGACGGAAGAGCGCGAGCGTGTTCAGTCCGATCAGGGCCACGCGCGCCTCGGTGGGCCCCATCCAGGCATAGCCGAACTGGAACTCTCCCAGGACGTGGGTTTCCAGGTACACGTTGATGGACAGGACGAGATAGGCGATCACGATCGCGAGGCCCACCGAGAGAAGCATGTAGGGGGAGAGTCCGAGGCCGATCCCGATCGCGGTCGTCGAATACGCGTCGGTCAAATGATCCAGGTAGTAGCCGTAGCGCGGGCGCTCGATCTTCCGAACCCGGGCCAGCGTTCCATCCAGGCTGTCACCGAACCAGTGCACGACCAGGCCGGCGCTCGCGGCCCAGAGCCAGTGCTCGTTCCGGTTCGAGAGCCCGTAGGCGGCCGCGATCCCGGTCGCCGCGAGCACGCCGAGGAGCGTCAGATGATCCGGGACCACCCAGCGGGGAAGCGCCGCCGCGATCCGTGGCAGCGCCCAGCGCTCGAATCGGGCCAGGACAAAGATGGATTTCCGCTCGTGGGACGCGGGTTTGTCGACCATCCGGGAAGGAGACTCCATCGAGTGGCCGGGGTCAAGGAGTGATAGACTCCTCGCCCGATTCCATGCGATCTCCTTACCGACCCAGTCGAATCCTCGTCACCGGCGCGACCGGCACGATCGGGCGCGCTCTCTGGCCGTCCCTCGCCGGATTTCAGGTCCCGCTGCGCGTCCTCGAGCACCAGAGATCCGTGAAGGCCGCGCTGGCCCGCCGCTCGGCGGGCGACGGGCCACAGCACCTCGTGGAGGTCGTCCGCGGGGACCTGGCGCGGCCGGATTCGCTGCGTGGCGTGGCCGAGGGATGCGACGTGGTGGTCCACGCGGCCGCGCGCACCGGGTTCGCGAGCATCGCGCGGGATAAGCAGCGGCGTGTCAACGTGGCGGGGACGGAGGCGCTCCTGGGCGAGGCGGAGAGCGCGGGCGCGCGTCTCTTCCTCTTCATCGGCTACACGGGAACCGTGCAGGAGTGCGCCGACCCGGGCTCTCCGGTGGACGAGGAGACGCCGCCGGGGGGGCGATACGAATCGGAGTACGTCCGCATGAAATTCGAGGCGGAGGTCCGGGTGCTGGAGTCGAATCGTCCGGAAGGGATGACCACCATGGTGGTGAGCCCGGGCGTGCTCGCCCAGCCGGGCTCGCACACGATACTCGGCGATTTCGTGAAGGTCTTCTTAGCCCGCGAGCTTCCCTTCCGGCTCCTGAACGAGGTCTGGCTCGCGGTGAGCGACGGAAACGACGTGGGGCGATGTGTCGCCTCGGCCATCGAGCGGGGCCATGGAGGAAGGCGCTATTTCGCGGTCGGGGACTCGATCCGGCTCGGCGAGCTATACGATCTTCTAGCGGAGCTCTCGGGCGTTCCGGCGCCGAGGCGTCGTCTTCCCGACCTTCTGGCCGAGGAGCTGGGACTCCTCACGCCCGTTCTGCCCGCGGAGTCCTTCCTGCGCAAGCTCGTATTGCCGCGGGAGTTGGTGCTCCACCTGGAGCGGCTCGCGCCGGTCCGGAACACGCGGACCCGCGCGGAGCTTTTGTTCGATCCCACCCCGCTGCGCTCCACTCTCGCCGCGATGATCGACGAGGACGAGAGGGAGCGGACGCGGGGCGCCGCTACTTAGCGGGTGGCGGCAGACCGGGAGCGCGTGGAGCCGGGGTCGTCCCCAGCGACTCCCGACGCAGGCGTTCCTTCGCCAGCACATCCATCGACACGAGCTTGAACTCGACGCGACGATTCAACGCGCGTCCCTCCGGAGTCTTGTTGGAGGCGATCGACTGGGTATCGCCGTAGCCCGTGTAGTAGTAGTTCTTCTGGTTCAGGCTCGGGTGCTTCGAGTAGATGTATTGAAGGACGTACCGCGCGCGGAGGTGGCTCAACGGCTGCCTTCTGGCGTCCTCGCCCGAGTTGTCGGAGTGCACGCCCACCTCGAACCGGAGCATGGGCCACTGCGCCAGCATCTGGCCCACCGAATCGACCCGCGCCATCGCTTCCGGCGTGAGTCTTAGGGAGTCCGTGACGAATTCGATGTCGCTCATGCGGATCATCCAGTCGTTCAGGAGATCGCGCTCGACCGGGGAGGGCTCGATGGGACACCCGCCGGCGTTCACCGCCACGCCCGGAGGCGTGAAGGGGCAGCTGTCGATACCGTCCGGAATGCCGTCCTCATCCGCGTCGAGCGGACAGCCGTTCTTGTCCACGATCGCGCCCTTCGGCGTATCCGGACACTTGTCGGGTCCGTCCGGAACCTTGTCCCCGTCCGTGTCCATAGGGCATCCCTGCGCGTCGACCAGCACTCCCTTCGGCGTGTCGGGACACTTGTCGATCCCGTCGAATACTCCATCGCCGTCGGTATCGATCGGACAACCGTTCGCGTCCACGACCGCTCCGGCCGGCGTCCCGGGGCATTTGTCGAGGCCGTCGAAGACCTTGTCCCCGTCCGTGTCCAGAGGGCACCCGCCCGCGTCGACGACAGCGCCGTGCGGCGTGGCGGGGCATCGGTCGTTCTTGTCCGGAACGCCGTCCGCGTCGGTGTCGCGCGGCCGTCCAAACCAGAACGCGGTGATCCCGCTCGAGATCTCGAACTCATTCACACGGCTCGCACGCCCGGGGCCGCTGTCCTGCTTGTAGGTCACGTCGCGCGCGTCGAGGCGGAACCCGATCCTCTCGCCGGCCCGGAACACGGCGCCGACGCCCGCGTGGTAGGCGCTGTTCGACTTCGAGGCGAACCCATCCCGGTCCACCTTGATCGAGCCGATGCCGCCGTAGAGATAAGGAAGCGCCCAGGCGGAGCGCTGGGGTGTGAAGATGAGCCCGGCGCCGTAGTGGGAGACGGTGGCGTCCCCGAGCGACGACGGATCTTGATGAGGGGAACCCCGGCGGTACAGACCCTCCACGCCCACCCAGTTGGTCAAGAATCCCGTGGCCCGCACCCCGAACGACGGTCCATCTTGCAGCGCCTGCTCGGGGTCGTAGAGATCGGCGCCCGCCTCGAGCGAGAGCCATCCGCGCTCCTCCACGGCGATCGCCATGCGCGCCGTGGAAAGGGCGAGAACAGCCGCCAGGGTCACACTGAGGGCGGCTCGGCCACGAAACCGGATCATTCTTTTCCTCCGGAAAAACCGACGGGATGGGGTTGGGAAGCGGCAGTTTGGCGGCTTTTCCTCCCTCTGTCAACATTCTGGTATACTCGCCCGCGATGCTCGAGGATCGCCTGAACGAGGACATGAAAGCGGCGTTGAAGGGCGGGAATCAGGCGCGCCTTTCCACGCTGCGCATGCTCCGGAGCGCGGTCCTTCTCGAGAAGAAGAAAGACATCTCGATCACGACCCTGCCGGACGCGGACGCCATCCGCGCGTTCCAGGCCTACGCGAAGAAACTCAAGGACTCGATCGTCGAGTACCAGAGGCTTGGAAAGGCCGAGGACGTCGCCAAGATCCAGAGCGAGCTCGGCATTGTCGAGGAGTACCTACCCGCCACCCTCTCGGAGGTGGAATCGCGCGAGATGGTTCGCGCGGTTATCGCCGAGCTGGGCGCCACTTCGATGAAGGACATGGGCCGCGTCATGAAGGAAGTGCAGTCCCGCGCGCAAGGTCGCGGAGACGGAAAACTGCTGAGCGATCTCGTGCGTTCCTCCCTGTCCGTGCTATGATTCCCGCCTTCGTATGAAGCCGACCAAACGTCCTGCCCGCAGGGCCACAAAGCCTGACTCGGATTCCAAGGCGCCGGTGCCGTCGTCCCGTCCGTTCCGCTCGGACCGGCCGGGGGGACCGCCGCCGCTCCGTCGCGGCCAGGCCACCAACGCCCCCGTGGGCGGCAAGCGCTGGCCCTCTACGCGGCAGCCGAATGCCAAGCCCTGGGCGCGGGGGCCTCAGCCCTCCGGCCAGAAGCCACAGCGCTCCGGACGACCGCAAGAACGGGACTGGGCGCGACGCGGCAGCGGGCCTCCGGGAGGTCCCGCCGGCGGCGGGCATCCGCAGCGGGGTTCGCGTCCGCCGAGTCCGCGCGCGCCGCACCCGCGCGCCCAGAATCCGCGCTCGGTCGGAAAGCCCGCGATCCGGGAGCATCCGCAGTACGGGACTCGGATCCCGCCCGAAGAGATGGAGTTTCTGGTCCAGAATCAGCAGCGCCCCCCGCATCCGCGGGGAGGCCGTCCGCAGGCGCCGGTTCACCGCGGACCCCGGCCCACGCAGGAGCGCCCCCCCGGGCGCCACGATCGCTCCCGCAGACCCCAGCGCCCCGGCGAGGGACCGCCGCGGCCAGCGCCCGTGCAGGAAGAATCGCCGGTCGCGCGCCTGGGCAAGGTCCTTCGCGCCTATCAAGAGTCCGCGACCCTGCTCGCCGCGCACGCGCTGGGCCTGTTCCCTATTATTCACCAGACGCCCCAGGTCGCCGAAGACGTCGCGCGCCGCTGCGGCGCGGATCCACGAGGCATGGAGCGCCTGCTGAACGCGCTCGTCGCGCTGGGCCTCCTTCACAAGCACGGCGCGACGTACGTCGTGCCGCGCGAGCTCGCCCCCTACGTCGTGCCCGGATTCGACGGCGACGCCACTGGGATGCTGGATCTTTCCTCGGAGCTTTTCCGGGAATGGGGAGACCTCGCGCGCGCCGTGAAGGAAGGGGTGCCGCTCCACCGGCTCTCGAGCGACGCCCTCCTCGGAGGGGACCCGAACCGGGTCCGCCGTTACATCCGCTCGGTCCATACGAACAGCCGGCAGGCCGCGCGCCGCGTCGTGGAGATGGCGCCGCTCCTTCCGGGATCCACGCTGCTGGATGTGGCCGGGGGGTCCGGCATTTACGCGGCCGAATACGCGCGCGCGACCCCGGAACTCAAAGCGACCCTCTTCGACCTGGCGCCCACGATCGAGGCGGCCCAGGAGATCCTGACCGCCGAGGGGCTCGAGGACCGGGTCACGTACCGGACCGGCGATTATCGAAGCGATCCCTTCCCGGGTCCGGTCGACGCGGTGCTGCTCTCGAACGTCTTCCAGACGGAGAGCGAGGAGATAGGCCATGTCATCCTCGCGAAGGCCCGCGAGGCCCTGCGTCCGGGGGGCACGCTCCTGGTTCACGGCGTGATGACCGATCCGGACGCGACGAAGCCTCCGGACGCCGCGATGCACTCCCTCCAGATGTTCACGCTCTTCGACCGGGGCTGCGCCTATCCGGCCGAAACGATCGCGGACTGGATGGCCCAGGAGGGTTTCGGGGTCCGGTTCATCCGCCCGCTCGGGCATCCGTTCCGCTCCAAGCTGATCCTCGCGACGCGCCTCGAGTAGCTCGTGCCCGAAATTCCGTTTCTCGAGATCCTGGCCGAAAATCTCGCGGCGCGGGTCTCGGGACGGCGCATCGAATCCTTTTTGATCCGCCAGCCCGCGCTGCTGCAAACCGCCTCGCCCGCGCCCGAGAGCTTCATCGGCGAATTCCTGAGCCTTCCGACACGCGTGGGGAAGTACCTGGCGCTCGAGACCGAGTCGCGCCGGGCGATCGTGATCCATCTCATGCGGGCGGGAAGGCTCGACGTGAAGCTGGGCGCCGGCTACCCCAAGCACCTCTCCGCGCGGATCGGATTCGATGACGGCGCCCGTCTCGATCTGGTCGAGCACGGCAAGGAGAAGCGGGCAAGGCTCTGGCTGGTGGAGGATCTCGCGGACGTTCCGGAACTGGGCAGGCTGGGCCCGGACCCCTCGCGGGGGGAGCTCTCGCTCGAGCGCTTCGCGGAGGCGCTGCGCGGCGCGTCCCGACGGCTCAAGACCTTCCTCACGGACCAGCGGGCCATCGCGGGCATCGGAAGCGGGCTCTCCGACGAGATCCTCCACGAGGCGCGGCTCTCACCGATGAAGCTCTCCGGATCGCTCGAGCCGGAGCAAGCCAAGGTTCTGTACGACGCGATGCTGCGCGTTCTCTCGGATCAGACGGAGAAATTGCGTCGAAGCGCCGCGGGGGATCTGCCGCAGAAAGAGCCGCGGGAGCATTACGTGGTGCACGATCACGCGGGCGAGCGCTGCCCGAGATGTGACACCACGATCGCCCGCGTCTCCTACGCGGATCACGAGCTCTTCTACTGCCCCGGATGTCAGACCGGAGGGAAGCTCCTCAAGGATCGCCGGCTCTCGAAGCTCCTCAAGTAGCCGACGACTGAGGCTGTGGCGCCGGCGGCGCCACGGGTGCCTGACGGTCGCCCCGTCGCGCGCGGTACCAGGCCATGGCGAGGGCGCCCATCCCGAAGAGCGCCGCGGCGAAACCGACCAGATTCCCGAGGAAGGGGATCGCCGTCACCAGGCCCAGCGCCGCGAGGCCCGCGAGAAGCGCCCAGCCGACCGCGCCTACGCCGCTCCCGGCGCGCCCGAGGAGCCAGCGGCCCACGTAGGTCGCCGAGACCACGTATCCCAGCGCGAGCGCGAAGAAGTAGAGCACGAGCCCGCCGAGCGCGATCCACCAGCCGCCGAAGATCAGCCCGAGGATGAAGAGGAAGGCGGCCGCGCAGGGGAATCCGAAGGCGAGCAGGACGCCGATGCCGAGGCTTTCCCAGGGTGCCTTTCCCAGCGCCTCGAGGGTGCGCGGGCCCGCGTGGGCGAAGAGGAGGTGGAAGAGAGCGCCCAGGATGGCGAGGCCGATCAGACCCCGGAACCATCCGATCACGCGCCCTCCCACACCGCGGTGACGCCAGGTCTCCGGAGCCGGCTCCCTCCGCTCGACGCGGCCCTTCACGATGGCGCCGGAGGATTTCGTGAGCTCGTGCTGGCTGATGTAGAAGAGGTCGCCCTCGAGCACCGCGCCTTCGTTGAGCTTGAGCTCCTTCGCGCGCGCGTAGACGACACCGCCCACCGAGCCCGAGAAGCTCGTCGATCCGGACCCCACCCTCACGTCGCGCGCGACCCGCCCTCCGAAGCTCGAATTGCCGGCGCCCGCGAGCACGTCCCGTCCGACCGAGGCGTTCGGGCCGATCACCAGAGCGCCGCAGCCCGCGAGCACGTCGTGGCCCACGGTGCCGTCCACCGTGATGGCGTTCCCCGCGGCGCGCACGGTTCCGCCGATGTTTCCCGAGATCGTCACGTCGCGGCCCATCGCGAAGACATCGCCGGTCACGGTGCCGCCGATCGTGATGGTCTGGCCTCCGACGAACAGGTCACCGTCCACGGTGCCCTGGATGTCCACCACCGTGCCCGCCACGTAGAGGTCGTCGTGGATGGTCTCGGCGCCGGGGAGGACGAAGTTCTTCGCCTGACGAAGCGCTACGGCCGCGGCATTCTTCGGCGGCGCGCCCAGCAGGGCCAGGAACAGGAGTCCAAGGGCACACCAGGCACTTCTCGTCGTCGCCTTCATCGCGTTCCTCCCGATCAGGGATCCCGACCTCGCGGCCTGCTCGCGGAAAGATCGTACTCTTTCTCGATCTCGTCCAGCCCCAATCGGCGGGTCGCGAAGGGCTTGGGATCCGGCCCCGACGTGCCGATGGTAGGAAGGGCACGATTTCGGCCCTCGATTAGTCCTTGCGCGGCCCGGCCGCCGGGAGCAATCTCAAGCGGTCCGGGGTATTACGGACACACACGCATTCGGGAGAACGAAGTGACGCGACGGATCACCTCCATCTTGGTCTTGGGACTCCTGCTCGGCGCGCACGCGGCGCCTCTGGCCGCGAGCGGAAGGCATTGCGCCATGCAGCGTCCCGCGCGGTCCGTGGTTTGCTGCGATCTAGCCGGGGGTACGGGCCGAGAGGCTTCCATCTCGGCCGGCTCCTGCTGTCGCTTCGAAGCCGCGACGCCGAGGACTCAGGCGCCCTGCGTCGTCCCGTCGACGACGCGCTCCCAGGATGACGTCTCGTACTTAGTCGCGCTCGCCGCCTCGCCGCAGCTCGAAGCTCCAGCCCCGCGACGCTCCGGATCCGATCTCCCGCAGCCTCGAAGTACCGTCTCGCCCCTCTCGCTCCACAACACACTCCGCCTCTAGAAGACCGCCCCGGCCCGTTCTTCGCCGCGGGATTCCGCGCGCGATGACGTCACGCCGGCACAGGTGATTTTTTCGCCGCGCCCGGACCTGCCGACGCGCGGAACCTGGATCCTGCTTTCGGGAGGTGGTCTCACCCATGTCGTCCCGGGTCTTGCTTACGGGAATGCTGCTGGCGCTCGTTCTCGCCGCGGCAGCCCCGATTCGCGCCGCCGCGCAGACGCCGGCGCTCGACTCGCTCCTTTCCAAGCCCACCCTCGATCTCGGCCTGCTCGAGCGCGCCGTCCTCGAGAGAAATCCTTCCCTGGGCGCGATGCGCGCGGCGTGGCGGGGTGCGGAGGCCGCCGCGGATCAGGCCGGCGGTCTCGACGATCCCATGCTCGAGGTCATGACGGCTCCCCAGAGCTGGTCCAGCAGCAGCGTGGACCCCGCGACCATGGCGACTATCTCGCAGCCTCTGCCGCTCTTCGGGCAGCGCGGCTTGAGAGCGCGTGCCGCCCGCGCGGGGGCTCGCGCGATGGGCGAGGACTACCGGAGCGCCAGGCTCGACGTCCTTCGCGAAGCGCGCCGGGCCTACTACCAATACTTCCTCACCGGGCGGGGGCGCACCCTCAACGCGGACATCAAAGAGTTGCTCGGTGAAGTGCGCCGGACTGCGGTCGGACGGTATTCGGTCGGAACCGTGGGACTCGAGGATGCGCTCCAGGCCGACGTGGAGATCGCGATGCTGGATCACGAGGACGTGGTGCTCACACGCGAACGGCGGGTCGCCTCGGCGCAGCTCAACGCGTACTTGCAGAGGGACCCCGGAAACCCGCTTCCCGAGCCGCCCGTCGAGCTGGCACTCCCTCCCGCGCCCGAGCGGTCCGATTCTCTCCTTGCCCTCGCCCAGGCGCTGAGGCCGGAGCTTCGAAGCTGGGCGGCGCAGCGCGACTCGCGTGCCGCGGAACTTTCGCTCGCGCGGCGGCAACGTCTTCCGGAATTCACACTCACCGCGCGGTACGACCGCTTCATGGCGGAGCGCGAGTGGCGACCCCAGTTCGGACTCGGCATGAATCTTCCGATTCAGTTCGGCAGGCTTGGCGCGTCGGAGCGCGCGGCACGGGCCGGAGTCGAGCAGATGGAGTACCGGAGAAAGGCCGCGGAAACTCAGATCGCCGCCGAGGTCGAAACGTCGCTCGCGAGCGTTCAGGAAACCGAGCATGAGATTCACGTCATCCAAGAGCGGGTGGTCCCGGCAACGGAGCGGGCGCTCCGGACCGTGCGCGCGAGCTACGAGAACAGCCGCGCCGCTTTCGTAGCACTTCTGAACGTGGAGCGCGATCTGGCGCGCGCGCGATTCGATCTTTACCGGGCTCAGGTTGGCTACTTGCAGGGGCTCGCGGATCTGGACCGGGCGGTGGGGATCGCACCCGCCGAGGAGGAGACGCGATGAGGGGCGCGAACGGAAGAGTTTCGGTTCCCGCGATCGTCGCCGCGCTGGCGCTGACCGTGGCACTCGCAGCGACCTTGGTCGCGGGCTGCGGGAGGAAGACCGACGAGCGGGGCAGGAGCACGGCACCCCAGGGAGCCGGCGACCCGGTGGGCCCCTTCCGGCTCTCGGTGCGGAACCTGCCCGAGACTCCGAGCGTGGGCGATAACCGCCTGGAGATCGCGATCCGCGACACCACCGGCGCGCCGGTGCGAGGCGCGGATGTGGAGGTCTTGGTCTCGATGCAGGCGATGGGCGCCATGCCCAAGATGGAGAGCCGCGGGGAGCTGCACGAGGCCTCGAGGGGCGTGTATGAGGCGAAATACGGGCTCGCGATGGCGGGTGAGTGGGACATCGGGATCCGGGTCCGGCACGCGAGCGGAACGGCGGAAGCCTCGTATCGGCTGAGCACGACGCTGAAGGGAGCATCCTTCGCTGGAGGCACACCTCCGATCGGCACCGCCGCTGCGAACGTCGGCTCCGGCGCGCCCATGCCCGCCGATGTCCCAGGGGCGGTCCGAATCGATTCGGCCCGGCGTCAGGCGATCGGCGTGAAGACCGAGGCCGTCCAGGTTCGCGATCTCTCCACCACGATTCGCGCCGCGGGGCGCGTGACCTACGACGAAACGCGGCGCACCGAGGTCTCGCCCAAGTTCTCGGGCTGGGTGCGCGACGTACGGGTGGATTACACAGGGAAGCCGGTGCGCGCCGGGGAAGTCCTCTTCACGGCGTACAGCCCCGAGCTGGTGGCCGCGCAACAAGAGTATCTGACCGCTCTGGGGATCGGATCGGATAGCGGCGCGCAGTCGATCGACCCCGAGATCGCGGCCGCGGCGCGCGCGCGATTGCTCCGTTGGGACATCGCTCCCGCCCAGATCGAGGAGATCGCCCGGGCGGGGAAGCCGATCGAGGCCCTCCCGATTCTCGCACCGACCACCGGCGTCGTACTCGAGAAGAACGTCGTCCAGGGAAGCTCCTTCTCCGCGGGACAGACGCTGTACAAGATCGCGCCCATCCACCCCGTTTGGGTGATCGCGAGCGTCTATCCGTACGAGCTTCCGTGGGTGCGGACCGGGATGGCCGCGACGATTCTCTCCCCTTTTCTCTCCGAGAAGTCACGGCCGGGTACGGTCGCCTACATCGACCCCTATCTGGACCCGCAGGCGCGGACGGCTCAGGTCCGCGTGGTGGCGCCGAATGTGAACGGCGATCTCAAGCCCGACATGTTCGTCGACGTTCTGCTGAGCGCCTCGATGGGCAAACGTGTCGCGATTCCGGAGAGCGCGGTTCTCTTCGTCGGCGACAAGCGCGTCGTATTCGTGGATCTCGGGGACGGCCGCTTCGCTCCGCGCGCCGTGACCCTGGGAGCGAAGGCCGGCGATTCCTACGAGGTCGTCTCCGGCCTCAAGGCCGGCGAGATCGTCGTGACCTCGGGGAACTTCCTGATCGCGTCGGAGAGCCGGCTCAAGTCGTCGGCGCAGAAATGGTAGGCGGAACGTGATCGAGCGCCTCATTGCATGGTGCGCGCGGAACCGCGCCCTCACCGTGGCGGCGATTCTCGTCGCGGCGGGCTTCGGCATACGGGCCTTCCGGAATACGCCGCTCGACGCGATTCCCGACCTTTCGGACACGCAGGTGATCGTCTCGACCGAGTGGATGGGCCGGAGCCCCGATATCGTCGAGGACCAGGTCACGTACCCCATCGTGACCGCGCTGCGCGGCGTCCCCGGTGTGCAGTACGTGCGCGGGCTCAGCATGATCGGCGATTCGTTCGTCTACGTGGTCTTCAAGGACGGCGTCGATCTCTACTGGGCGCGAAGTCGTGTGCTCGAGTATCTATCCGCCATCCAGGGGCGGCTCCCCGAGGGGGTCACGCCCAAGCTCGGACCGGACGCCACGAGCGTGGGATGGGTCTTCGAGTATGCGCTGGTCGACACCACGGGCAAGAACGACCTCTCCCAGATCCGGTCGTTTCAGGACTGGAGCCTCCGGTACTGGCTCCAGAGCGTGGACGGAGTCGCCGAGGTGGCTTCGGTCGGGGGCTTCGTCAAGCAGTACCAGGTCGACCTCGATCCGGATCGTCTCGAGTCCTACAAGGTGTCCATCGAAGAGGTGGCGGACGCCATCCGTCACTCGAACAACGAGGTGGGCGGAAGCGTGCTCGAGATCGGCGAGCACGAGCATTTCGTCCGCGGGCGCGGCTACATCCGCTCGTTGAGCGACCTCGAGTCGATCCCGGTCAAGGTCGGCCCGGGAGGCATCCCGGTCACCCTGCGCAATCTCGGCGAGGTGCACCTCGGACCGGAACAGCGCCGCGGCATCGTCGAGCTGAACGGGAACGGCGAAGTGGTCGGCGGCATCGTCATCATGCGGCAGAAGCAGAACGCGCTGCACGTGATCGACGGCGTCAAACGGCGGCTCGAGGAAGTTCGCCGCTCCTTCCCGCCGGGGGTCAAGCTCGTGATCACGTACGACCGCTCCGAGCTGATCCACCGGGCCGTGGCCACGCTCTGGCACGAGCTGATCTTGGAAATACTCATCGTGAGCGCCGTGATCATCTTCTTCCTCTATCACTTCCGAAGCGCGCTCATCCCCATCCTCACGCTTCCCATCGCCGTCGTCCTCGCCTTTCTCCCCATGGCGGGACAGGGTCTCACCGCGAACATCATGTCGCTGGGAGGAATCGCGGTGGCCATCGGCGCGATGGTGGACGCCTCGATCATCATGGTCGAGAACGTGCACCGGAAGCTCGAGGGGTGGGAAGCGGGCGGGCGGGCAGGCCGCCGGGAGGACGTCGTGATCCACGCGCTCCAGGAGGTCGGAAGGCCGATCTTTTTCGCGCTCGTCGTGATCACGGTCTCCTTCCTACCCGTGTTCACCCTGGAGGCGACGGAGGGCCGCCTGTTCAAGCCGCTCGCCTTCACCAAGACCTATTCCATGGCGTTCGCGGCCCTTCTGGCCGTGACCCTGACCCCGGCGCTCGCGTCCTGGTTCATCCGCGGGCGGATCCGCGGCGAGCACGAGCATCCGGTTTCGGGGCGCCTGATCCGTCTGTACGCTCCGATCGTCCGATTCGTGGTGCGCCACAAGCGAGCGGTGGTCGCGGCAGCGGCCGTCATTCTGCTCCTCACCGTTCCGGTCTTCTTCCTCCTCGGAAGCGAGTTCATGCCGCCCCTGAACGAGGGGACGGTTCTCTACATGCCCACGGCGCCTCCGGGCATTTCGGAGACGGAGGCGGTCACCGTGCTCCAGCAGATGGATCGCCGGCTGAAGGAGGTCCCCGAGGTCGCGGCCGTCTTCGGGAAGATGGGGCGGGCGAAGACCGCGACCGACCCGGCGCCGCTCTCGATGACCGAGACGGTCGTGACCCTGAAACCGGAGTCCGAGTGGCGCAAAGGCATGACGTGGGAAGGGCTGATCGCGGACATGGATTCGCGGATGCGGTTCCCCGGGATGCCCAACATCTGGTGGATGCCGATCCAGACCCGGAACGAGATGCTGGCCACGGGTGTTCGGAGCGCCGTGGGGGTCAAGGTCTACGGGCCGGACCTCGCGGTGATCGAGCGGGTCGGCGTGCAGATCGAAAACGCCCTGCGCAACGTTCCAGGCACCCGCAGCGCCT
>JBGPMB010000017.1:0-25793 GCA_041486775.1 Candidatus Eiseniibacteriota bacterium | reverse complement strand
GGTCGGCGCCACCATCATCCACCGCGTGTTGACGCGGCTCTTCCGCGAGCGCGGCGTGCGCCTCGAACGGACCAGCCAGCTCAACGTGGGCGGAAATACAGACTTCCTAAACATGCTCGAGCGCTCGCGCCTCGAGTCGAAGAAGATCTCCAAGACGAACGCCGTCACGTCGATGCTCGATTACGAGATCGGCGAGAAGAACGTCCACATCGGCCCGAGCGACTATGTCGAATGGCTGGACGACCGCAAGTGGGCCTACATCCGCATGGAAGGGCGCACGTTCGGCGACGTGCCCTTGAACGTCGAGCTGAAGCTCGAGGTCTGGGACTCGCCGAATTCGGCCGGCGTCATCATCGACGCTGTCCGCTGCATCAAGCTCGCCCTCGATAACGGCCTCTCCGGCGCGCTCATCGAGCCTTCCGCGTACTTCAAGAAATCGCCTCCGATCCAATATCCGGACGACGTCGCGCGCCGGATGGTCGAGGAGTTCATCGAGAAGTACGGACACAAGAGGAAAAAGGCCGCACGGCCCGCGCTGGTTGCGCGCGGGGCCAAGGCCAAGGCGCCTCGGAGCGGCCTGAAGCGCGCCGCCCGGAAGAGCGTCTAGCCTCGGACGTGGCGACAGGGCTCCTGATCACCCTGGAGGGGATCGAGGGGTCCGGAAAATCTACCCAGGCGGCCCTTCTTCACGACGCTCTCCAGAAGGCCAAAATTCCTGTATCCTTGACGCGTGAGCCGGGTGGCTCGCCGCTTGCAGAGAAGGTCCGTGACCTCATCCTGCGAGGCGGAGAGGAGCCTCTGGCTCCGGCGGCGGAATTGCTCCTGTTTCTGGCTGCTCGCGCCCAGCACGTGGCGCGGACGGTCCGGCCGGCCCTCGAGCGGGGGGAAGTCGTTGTCTGCGACCGATTCACGGACGCGACCCTCGCCTATCAGGGAGGCGGACGGACCATCGCGGAGCCGGTGTTGACCTCGCTCAACGATTGGGCGACCGGCGGGATCAAGCCGGCCAGGACCTATCTGCTCGACGTCCCGGTGGAACTGGGGCTGGAGCGGGCGAAACGACGCGCCGGGGGGGAGCCCGACCGCTTCGAAAGGGAGAGTGGGGCCTTCTTCGAAGCCGTCCGCGCCCGGTACTTGGAGCAGGCGCGGCGAGAGCCGGAACGAATTGTGGTGCTGCGGGGTACGGATCCGACAGACATCCTCGCGCATCAAATCTGGGACGATATGCAACGGATCCTGAGCGGCTGGACACCCAAAGTACCGAGGTAAACACTTCATGAATCGTAGGCAAATCATCGCGGTGTGTGTCCTGGTGGTCGCTCTGATCGCCGGCACGTGGGCCGTCGCAAGGGTTCAGGAATCCAACGACAACACCTACTCGAACATCGAGCGGTTCATCCAGGTCCTGACGAAGGTCCGCGACAATTACGTCGAGCCGGTCAGCAGCGACAAGCTGATGGACGCGGCGATCCGCGGCATGCTTCGCACCCTCGACCCGTACTCCCAGTACCTGGACAAGGAAGAGGCCGAGCGCCTCGAGACCACCACCCACGGCGCCTTCGGCGGGATCGGCATCTCGATCGGCATGCGGGACCGCTGGGTCACCGTCATCGCCCCCATCGAGGGCACGCCGGCCTGGAAGGCGGGCATCCTGGGCGGGGACCGCATCATCAAGATCGACGACACCTCCACGGAAGGGCTCTCGCTCGACGATGCCATGAAGAAGATGCGCGGCGACCGGGGCAGCAAGGTCAAGCTGACCATCTTCCGCGAGGGACGGGAGAAGCCGCTCGAGTTCGACATCGTGCGCGACATCATCCAGATCAAGAGCGTCCCCTACTCGGGCATGCTGAGCAACGGGATCGGCTACATCCGGCTCTCGAACTTCTCGGAGCGGAGCCGCGAGGAGATGGACGCGGCCTTCGACAAGATCGACCGGCTGCACCCGCACGGGCTGATCATCGACCTGCGCTTCAATCCGGGCGGGCTGCTCTCCCAGGCCGTCGAAGTGGCCGAGGAGTTCACGCCCCGCGGAAAGAAGGTCGTCTACACGCGCGGTCGCGATCCGTCCCAGAACCGCGACTTCTACTCCACCGCGGATCATCCGCACAGCGACTATCCGATCGTCATCCTCGTGAATCAGTGGACCGCGTCCGCCTCCGAGATCGTGTCGGGCGCATTGCAAGACTTGGATCTGGGGCTGGTCGTCGGGAAGACCACGTTCGGGAAGGGCCTCGTGCAAACGGTCATTCCGCTCACGCGAAGCGTGAAGGGACCGAAGCTCAAGCTCACGACGGCGAAGTACTACACGCCGAGCGGACGCTGCATCCAGAAGGACGAGCAGCTGAAGGACGGCGCGCTGGCGGATGACGAGGACACGGACCAAACGGACAAGGCCGACTCCTCCGACGCGAAGAAGCCCAAGCCCGAGTACCGGACCGAGATGGGCCGGGTCGTCTACGGCGGCGGCGGCATCAGTCCCGACGTCGAGCTGGTCGAGGTGAAGCTCCCGCACGTCATGGAGGATCTCGAGGCGAAGCAGGTGTTCTTCAAGTACGCGGTCAAGTACGCGGCCAAGCACAAGGATCCGCCGGCCAACTACGCCCTGACCCCCGCCATCCGGGACGAATTCATGCAGCTCCTGCGCGACGAGAAGGTGGAGTTCAACCCGGATTCCCTCGCCGACGCGAAGAGATGGGTCGATAACGGCATTCGCCGCGAGCTGGGCCGCCGGTACGGCGGCGAGGAAGAGGCCTACCGCATCGCGCTCGAGGACGACGATCAGGTGAAGTCCGCCGCGGCGCTCTTCGACAAGGCCCCGACCCTGCCCAAGCTCCTGGCGCTCGCCTCGGAGCTGAACCGGGGCAAGCCGGCGGCGCAGTCGTCTCTGAACAGCAAGTCGGTCCGCTAGGAGCGATGCGTGCCGGCGCGGTCGAGATCCCGGGGAACGTCCTTCTTTCGCCGCTCTGCGGGGTGACGGATTCGCCGTTCCGCCGCATCGCGCGGCGGCACGGCGCCGCCATGGTCTTCTGCGAGATGACCTCTTCGGACGGCCTCGTCCGGAAGAATCCGAAGACCTTCGAGCTCCTGCACTATCGCCCGGAAGAGCGGCCCATCGGCGCGCAGCTCTGCGGATCCGACCCTGAAGTCATGGCCGAGGCGGCCCGCATCTGCGAAGGCCTCGGCTTCGACACCCTCGACCTGAACTACGGCTGTCCCGTGCGCAAGGTGATCGCGCGCGAGGCCGGCGCCGCCATGCTCACCGACCTGGACCGACTCGAGCGCGTGACCACCGCGGTGGTGAACGCCGTCCAGCTCCCCGTGACCGCGAAGATCCGCATCGGCTGGGACAAGACCTCGACCAACGCGATCGACGTGGCCCAGGCGCTGGAGCGCTCCGGCGTGAAGTGGGTCACGGTGCACGCGCGCGCCCGCTCGGAGAAATTCACCGGCGAGGCGCACTGGGAGGTGATCGCGGAGGTGAAGCGCAGCATCGGCCTCCCCGTGATCGGAAACGGCGACGTGAAGACCCCCGAGGACGCGCTCCGCATGGTGAATCAGACGGGCTGCGACGGCGTCATGGTGGGCCGCGGCTCCTTCGGAAACCCCTGGCTCTTCGAGCGCGCCCATCGCCTCCTGAACGGCGAGGACCCGGGCGAGGGGCCCACCCCGCGGGAGCGCATCGCGACCGCGATCGGCCATCTCCACGATCTCGCAGCGAAGAAAGGGGACTACGCCGCCGTCCTCATGCGGAAGCACGTGGCGTGGTACGTGCGCGGGCTCTACGACAACTCCTCCCTCTGCCGCGAGGTGAACCACGCCAGCACCCCCGCCGAGGTGGAGACGCTCCTCCTGCGCTATCTGGAGAAGATCGAGAGCGCTCCCGAGCGCGTGGACGCCCATGGATCCTGCACGTCTCCGTAAGCTCCTGACCGACGTGCGCCGCGGGCGCGTCACCACCCGCGCGGCGCTCGAGGCGATCGCCCACCTTCCGTTTCAATCGATCGGTCCAGCCACCGTCGACCATCATCGCGGCATCCGCCAGGCCCTTCCCGAAGTCATTCTCTGCCAGGGAAAGACGAAAGCGCAGTGCGTCACCATCGCGCGGGCCATCGTTGCCAAGAGCGGCCGGCTCCTCGCGACCCGTGCCAGCGCGGAGCAGGCTCTGGCTCTGTGCGAGGTGTTCGGCGCGGACGCCACCTGGAACGAGCCGGCCCGCACGGTCGTCGTGGCGGGCGCCCGCCGGCGGACCCGATCGCGGAAGGTGGGACGCGTGCTCGTCGTGAGTGCGGGGACCTCGGATCTTCCGGTCGCCGAGGAGGCCGCGGTCACCCTCGAATTCATGGGCGTGCCGGTGGGGCGGGTGTACGATGCCGGGGTGGCCGGGATCCACCGCATCCTGCGTCACGTCCCGGCGCTCCGCCGGGCCTCCGCCATCGTCGTGGTCGCGGGCATGGAAGGGGCGCTCGCGAGCGTGGTCGGCGGCGTCACCGGCCGGCCGGTCGTCGCGGTGCCCACGAGCGTCGGATACGGCGCCTCGTTCGGGGGTCTGGCCGCCCTGCTCGCGATGCTCAACTCGTGCGCCGCGGGGGTCACCGTCGTGAACATCGACAACGGATTCGGCGCGGGCTATGCCGCGGGCGTGATCGCGCTCCGGTCCCGCCCGGGGAGCTCGGCGTGAGCATCGTCTACTTCGACTGCGTCAGCGGAGCGAGCGGGGACATGATCCTGGGCTCGCTGGTGGCGCTCGGCGCTCCGCTCCCCGAGATCGAGCGGCACCTGAAAGCGCTTCCCCTGGAGGGAATCTCTCTCGGAGCCTCGCAGGTGAAGCGCCACGGCTTCGACGCGCTGAAGCTCGAGGTGCGGACCGTCGAGACGAAGAAGCACCGTCATCTGACCGAGATCCGTCGCATGCTCGAGGGCGGGCTCCTTCCCCCGCGTGTGCTCCGCCGATCCCTCGGGGCGTTCGAGCTCCTGGGACGGTGTGAGGCCGAGGTGCACGGCACGTCGCTGGAAGCGGTCCATTTCCACGAGGTGGGGGCGCTGGACGCCATCGTGGACATCGTGGGCACGGCCTGGGCGCTGGAGATCCTGAACGTCGACCGATGCTACGCCTCGGTCATCCCTCAAGGCCGCGGGTTCGTGAAAGCCGCGCACGGCACGCTTCCCATTCCGGCGCCCGCGACGGTCCGGATTCTGGAAGGTGTTCCCGTGCGCATGACCGAGATCGAGGCGGAGCTGACGACGCCCACGGGCGCGGCACTCCTGCGCACGTTGTGCGACACCATCGGCGAGCCCATTGGCCTCGTACCGCGCCGGACCGGCGTCGCCACCGGGACCATGGACCTGGCGGAGCGCCCGAACATCCTGCGCGCGATCCTCGGCGAGCCCCTGGCCCCGGGCCGCGACGCGGGCGCGGTGGAAGTGTTCGAGACCACGATCGATGACATGAATCCCCAGCTCTACGGCCACCTGACCGAAAGCCTCTTCCAGAGCGGTGCCAAGGAAGTGTTCCTCACGCCGGTCCAGATGAAGAAGGGGCGTCCGGGGGTCCTCGTGACGGCGATCTGCGATTCCACGCGGGCCCACGCCGTCCTCGAGCGCCTCTTCATGGAATCCACCACCATCGGCGTGCGGGTGCGCCACGAGGGGCGCGTGGAGCTGACGCGCTCCGTGACGGAGGTGGAGACCCCGGTCGGAAAGCTCCGGGTCAAGACGGCGATCCTTCCCACCGGGGAGGAACGCCGCGTTCCGGAATACGACGATCTGAAGCGCATCGCGCAGGAGTCGGGACGCCCGCTGGTGGAAGTCATGGACTTGGTCCGCTCCTTCCTCCACGAGAGCGCGCGGACCACGGTGTGATCCGGGCGTGATCCGCCTGGAAGGCGTCGCATACGCGGTCCCCCCTCCGCCCGGCGGAGGGGAATCGAAGCACCTCCTGGGGCCTCTGGATTTCTCCGCCGCTCCCGGCTCGAGCCATCTTCTCCTGGGGCCGAACGGCTCGGGCAAGACCACGCTGATCCGGATTCTCGCCGGGCTCAAGGCCCCCACCGCGGGGCGATACCTGCTCGACGGAGACGAGATCCGGGCGGGGAGCGAGGGCCGCTCGCTGTGGCCCGAGGTGGCGGCGCTGTTCGAGGAGCCCGATCCCCAGTTCCTCGCGGACACGGTCGAGGCGGAGGTCGCGTTCGGCCTGGAGTCGCTCGAGATTCCTTCCCGCGAAATTCGCGAGCGAACGGCCGCGGCGCTCGAGGGGTTCGGACTCGTCGCGCTCGCCGCGCGCGCCCCGCAGAGCCTGAGCGCGGGAGAGAAGGCGCGCACGCTCCTCGCGGCGGCGCTGGCGGGACGCCCGCGATGTCTCCTGCTGGACCAGTCCTTGGCGCATCTCGATCCCGGATCGCGCCGCTCCCTCGAGGGAACGTTGGTGCGCGAGGCGATCGAGGGCGGCCGCGCGGTGGTGCGCACCCACCAGGAGTCCGATCCTCCCTTCCCGGGCGAGGCGCTCCACGTCATCGAGCACGGCGCCCTTCAGCCGCTCGCGCGGCTCACGCCCCGCGCGGTGATGGACGGCGCCCGCGTCCCCTATCCCTTGGCGCTCCGCGTCACCGCGCTTCTCTCCATGGCGGGGCGCTGGCCGGGGCCGCTCGCCGCCGAAGTCGAGCAGTTGGAGCGGGCGTTGAGTCCGGCGCAGGGACCGGAGCTAGCACCCGGCCACGGGGATACCACGTCCGGGCGCCGCAATCCCGCTACCCTTGCCATGGACGGCGTCGCCTGGTCGCCGGCCGGGACCCGCGCCGCTCCCGTGGTCGAAGGGATCGATCTCGAGATCGCGAGCGGGGAGATTGTCGCGGTGATCGGCAGGAGCGGGACCGGAAAGAGCACCCTGCTCCGGCTCGCGGCGGGATTGCTCGACCCCACGCAAGGGTCGATCCATCGCGAGCCTCCCTCGGTGCCGCGGATGCGGCCCATCGCGCTCGCGCTGGAGTATCCGGAGCGACAGCTCTTCGGACGCACGGTCCTCGAGGACGTGGCCGCGCTTCTCTGGGTCGAAGGCATTCCAGCCGAGGAGCGGGCGAGGAGCGCCAGGCGGGCCATGGGGGAGGTGGGGCTCGACCCGGATCGTTTCGCCGGGCGCTACCCGGTCTCTCTGAGCGAAGGGGAGAAGCGCCGGGCGGCCCTGGCCGGGGTCCTGATCGAGCCGCCGCTCCTTCTCCTCCTGGACGAGCCCACGGCGGGGCTCGATCCCGAAGGGCGCCGGGCGCTCGCGGCGGTGGTGGACGGCTTACGAGAAAGGGGGAGAACGGTGCTCCTCGCAAGCCACGACCTGGCGTTCGTCGCCTCGGTCGCGGACCGCGTGATCGTGCTGGGGCGGGAGGACGGAACGGCGGGCCGGATGCTCGCGCAGGGCGCGGCCGCCCTGGTCCTTCGCGACGACCGGCTGCTCCGGGGTGCGGGTCTCCCGACGCCGGATTTCGTCCGGCTGGAGCGCGCTCTCCGGGGCGCCGGCCTCATCGCGGCGGTTCCTGTTCGGGACGAAGGGTCGCTGCTGGACGCACTGGCCCGCGGGGTTTCGGTTTCGGCTACGAATGCTTGAGCTTGACGACCAGCACGCTGCACGGCGCGTGCGACACGACGTGCGAAGCCACGCTTCCGAGCAGGATCTTGCCGAGGCCCGTCCGGCCGTGTGAACCAACCGCGACCAGATCGGCACCCTCCTCCTTCGCCGTTTCCACCAGGGCGGAGCGGGGATCCCCGAGGATCATCCTCGATTCCACGTCGAGCCCCGCCTTCCGTACCGTCGCGCCCGCTTTCTCGGCGATCTCGCGGTAATAAGCCGCCTGTTCCTCCATGAGCTTCTGCATCGCGTCGCCGGACGTGGCTTCGCCGGGTCCCAGGAAGATCGGGGGACACGCCGACAGGACGATCACGCGCGTGCTCTTCGGCCACGGCGACTTCGCGACGTAATCTGCGGCCGCTCGCGAGTGCGGCGAATCATCGACTCCCAGTACGATCTTCATCGCGGACCTCCAGCCTCCCCCATCCGAGTGCGTCATGCATCCCGAGAGCGTCCCCATTGTGCGCTCATGGCCGGACAGCAGGAAATGGTCCCTTGGAATGCTACCCCAAACCATTGTTAATAAATGCGATAACATAGCAACGACCGGTCCTGGGCCCGGTGTCACCCTCACCGCCGGCATCAAGAAGCCTACGCGGACCGCCGATCTATTCCGACGCGGGACCGAGCTGTCCCATTACCTCAACGGAACCCCAAGACCAGGACGGGAAATGAACAAGAAGGTGGACAAGGTCATCGCGGAATTGGAGGAGCTTCAGAAGTCCGGCGCCGCGTTCCAGGACTTGCTCAAGGCCGCCGTGCAGGGCCTCCATGATCTGGACGACCGGTTTCATTGGACCGGCATCTACGAGCTCTTCCCGGACAACGTCCTTCGGCTCGGGCCCTTCATCGGAGCGCCGACCGATCACGTCTTCATCGGCGTGGGTCGCGGCGTGTGCGGAACCGCCGTGGCCGAGCGGCGCAACATCAACGTGCCCGACGTCAGGCTCGAGAGCAATTACCTGGCCTGCAGCACGGAGACCCGCTCCGAGCTGGTGATCCTCATCCGCCGCGGCGAGAAGATCTACGCTCAGGTCGACATCGACAGTCATCAGGTGGCCGCCTTCGACGAGACCTCCGTGACGGGCGTTCAGCGCGTCGCGGACTGGCTCGCGGCCCTCTACGCCTCCCGCGAGCGCCTCGGCCGCGCCCCGTAGCAAACCGCTCGCATGAGCTCCTATCGACACGAAGGCAGCAACCTGGATCGGCTCCTCCACGCCATTCCGGTCATTCTTCGGTCCGCTTCGCTCCAGGATTCTCTGCTCGAAGCTCTCGAGCTCCTGCGCCGCGGGGCGGGAGCGGAGGCGGTGGTGGTGTTCCTCGCGGACGGCGACGCGCCGTTGCGCGAGTACTGGGCGCCGGACGACGCCGCGACCAAGTCCTCTCTTCGCCCGCGCCTCAAGGTGGAGTCTCTCGAGGCGATCCGCCGCGGGGGCGCTCACATGACGGCCGCGGTGGGTCCCGCCAAAGACGGTCGGGTGACCCGGACCGTGCTCCTGGCCACCGATTCCGGTCCGCTGGGGGCCGCGGCGCTCGCGTGGCCCTCCGCCTCGGCGCCCGACCCGAACGATGCTTCGGCCTGGATCACCGCCGCCATCGAGCTGGTGGCGTCCACCGTGATCCACCGGGGCGAGGTCGCGAAGCTGAAGAATCAGGCGGAGCGCGACAAACGGTGGTTCCAGACCCTCGACGAGCACCTCCGCGTGCTCGACCGCGAGCGCCAGAAGTTCGCCGCGGTCGTGAACCAGACCGACACCTTCGTGTTCGTGACGGACGAAGAGCGGATCATCCGGTGGAACAACCGCGCCATGGGCGTGCTCCTCCCGTTCGCCGACGACGCCTCGAGCTGGATCGGGAAGCCCTGTCGCGACGTGTGCGCGCGGCTGGGCCACGCGCCGTCGGGCCCGGGCTCCTGCGACTGCCCCATCCGCCGCGCGCTGGAGCAAAACGAGGTCACCCACCAGGAGCTTCGGCTCAGCCTTAAAGACACGCCGGGGGTTCTCTATCTGACCGCCCTCCCCATCAAGGGGCTCGACGGAAAACCCCGCGAGGCGATGATCCTGGTCCAGGACCTGACGGGGCTCGAGACCCTCCGCCAGTCCGAGGTCCGCTACAGCGTTCTGTTCGAGCGCCATCCCGAAGCCATCCTCATGGTGGACCCGGATACGCGTGCGATCCTTCTCGCGAACCCGGCGGCGCAGCGGATGCTGGGGTACGCCGCGCAGGAGATCACCCGGCTCCCGCTCCAGGCGATCTACTCGCGTGAGGAATGGGAGCGGATCGGTGGGTTCTATGACGTCGCGGCGAGCCAGCCGGCCTCGGCTCGGATCCAGTGCCGTGTGGTGACGAAGGAGGGCACCGAGCGGGTCGTCCTCACTTCGTCCTCCCGCGTGGCGCTGGAAGGGCGGAACGTAGACCTGGTCGGGCTCGTCGACGTGACGATGAGTCTCCAGGCGGAGCAGGCGCTCGGCGAGAGCCAGGCGCGGCAGGGCGCGATGATCGAAGCGGCTCTCGACGCCATCGTCTCCACGGATCACGCGGGCCGCGTGCTCGAATTCAACCCCGCCGCGGAGCGGATCTTCGGTCTGAAGCGCGCGGATGCGCTTGGACACGACATGGCCGACCTCATCATCCCACCCCGTCTCCGCGACCAGCACCGCCAGGGCATGGCACACCTCCTCTCCACCGGTGAGGAGGGGGTCCTGGGCAAACGGTTCGAGACCGTCGCGAAGCGCGTGGACGGATCCGAGCTCCCGGTCGAGCTGACGATCGCGCGGATTTCCGCCCAGGGCGCTCCGGTATTCACCGCCTTCATCCGCGATCTCACCAACATCAAGAGCGCGGAGCACGCCCTGCGGGACGCCGAGGCCCGGCTCCGCACCGTGGTGGCCGAGTCACCCATCGTCGTGTTCGAGCTGGACAAGGACGGCATCTACACCCTGTCCGCCGGGCGGGGTCTGGCCGCGCTCGGACGCCGCGAGGGGGATGTGGTCGGAAGATCGGTCTACGACGTGTATCGGGACCATCCGCACGTCTTCGCGAACATCGAGCGCTGTCTGGCCGGCGAGGAATTCAGCGCGAGCGTGGAGGTCGGGAACGTGGCCTTCGAGGGGCACTACACGCCAGTGCGGAACGCGCAGGGGGAGGTGACGGGCCTATTTGGGGTGGCGACCGACGTCACCGAGCGCAAGGATCTCGAGGCCCAGCTCCGGCACGCGCAGAAGATGGAGGCGGTCGGGAGGCTCGCGGGCGGCGTGGCCCACGACTTCAACAATCTGCTCACCGTGATCCAGGGGCACAGCCAGATCATGCTCTCGAAGATGCCACCCGCGGATACTCTCCGCACGAGCGCCGAAGAGATCCAGAAAGCGGGCGCCCGCGGGGTTCTCCTCACCCGACAGCTCCTGGCGTTCAGCCGCAAGGATGTCATGAACCCCGAGGTCCTGGACCTGAGTGACGTGGTCCGCGACATGCAGAGCATGCTGTACCGGCTGATCGGAGAGGACGTGCGCCTGGTCACGCGGACCGGCCAGTGGCCGCTTCGCGTCCGCGCCGACCGCGGCCAGCTGGAGCAGGTTCTGGCGAACCTGGCCGTGAACGGCCGCGACGCCATGCCGCGGGGGGGCGATCTGGTGATCGAGGTGAGCGCGATCGAGCTGCAACGGGACGGGATCAAGGGCGTGAACCTTCCGGCGGGCCCCTACGTGGCGCTCACGGTGGCGGACCAGGGCACCGGCATGGGCCCGGACGTCCTGGCGCATCTCTTCGAGCCGTTCTATACCACCAAGGAGCAGGGGAAGGGGACAGGCCTCGGCCTGAGCGTGGTCTACGGGATCGTCCGCCAGTCGGGGGGCGACATTCTCGTCGAGAGCCAGCCGGGGCGGGGCGCGACCTTCCGGATTCTCCTCCCGCGAGTCGGGGACATGGAACCGTCTCTCGTGCCGGGCGCCCCGGCGGATGAATTGGAATCAGCCGGGACCGGAGAGGGAACCATCCTTCTCGTCGAGGACGAGGGCGCGGTGCGCGCGCTCGCCCGCGATTTCCTCCTCGCCTTGGGCTACGGAGTGATCGAGGCGGACTGCGGCGAGAAGGCGCTCACGCTCTTCCAGCAGCACGCGGACTCGATACGGGCGGTCGTGAGCGATGTCGTCATGCCGGGGATGAGCGGCGTCGAGCTGGCTCGCCGCCTCGTGGCCATCCGCCCCGGCCTCAAGATCCTGCTCTTGTCCGGCTACGCCAAGGACACCTTCGACGCCGCCGACATCACGCAGGGCCGTTTCGCATTCTTGCAGAAGCCGTACACCCTCGAGGACTTCGCCCGCAGGGTCGCGGACGTCGTAGCGGGCTCCTCTGTTGGAGATCCCTCCGGGACCGGCTAGACTGGCGCGCGTGCGAGATGGGCCAGCGGAGGCGCGCACGCCGGAAGCTCCGGCGCGATTCGACTGGGGAGATGCTTTCCCCCGCGGCGAGATCCTCCTCGCGTGCGGGCTCGCGCTGGCGCTTCGGCTGGCCTACCTGGTGGGAGTGGCCCAGGGTCCGCTCTTCCTGCACCCCGTCATCGAAAGCCCGGCCGGACATCCCTACACCTGGCTCTTCGCCGCGATCCCCGCGCTGACCGGGAACGATCCGCTCATCCTGCGTGTCGCCCAGGCGCTCCTCGGCACCGGCTCGGTGTTCCTGCTTGCCGCGACGGCGCATGAGATCTGGGGGAGGCGCGCCGCCGTCGCCACCGCGGAGGTGGCCGCGCTCTACGGCCCGCTGGTCTACTTCCCATCCGATCTCTCTCCCGCCACATTCTGCTTCTTCCTCGTGACCGCCTCGCTCTACGGGTGCGCCCGCGCGACGCGGTCGCGCTCCCGTCCGGGATTCCTGATCGCAGGGTCGGCCCTGGCTCTCGCCACGGTCATCGCGATCGCGGGGGGAGCGGCAGCCCGCGCGGGCGGGGCCGGTCCTCATCGGCTCCTTCACCTCTTCTCGAACATGGCGCTGGCCTGGAACTGGCGCGAGCCGCCCTGCGGCGCCATCGACCAGGCCTTCTTCGCGCCGTTCAACTCGCCGATCTTCCGCCTTCCGTGGCTGCCGTCCTTCGCGCTCGTGGGGCCCATCGCGTTCGTGGCCGCCTGGAGGGAGCGACGTCGCGCGCCGCTCCTCGTCGCCTACCTGGTCTTGGGCACGCTCGCGGTCGCGGCGACTCATGTGTGCGACCGGACGAGGCTCGTGGTCCTCGCGGCCGCGATCCCGCTCGCCGGCCAGGGGATCGATCGCCTCTTCGCGGCCCTGTCCCAGGCGGCCGCCCAGGCGGCGCGGCGATGGCCGGGCGCGGCCCTCGCCAAGGCGGCTTCGGCGAACGGCACGACCCTGATCGCGTTCGGATGCGCCGCGGCGTTCGTCTTGGCGCCCTCTCCCCACTACCCGCGGCCCCCGGCGGGCGCGGGCTGGACGGTGGTGGCGCGCGCCTACCAGGACGCCGGGAATCCTCGCGCGGCGCAAAGCGCGTACATCTCCGCCGAGCGGAGCGGGCTCAAATCCGCCGACTTCTACGCCGACTGGGGGCGGCTCGAGTTCGAGAAGAGGCTCGGCATCCTGGCCGAGCAGCATCTCCTGACCGCGATCGGGCTGGATCCGGGAAACGCGGTCGCGCACGAGACGCTGGGGGAGGTGTATTACGACCAGGTGAGGTTCGGCCAGGCGGGTCAGGAATACGCGGTCGCGGCGGGACTCATGCCGAAGCGGGCCGCGGAGCTCTACACGCGGGCGGGGGAGGCGTACGAAGAGGACAAGAACCCGGGCCGCGCGGCGGAGATGTTCCAGGTGGCGCTCCGGGTGGAACCCCGCTATCCCGGGGCAGAGGCGGGGCTCGCCCGGATCCAAAACCCCGCTCCTCCGCCCAAGCCCGTGAAGATGTTCGCTCCGCTCGGCGGGCGGGCTACTCCTTCCAGCGCGCGATGAAGAGGTTCGTCTCGTGCGACCCCGGGTCCGCGCGGTTGCTGGCCCACACGATCCACTTGCCGTCCGGGCTCACGTGAGGGAATCCGTCGAACCCCGGGGAGAACGTGATCCGCTCGGGATCGCCCCCGCGCTTGTCCACCATCCAGAGGTCGAATTCGCGCGGATCCGGGGTGCCCGCGTTCGAGCTCCAGAGGATCCGGTTTCCGTCGGCATGGAACGTCGGGCAGAAATTCGCGGCGCCGTTCTTCGTGAGCTGCCGCACGTTGGTTCCATCCGCGTTCATGATGTAGATCTCGAGCGTGTGGGGCTTGATGAGCCCCTTCGCGAAGAGCTCCCGGTACTCCTGAAGCTCCGCGCCCTGAGGCCGGCTCGCCCGCCACACGATCTCCGAGCAGTCGGGGCTGAAGAAGGCGCCGCCGTCGTAACCCGGCGTGTTGGTCATGCGCTTCACCGTTCCGTCCTCGCTCCACACGTAGAGATCCAGGTCACCGTCGCGCGTTGAGGTGAACACGAACTTTCCGCCGCCTGGGCACCAGGTAGCCTCGGCGTCGTAGCCCGGCGAGCGGATCAGGGGCTTGAGCCCGGACCCGTCCGGGTTCGCCTCGTAGATGTCGTAGGAGTCGTAGATGGCCCAGACGTATCCGTGCGAGCGATCCGGAGGCGGCGGGCAGCTGTCGGAAGTGGCGTGCGTCGAAGCGAAGATGATCCGCTTTCCCCCGGGGTAGTCGAAGTAGCCGCACGTGGTGCGTCCCTTACCCGTCGAGACCATGCGCTGGTCCCCGGTTTCCAGATCGAGAACATATTCCTGGTCGCAGCCCGCTCCGCGCGGTGTGGCCTGGAAGATCAGTTTCTTCCCGTCCGGGCTCCAGTAGGCCTCCGCGTTCTCTCCGCCGAACGTGAGCTGGCGGATGTCGGTCAGGTGGCGCTCTCCTTCGAAGGGATGCTCGTAGGGGCGCCCCGCCTTGATGACGAGGTCCGGCGGCCCCACCGCGGCGCCCCGCTGTCCGAGGGTCGCCCGCAGCGTGACGCGCTCCCCGCCGCGGATCACGATCACGTCGATCGTCTCGCCGGGCTTGTGATCTTGCAGCGCGTAGGTCATGTCGTAGAGATTCTCGATCCGGGTGCCCGCCATCGCGACGATCCGGTCCTTGCCCCGGATGCCCGCCAGGTCCGCGGGTCCTCCCGGCCTGACGTCGGCCAGGAGCACGCCCCCCTCGCTCGATTCCATCGCGCTGTAGTCCGGGATCGTGCCCAAGTAGGAGCCGTATCCGCGGCTATCGCCGCCCATCGCGGGCCCCGAAGAGGCGCGCACGTACTGGGGCCGCGCGCGCTCGCGGGCCAAGTCCTCGCCCACGGAGACCGCGAACGTCACGACCTTCGCCGCTCCCTCCGGGTTCACGGTCGCGGGCTTGTCCTCCGGCGTGTGGTACTGCTCGTGCGATCCCGTGAAGAGGAAGAGCACGGGAACGCCCGCCGCATAGAAGCTCGTCTGGTCCGAGGGTCCGTAACCGTCTCCCCTGCTGGTGACGTGGATCCCGGCCTTCGTTGCCGCCCGGTCGATCATTTCCTTCCACTGCGGGGCCGAGTCCGAGCCCAGCGCCACGAGCTGGTCCTGGCGCAGCCTCCCGATCATGTCGAGGTTGATCATCGCGGCGATTCGGGTGATCGGAATCGGAGGATGCTGGACGAAGTAGGCCGAGCCCGCCAATCCCACTTCCTCGCCGGAGAAGAGCGCGATCAGGATGCTCCGGCGATCCCGCTCGCCCGCGAGCGCGCGGCTCATCTCTTCGCCGATCATCATGGCGCCCATCGTGCCGGACGCGTTGTCGTCCGCGCCGTTGTGGATGGCGTGCTCGTTCGGCCGCATGGAATGTTCGCCGCCGTATCCCAGGTGATCGTAGTGGCCCCCGATCACCACGTACTCGTTCTTGAGCGTGCCCCGGCCCGGGATCACCCCGGCGAGATTCTCGGCCTTGGCGAAGATGGCCTTCAGGGCAACCTGCCCCGAGATCCGCACTCCGGTGGACGCGATCGAGCGGGGTTTCAGGTCGCGGTCCACGTCCTCCTGGAAGCGCTTCAAGTCCACGCCCGCCCGGTCGAGCCACCGCTGCGCCACCGAGGTCTTCACCTGGAGGACCGGTATGCCCGCGGGGCTTTCGGGCCCGTCGTTCTGGAGCGCGGGGATCTTGTCCTTGCCCTCGTCCTGGAGGGGTCCCGTCACGAAAACGATCGCCGACGCGCCGCGCTCCCGCGCCTGGAGCACCTTGTAGCGGAGCGCGGACCAGCGGCTGGGCCTCTTGCCGTCGAAGCGCGAGGCGCTGTCCCGCTCCTGGGGCTCGTAGCGAAGCATCAGCGCGATCTTCCCCTTGAGATCGACGCCCTCCATCTCCCGGTACGCGAGCGGGGGGGCCTCGATCCCATAGCCCAGGAAGGCAATCTCTCCCGAAAAGGCCCCGGAATTGGAGAACCCGAGCGGAACCCACGAGGAATCGGCCACCCCGTCCAGGCGATTGCCCGGGATCGGAAGCACGCCGGTCTTGATGTCGAACGGCTGGCGGTAGCTCTTCCCGAACGCCGGGCGCATGCCCCGCGCGCGAAGCGCGCGCTCGATCCAGTCCGAAGCGCGCACGATCCCGGCGGTGCCGAGCCCGCGGCCCTCCATGCTGTCGTCCGCGAGCGCGTAGACGCCGGAGCGGAACTCCTCGGCCAACCGGGCGGTGGGCGCCGAAGGAACGGTTGCCGAGAGAGCCGCGGCCGGGTTGAGGAGCGCGGCCGCCAGCACGAGGGAGCGGAGGCGGAGGGTCACGTCCGCATCCTAGCACTCGACGCGCGAGTGGAAAACCCCGGGCCCGATCAGCTAGACTGCCGCGAACGCGCCACTGTGGATTGACCCTCGAACCCAATGGACGGAGACTCCCGATGAGACCGATGCTCGCGATTCCGGCTCTCCTGCTCGTGGCCGCGTGCGCGCACGTGGACTACGTGGGCCAGTCCTTCGCCCCCACGAGCCATGTGGACGTGTTCTTCAAAGAGGGCGATGTGCCGCACGAGTACTCCGTGATGGGAAAGGTCATCGCCACCGCCAACGACCTGGTGAGCGCCGAGAAGCTTCAAGACAAGATCGTGCGCAAGGCGCAGGCGAAGGGCGCGGACGCGGTGGTGCTCCTCGGCATGGAGCGCTACAAGTCGGGACAGAACACCGACTACAACGAGACGACCGAGCAGCGGGGGCGGAAGACCCGGACCCATGGAAACAGCAGCACTACGGACCAGGAACAGAAGGAGATCCAGGCGCTCTTCATCAAGTATCGATAGCGGTTGAGGCGGCACCGCTCTCGTGGTATCCTTCACTTGGTTCGAGCTTCCGCAGATTCGATACCCTTGAATCTAGTTCCGAGAGACTAGAAAGGGGTGGCTTCACGTGCGGCCCCTTCCTGTCCCTGGAAGGGGTTTTTTGATGCCCACCGAAAAATCCGTCGAACGGGTGCGCGAGAAGGCCGAAATCGTTGACGGAGAAGGCCTTCGCCGCGCCATCACCCGCATTGCCCACGAGATCATCGAGCGGAACGACGGTGCCAAGAACCTGGTTCTGGTCGGGATCCGCACCCGCGGGGTTCCCCTGGCGGTGCGTCTCGCCAAGAAGATCCATGAATTCGAGGGCATCGATCCGCCGGTCGGGGCCCTGGACATCACTCTCTACCGCGACGATCTGCAGATGATCGCGCACCAGCCCGTCGTGAGCGGCACCGACGTGCCCACGCCAATCGACGACAAGATCGTCGTTCTGGTGGACGACGTGCTCTTCACCGGGCGCACCGTGCGAGCGGCCCTCGATGAGCTGATCGATCTGGGAAGGCCCAAGGCGATCCAGCTCGCGGTCATCGTCGACCGCGGGCACCGCGAGATTCCCATCCGGGCCGACTTCGTGGGGAAGAACGTGCCCACCTCGCGCCGCGAGGTCATCATGGTGCACGTGACCGAGGTGGACGACCGCGATGGTGTTTCGATCGGGGAGATCCTCACGTGATCGGCACCCGAAAGGACCTTCTCGGTCTCGAGGACCTCTCGGCCGACGAGATCGTCTCCATCCTCGATACGGCGCGCACCTTCCGCGAAGTCCTGGACCGTCCCATCCCGAAGGTGCCTTCGTTGCGCGGGCTCACGGCCGCGAATCTCTTCTTCGAGGCCAGCACGCGCACCAGGCTCAGCTTCGAGCTGGCGGAGAAGCGTCTGAGCGCCGACACCGTGAATTTCCAGACCTCGGGCTCCAGCGTGTCCAAGGGCGAGTCGCTCAAGGATACGGCCCGGAACATCGAGGCCATGGGGATCCATCTCGTCGTGATCCGCCACCAGGCCTCCGGCGCGCCGCATTACCTCGCGCGCAACCTGGACGCGGGCGTGATCAACGCCGGGGACGGCACGCACGAGCACCCCACCCAGGGGCTCCTCGACCTCTTCACCATCCGGGAGCGCAAAGGATCGATCGCGGGGCTTCGGGTCGCCATCATCGGCGACATCGCGCACAGCCGCGTGGCCCGCTCGAACATCTGGGGGCTCACCAAGCTCGGGGCCAGCGTCACCGTCGCCGGTCCGCCGACGATGATGCCGATGGACGTGGAGCGCTTCGGCGTGAAGGTGGCGCGGAGCGTGGACGAGGCCATCGAAGGGGCCGACGTGGTGAACATCCTGCGCATCCAGCTCGAGCGCCAGCGGAGCACCCTCTACTCCTCGCTCCGCGAGTACTCGCGCGTCTACGGCGTGACCAGCGCGCGTCTCAAGCTCGCGAAGCCGGACGTCACGGTCATGCATCCCGGCCCGATGAACCGCGGCGTGGAGATCGCTCAGGACGTCGCGGACGGGAAGCACTCCGTGATCCTGGAACAGGTCACGAACGGCGTCGCCGTTCGCATGGCCGTGCTCTACCTGCTCGCCGGGCACAAGGCGCCGGATCTGTCCACCCCCGAGACCCTGACCACGGAGACCCCGAAGGCCCATGGCGAGCCCTCTCTGCATCCGCGGCGGTAGGATCCTCGATCCGGCGCGCGGCATCGACCGCGTCCAAGATCTCTGGATCCTGGACGGGAAGATCTCGGGTCTGGGCGAGGACGCGCCCGCCGACGTCCGCTCGAACCGCTCGGCCGAGGTGATGCAGGTGCCCGGCAGCGTGATCTGCCCGGGCCTGGTCGATATCCACGTTCATCTTCGCGAGCCGGGCCAGGAAGAGAAGGAGACGATCGAGAGCGGTACGCGCGCCGCGGCGCGCGGGGGCTTCACGACCGTCGCCTGCATGCCGAATACCACGCCCCCGCTCGACGATCGGCCCAGGATCGAGTACGTGGTCCGGCGCGCCCGCGAGGCGGGGCACGCGCGCGTCCACCCCATCGCCGCGGTCACGCGCGGGCAGATGGGCGAGGCGCTCACCGAGATCGAGGATCTGGTCCAGGCCGGGGCCGTCGCGGTGTCCGACGACGGCAAGCCGGTCCGGAACGCCGAGATCATGCGGCGCGCGCTCGAGCTGACCCGGGCCCTGGGCGTTCCGGTGATCCAGCACGCCGAGGACCCCGACTTGAAGGGGGACGGCGTCATGCACGAGGGCTGGACCTCGACGCGCCTCGGCATGAAAGGGATCCCCGACGCGGCCGAGTCGGTCATGGTCGCCCGCGACGCGCTCCTCGCGGAGCTGACGGGGGGCCACGTCCACGTGGCGCACGTGAGCGCGGGACGCTCGGTCGAGATCATCCGCAAAGCCAAGGCCCGCGGCATCCGGATGACCGCCGAAACGGCGCCCCACTACCTGGTCCTCACGGACGAAGCGGTGGAGGGATTCGATCCGCGCACCAAGATGAACCCGCCGCTCCGGAGCGCCAAGGACCGGGACACGCTGATCGAAGCGATCGTGGACGGCACGATCGATTGCCTGGCCACCGACCATGCCCCCCACACCGAGATCGAGAAGGATTCGGACTTCGACTCGGCGCCTTTCGGGATCGTGGGGCTGGAGACCGCGCTCGGCCTCTACATCAAGGCGCTGGTGGAGCCCAAGCACCTCTCCCTTTCCGAGTTGATCCTGCGCCTCACCGTGAATCCGCTCCGGGTGCTGGGGCTCCCGGGGGGGACCCTGCAGGCGGGTATGCCGGCCGACGTCACGGTCTTCGATCCGGCCCGGCGCTGGACCGTCCATGCGGCCGAGTTCGCCTCGATGGGAAGGAATACCCCCTTCGAGGGCTGGGAGTTACCGGGACGCGTGGCGCTTACGATGCTGGGCGGCCGGGTCACCTATCGGGCCGCGGCCCTGGAAACGAGCGCCCGATAGCGGGGGCACCCTCGAAATGGTAGGATGGGGCCGTTCATGCAGACCCCGCACGCGAAACCCCCGGGTTCCTGGCTCATCGGAATCGCCCTCCTCGTCGCTATTCAAGGCTGCGCGTACTACAACACGTTTTATCTGGCCAAGCGCTACTTCCGCGATGCCCAGCGGGCGCAGGAGCGGAGCCTGAGCGACACGCCGTCGCCCGACGCGTCGCAGAAGTACGACGCCGCAGCCCGCCAGTGCGCGAAGATCCTCGTGGCGTACCCGAAGAGCAAGTGGCTGGACGACGCCCTCTACTACATGGGCGCCTCCTTGTACGGAAAGGGGGACTACCCGGCCGCCATCAAGAAATTCACCGAGCTCCGCGCGAGCGTCCCGAAGAGCCCCTACGTGCCGGACTCCAAGCTGATGGAGGCGCTCTCCCAGTATCGACGCAAGGAATACCTGGAGGCGGAAGCCATGTTCCGCACCGTGGAGACCGAGTACCCGAAGTTCGGGCGAAAGTGGGAGCTCTACTTCTACGGCGCCGAAACGGAGGCGGGACTGCGGAATTATTCCGCCGCCATCACGTGGTACCGGCGGGCCGTCGAGTTCTCGAAGAAGAAGCGCGAGCGCGCGGACGCCCTCCGCCGCATGGGGGACGTGCTCTACACGAGCGCGAGCTACGACAGCGCGCAGATGATCTACGCCCAGTGCCTGAAGGCGGAGGACGTGGGGAGCCGGCGGCTGGACTTAGCGCTCAAGCGGGGCGACGCGCTCGAGCAGATCAAGCGCTACGAGGAGGCGCTCACCTATTACCAGAGCTGGAAGCCCTTCGCGGTGAACGAGAAGCGCGAGGGGGAGCTTCTGATCCGGGTGTACCGGATCGAGGCCCTCCTGGGCCGGACGAAGGCGGCGATCGACGGCTATCAGGGCCTCGTGACCCAGTACGCGCACACCCAGGTCGCCTACGAGGCCCAATTCCGCGTGGGATATCTCTACGAATCGCAGCTCAGCGACTTCGATGCGGCGGGGCGCGAATACGATAAGCTGAAGCTCGAGCCGGGATACTCGGAGTTCCAGGTCCAGGCTTCACGGCGGTCGGCGAATCTCGCCACCATGAAGCAGTATCGAACGGCGTTTCTTTCGGACACGACCCTGGCCCGGGCGCGCTCGGCGTTTCTCCTGGCGGAACTCTACTACTTCCAGATCGAGAAGGTGGATTCGGCCCTGTTGCAGTACGAGGCGGTCGAGCGGGGATTTCCCACGAGCCAGTACGCGCCCAAGGCGGCGTTCGCCCGCCTCTGGATCCAGACGCACGACAAGGCGGACACGGCCACCGCTGCCGCGCTCACGGATTCGATCGCGAGCAAGTACCGGAGGACGCGCTACGCCGAATCGGCCCTGTATCTCTGGAGCCGATGGAGCGGCCGGACGGACGCGCGGACGTCGCTTCTCGACTCGATGCTCGCGAATCCGGACACAACCCTCATGCGCGAGCGCGCGGAAGAGCTTCTCCCGCCGCCTCCCACCGTCCAGGACACGTTGAAGACACGCCCGCCCGCGCCCCTGCTCACGCCGGCCGAGGAAGCCCGGCGGGATTCTCTCGCGGCCTACGCGCGCGAGATGTACAAGAACCAGCGCTCGGGGAAGAGTCCGCCTCCCCTCAGAGTGTCCCGCCCGGCCGTAGCCGACACGTCGGGACCTCCCGTGATCGGACCCTCGCGATGAACCTCGTCACCTGCTCGGTGGTGGAAAACCGCGAGGTCACGCCGGGGAATTTCCTCCTCACGCTCAAGGTGCCCCGCGGGTTCTCCCGGCCCCAGCCGGGCCAGTTCGTGCACCTCCGCGTGTCTCCCGAGGTGGAGCCCCTCCTGCGCCGGCCCTATAGCCTGGAGGGTTTCGTCGAGAGCGGAGGAATCCGCGCCGTCCGGATCTACTATTCGGTGGTTGGCCGGGGCTCCCGGTCGCTCTCCACCCAGCCCAAGGGACAGAAGCTCGACTTGATCGGACCTCTGGGCGTGGGCTTCTCGCCGCGCCCGCGCCGCACGCCGATTCTGGTGGCCGGCGGTCGCGGCGTCGCCCCGCTCCTCTTCCTGGGGCGGACGCTCCGCGCGAAGAGGCGCCCGTTCGTCTTCCTCTTCGGCGCGCGCGGATCCCGCGAGCTCTACGGCGTTCGCGAGGTTCGGGGCGGCCGGCTCCACCTCGCGACCGACGACGGCACGGTTGGCTACCACGGGAGTGTTCTCACGCTGCTCCAGCGCGAATGGGAATCCGGAAAGCACACGCCGCTCACGGCCGAGATATTCACCTGCGGTCCCCACGGGCTCCTGCGCGAGATCGCGGAATTCGCGCGGGCGCGCGGGATCCGCTGCCAGGCCTCGCTGGAAGGACCCATGGCGTGCGCCGTGGGCGCCTGCCGCGGATGCCCGGTGCCGCTCCACGGCGTGAACGGAAACGGAAGCGGCGGACGCTATCCCGCCATGTGCATCGAGGGTCCGGTCATGGACGCGACCATCGTGGATTGGGAGCGGCTGCCGTGACCCCTTCGCTCGAAGTCCGCATCGGCTCCCTCCGGCTTCGAAATCCGGTGCTCGTCGCCTCGGGGATCATCGGATATGGAGTCGAGTACGAACGGCTGGTGGACCTGAGCGCGATCGGCGGGATCGTCACGAAGACGGTGACGCGCCACGCCCGCGCGGGTAACCCGCCTCCGCGCGTCGTGGAGACCGCGTCCGGGATGCTCAATTCGATCGGGATCGAGAACCCCGGCCTCGAGGGATTCCTCGAGGTCAAGGTTCCGATTCTCTCCAAGCTTCCCTGCTCGGTGATCGTCTCCGTCGAGGGAGAGGACGTCCGGGAATTCTGTGAGCTGGTGGAGGGCGTGAGCGGCTCGGGGATCGCGCAGGCGATCGAGGTGAATATCTCCTGTCCGAACGTGGGCCCGCACGGGCTTCGCTATTCCACCGACGCGGACATGGCGCGGGAGGTCATGACCGCCATCCGCCCTCTGACCACGCTCCCGCTCATCGCGAAGCTGACGCCGAACGTGACGCGGATCGGCGAGATCGCCGCCGCGTGCGAATCGTGCGGCGCGGACGCGGTCTCCCTGGTGAATACGTTCGTCGGCATGGCGGTCGACTCCATCTCGCGCAAGCCGATCCTGGGCACCGTCCTGGGAGGGCTCTCGGGGCCCGCCATCAAGCCGCTCGCCCTGGCCAAGGTGTGGGAGGTGGTCCAGGCTGTGGACATCCCCGTGATCGGCATGGGCGGGATCACCCATCCGCGCGATGCCCTCGAGTTCATCCTCGTCGGCTCGACCGCGGTTCAGGTGGGCACCGCGCTCTTCGCGAATCCCGCGCTGCCCGAGGCGTGCGTGGAGGAGATCGAAACGTACCTGCGCCGGGCCGAGATCCCCTCGGTCGGCGATCTGATCGGCGCGTTAGCGGTCCCGCCGGAGCGGGGCCTCATCCGCGCGGGGAGAGTCGTCGCCCCGCGGCAACGAAGGGGGAGCGTCTCGTGAACGAAAGTCCGCTTCGCGACCGGCTCATCGTCGCGCTCGACCGCCCGGATCTCGATTCGGCGCTGGTCCACGTCGATCGGATCGGCGAGGCCGTATCGTGGTATAAAGTCGGCCTCGAGCTCTATGCCGCGGCCGGGCGTTCCGCCGTCTCGGCCATCGCCGATCGCGGCAAGCGCGTCTTTCTCGATCTCAAGCTCCACGATATTCCCGCCACGGTGGGGAAGGCGATCCGGGCCCTGGAGGGGCTTCCGGTCTCGCTCCTGACCGTGCACGCGGCCGGGGGGCCCGCGATGCTGCGCGCCGCGGCGGAAGCCGCGGGGACGCTTCGCAGCCGGCCTCGCGTTCTGGGCGTCACGATGCTCACGAGCCTCGACGGGTCGGAGTGTCCTTCGCTCTGGAATCCCAAGACGGATCTCGAGGAAAAGGTCTTGGCGCTGGCCGGCGCGTGCGAGGAGGCGGGTCTGGCGGGAGTCATCGCCTCTCCGCTCGAGCTGGTGCCGCTTCGCCTGGAGCACGAGCCGCCGTTTCTGATCGTCACGCCCGGAATCCGCGGGCCCGGGGACCCGGTGGGGGACCAGAAGCGGACCCTGGCCCTGGCCGACGCGCTCCAGCGGGGCGCGGATTTCGTGGTCGTCGGGCGGCCGATTCTCGAGGCTTCGGATCCGCGGGCCGTCGTGGCCGCGTATGAAGCAACGCTGGCGTCACAACTCTCAAGTGAAAGGACCGGATCATGAAGGTCTTGGTCACGGGGATCACCGGGTTCGCCGGTAGTCACCTCGTGGACTACATCCTCGCGGAAAAAAAGGGCGTCGAGATCGTCGGGATCCAGCGCTGGAGAAGCCGCACCGAGAACGTCGAGCATTTCCTCGACAAGGTGCGCATGGTGGAGTGCGACCTGCGCGACGCCTCCTCGGTGCGCGACGTGCTGGGCGACGTGCGGCCCGACTGGATCTTCCACCTGGCGGCCCAGAGCTTCGTGCCCACGTCCTGGACCGCGCCCACCGAGTCGCTCTACACGAACATCATCGGCCAGCTCAACATCTTCGAGGCCGTGAAGAAGCTCCACATCATGCCGCGCATCCAACTCGCGTGCTCGAGCGAGGAGTACGGCATGGTGTACGAGAACGAGCTGCCAATCCGAGAATCCAATCCGCTCCGCCCCCTCTCGCCCTACGCGGTGAGCAAGGTGGGCCAGGACATGCTGGGGTATCAGTACTTCATGAGCTTCAAGCTGCCGGTCATCCGCACGCGAGGCTTCAACCACGAGGGCCCGCGCCGCGGACCCGTCTTCGTCTGCTCCGACTTCGCGAAGCAGGTCGCCGACATCGAGAAGGGGCGCCGTCCCCCGGTGATCCGCGTCGGGAACCTCGAGGCGCGCCGCGATTTCAGCGACGTGCGCGACGTCGTGCGGGCCTACTGGCTCGCGCTCGAGAAGGGCGAGCCCGGCGAGGTCTACAACATCTGCTCCGGCCGCGCCTGGACCATCCGGGCCATGCTCGACCTCCTGCTCGGCATGACGAAAGCCAAGGTGAAGGTGGAGCAGGACCCGGCGCGCATGCGTCCCTCCGACGTGCCGGTTCTCCTGGGGGACGCCGGGAAATTCAAGAAGGCGACCGGGTGGGAGCCCACCATCCCGTTCGAGACCACGATGCGGGATTTGTTGGAGTACTGGAGGGCACGCTAGCTCCTTGCGCACGCTCATCACCGGCGTCGCGGGCTTCATGGGACGGCACCTCGCGCGCGAGCTCGCCCAGGACGAGCGCGAGGAGCTGAACGGCGCCGACCATCTCGATCTCGGGGACTCCGAGGCGGACAACGTGCTGCGCTGCCACCTCAAGAGCCACCGGCCGCTCGACGTGGTCACCTTCGAGCAGGTGCGCGGCTGCATTCTCGAGACGAAGCCGGACCGCATCGTCCACCTCGCCGCCCAGGCCTCCGGCTCCGAATCCATCGGGAAGCCCGCCGAAACCTATCGCGTGAACGCGATCGGGGCGCTGAACGTGCTCGAGGCCGCGCGGACCGAGGTGCCGGGCGCCACGGTGCTCCTGGTCGGATCGGCCGACATCTACGGCACGGGAGCGCCGGGTCAGAAGATCCGCGAGGACGCCCCGATCAGACCGATGAACGCCTACGCTCTGAGCAAGGCCGCGCAGGATTCCCTGGGGGAGCTCTACGCGGCGAGCTACGGGCTCCGCGTCATCCGCACGCGCACGTTCAGCCACACCGGCCCGGGCCAGGGCCCACGCTTCGCGCTCGCGGGGTGGGCCGACCAGCTCGCGCGCATCCACGCCGGCCTGGTTGTCGCCGAGATCAAAGTGGGGAACCTCGAGGGCGTGCGGGACTACGGGGACGTGCGCGACGTGGCGCGGGCCTACCGGCTCCTTCTCGAGCGCGGGGAGTCCGGCCAGGCCTATAAT
>JBGPMB010000016.1:0-27013 GCA_041486775.1 Candidatus Eiseniibacteriota bacterium | reverse complement strand
GCGACCAGGTTCGGCGTGAGCGCGAAGGTGACGGCGCCCAGCGTGGCACCCTCCGGCGCGGCCCCGAGCGCGCGCAGAAGCGCGAACATCGAGAGCGCCATCAGGAGGTAGTGCGCCAGGAGCCACGTGAGATCCGGAAAATGGAGCGTCTTGTTCAGGAATCCGAACACCACGTCGAGCGGATAGACGTACGGGACGAACGTGAGGCTTCCGAAGCTGGGCATCCCGAGGAAATGGTACGGATCCCAGAGCGCGTAGAGGTGTCTCTTCTGCAATGCGTCGAGCGCGATCCGCGCAAACCCGGCCGGGGCCACCGAGTCCGGGGAGAGAAACACCTTCCCGAACGTGATCGGGTAGAAGAAGACGAGCACCAGGAAGGCCACGATCGCCCAGCCCCAGCGCGCGACGGAGAAACTCTCCTTCCCCTCGCGCGGCATCGTCGGCTTGGCCGGAGCCTTCCCGGCTCGCGCGGGGCGGGCGGGGCGCGTCACGCGGCGTCCCCGAGGCAGAACTCCACGAACCGCATCCCGATCTCGTTCCAGTCGTGCCGACGGGCGAATCCCACCAGGGGCTTGGGATCGGATGGAGCGGCCAGGAGCGCCGCGCACGCGGCGAGAAACTCCTGCTCCGTGTCCGCCACGCGCGCGGCTTCCTCCCACCCCCGCACCTCGTCGGTGAAACGGGTGGTGACGCAGGGGACGCCGGCCGCCGCGTACTCGTAGAGCTTGACCGGATTCACGGCCTCGGTGAGCGGCGTGCGCCGGAACGGAATGAGCCCCACGCGAAACGCGCGCACGATCGAGGGCACCTCGGCGTAGGGCTTGGGCCCGAGCCAGTAGAGGTTCGGCGTGGACGACTGCGCTCGCACGATTTCCTCGCGGGTGGCGGGATGCGCGGGACCCACAAGGACGATCCTCGCCCCCGGCTGCGCGCGCGCGAGGGCTTGGACGAGCGGCACGTCGAACCACGAGTGGAGCGAGCCCACGTAGCCCAGGACGGGTGCTGAGGCGTCCCCGGGAAGGCTCGCGGCCGTCGCGGATTGGAAGCGCTCCACTTCCACGCCGTTTCCGATCACGCGCGGGTCAAGAGCGCCACCCGCCCGGGCGAGCGCGGCCAAAGGCGCCGAGGTCACGCTGACTCGATCCGCTTCCCGGAGGAGCCCCTCCCAGTGCGGAACGAGACGAGGCGGCACGGGCGCGAAATGGAGCGGGGCGTCGATCATGTCGTAGACAGTCCGTTCCGCGCGAAACGCGCGCAGCGAGGGACGCGCGAGGAAATTCTGAACCAGGGCGAGACGACGCGCGCCGGGCCGGCCGAATCCGCGAAGCGTCCCGGCCCAGGCCCGCTGGATCGCGAAGACTGCGCCGGCGCCGAGCGCCGATCCTCCCACCCGATACGCGAGACGCCTCTGGCCTTGGGAACGGGCGTGGAGCGGAAGAAACGGAAATGAAACGCGCGCGATCCGCTCGGAGACAGGCTCCGGTCGGAACGCGGGGGCGTGGCCGAGGGTCCAGGGCTCCACGAAGAGAATCTTCGTTTCAGCCGGAAATCTCGTGGCGAGCTGCTGCGGTCTTTGCCAGAGACTGCCCCAGGGAATGTCACTGAGCCAAACGACGTCCCAGCCGGGACGCACGTGAGCCTCCGGGTTCAAGCACGTCCTCAGAGTACGGGGAGCCGCAATCCAGCGTCAAGGCGTCACATGCGCGGACTCGTTGACCTTTCCGAGCGCCTCCGGTAGCGTGCCCCCGCGTGCCCCGCCCGATTCGAGTCGCCATCGACCTGAGGCCCCTCGCCCGGGGCCCTTCCACGGGAATCGGGCTCATCCTGACCCAGCTCCTGGAAGAGCTGACGCCGCGCGGTTTCCGGTTCATCGGGGTGAGCGACCGCCGCCTGGAAGCCGTTCGCGTCTCCGAATCCATCGAGGTGCGGACTTCGGGGGCCTCCGGGGGCAGAATCCGCTGGGAGCACCGGGAGTTGCCTCAGTTACTGCGCACCATAGACCCGGTCCCCGACCTGTATCACGCGACCTGGAACCACGGCGTACCGCCGGGGCTTCCCTACCCCTCGCTGCTCTCGCTCCACGACTTGATCCCGTGGGTCGCGCCGGGATTCGTGCCCTGGCCCAGGCCCGCCTTCCTCCACCGCTGGCTCTACCGCCGGGCCGTGCGCGCGTCGTGCCGGAACGCGGCGGCGATCGTGACCCTGAGCGAGGCCAGCCGCCGCGACATCGTGGCGCACGTGCCCGAGGCATCGTCGAAAATCGAGGTCGTCCCCTGCGCCGCGCCACGCTGGCTGCGACCGGCGCCGCCCGGGGCCTCGGAGACCTGGCGGGCCCGTTTCCAGGGCGCCTACATTCTCTACTTCGGTGGATTCGATCCGAGGAAGGGGGTCGATCTCCTCGTGGAGGCGATGACGCGCGCCTTCCCCGATCCCGCCCAGGCGCCGCCTCTGGTCCTGGCCGGCGCCGTGAATCGGCTGGCCCAGGACGCAGCGCGATCGGCGAAGGAGCGCGGGTTCTCGGTCCACCTTCCCGGCTACGTCCCGGATGGGGATCTGGCGGCGCTGCTCGGGGGCGCCATGCTCTTTGTCTACCCCTCGCGCCACGAGGGCTTCGGTCTCCCGCCGCTCCTCGCGATGGCGGCGGGGACGCCGTGCGTGACGAGCGACGCTCCCGCGATCCGCGAGGTGGTCGGAGACGCGGCGCTCCTCTTCTCCTCCGGCGACGCGGCCTCGCTGGCCGGTCTGCTCGCCGCGGCGTCGCGGGATCCCGCGACCCTCGCGGCACTCGCGCCGAAGGGGCGCGAGCAGGCCGCACGGTTCAGCCTGGATTCCTTCGCGGAGCGAATGACTCGGGTTTACGAACGGGTGGCGGGAAGCCGAGCAGGATCCGCGTGAAGTCCGCGAATCCCAGGAGCAGCGCCCCCGCCGATCGCCCGTCACCCCGTGCCAAGGCGCGCGGAAGAAGCGAGAGGGTCCAGCCCAGGTAGGCTGCCCAGGAGAGCGGGCGGTCCCATCGCTTGCCGTGGCGTCTGAAATAGAGCCCGCCGCTCCGGAGCCGGTAGTAGGCCTTGAGGGGCGTGAGACCTCCGCCGCTCGTCGCCGAAACGTGGTGCCACACCTTGGCCGCGGGCGTATACCAGAGGATCCATCCTCGTTCCCGCGCCCGGGCGCTCCAGTCCACGTCTTCCACGTACATGACGTAGTCGGGATCCAGGAGCCCCACCGATTCGAGCCCTTCCCGGGAGAGGAGGGCCGCCGCGCCGGAGACGTAATCGATCCCGCGCGGCGCGTCCTTGAGCTTTCCGTCCTTCACGTTCACCCCGCGATGGCGGATCAGTCCCAGTCCGCCGACGAGACCGCCCGCGAACCAGATCACGTCGGGCGCGTCGTAGTAGTAGATCTTGGGCGAAACCGCGGCCCGGCGAGGATCCTCCTCCAGCGCGCGACGAAGGATCTCGAGCGCTCCGCGATCCAGCACGACGTCGTTGTTCAGGAGAAGGATCGAGCGGGCGCCCTCGGCCAGGGCGCGGCGGATGCCCTCGTTCACGCCGCCCGCGAAATAGAGATTCTTTTCGAGCCGGAGGACCTCGACGTCGGGAAACTCGGCGCGCACCGCCTCGGCGGTTCCGTCCGTGGAGCCGTTGTCCACCAGGAGCACCCGGTCCACGGAAGGATCCAGCGCCAGGACGGACGTGAGGCACTCGCGGGTCAGGTGGAGCTGATCGAGCGCCAAGACCAGAGCCCACGTCGGGCGCGCGGTCACCGGAGACATTCCTCCGCCAGCGCCTCGATGGCCTCGACGAGCCCCTCCCAGCCGAAGCGGCGTCGGTCCCGCGCCACGCCCGCGCGAAGCCCCGGTCCCAGATTCTCCCCGAAGAACCGCTCGATCGCCCTGGCCAGGGCGGGCGGGTCGCGCGGCGGAACCAGGAGACCCGTGACCCCTTCCTCCACCACCTCCTCCAACCCTCCGGTGCGCGTCGCGATCACGGGAACGCCCGCGCCGAAGGCGACCTGCGCGATGCCGGAGCCGGTGGCCTCGCGGTACGGAAGCGCCGCCACGTCGGCCGCCGCGAAGTAGCGCGCGACCTCCTCGTTGGGCACGTAGCGGTTCACGACCGTGACCCGGCCGCGCAGCCGCGGGTCTGTGATAAGCGCGCGATAGCGCTCGGGGGGCTCGTAGAATTCGCCGACGATGACCAGCCGGTCCCAGGCGTCCGGGCGGGCGAGCGTGAGCGCGACCAGGAGATCCTCGAGGCCCTTGTACGGGCGGACGTAGCCGAAGAAGAGAAGAACGCGCCCCGTGAGCCCGAGCACCCGGCGCGCCTCCTCGCGGCTCGGAGCGCCCTCGCTGAAGACTTCATACGAGGGATGCGGGTGAACGCGGATGGGGCGCCCTCGCGCGAGGCGCTCCAGCTTCGCCGCCTCCGACCGCGCGTGCACCAGGAACGCGTCGGCGCCACCCAGCCCATAGGCGGTGAGCACGCGGTCCAGCGGGGTCCCCTCGTGAGGCGAGACGTTGTGGCAGAGAAAAATCCGCGCGGGCCGTCCGCCCGGGCCGCGGGCCCGGCGCGACGCCGTCCCCAGGGAAGGGCCGAAGAAGGGATGCCACCACGGAACGACCAGGAAGTCCGGCTCGAGCTCGCGCAGTCGCGCTCCCGCGCGCATCCAGCTGAGCGGGTTCATGCTGTCGAGGATCGGCTCGGGCGGGACCGGCGGCTGGATCGGGGTGGTACTCGTGTCGAACTGGGTGGTGCCGGGGAAGAAGAGCCCCGGATAGAGCCTTCGGAAGGAGACGATCGAAAGCGAATGCCGCGCGTGGAGCGCCCCGGCGAGGAGCGTCGTGTAGTGCGCGATCCCGCCGCGGTGCGGGTAGGTGGGACCCAGAATCGCGGCCTTCAACCTCCCCCCGTGGGCCCGCCGGCGTCTAAAGCCGCTCCCGGATGGCGTAGTCGGGCTCGTGCGAGCGCGTGCTCGCGATGAGCTCGCCCAGGAATCCCATCGAGACGAACTGGATGCCCAGGATGATCAGCACCGCGCCGAAGAGGAGCGCGGGCCGGAGCCTCAGTCCCTCGCCGAGCACCCAGCGCCAGGAGAATCCGACCGTGATCAAGGCCCCCACGATCGCGAAGAAGACCCCGATTCTCCCGAACAGGTGGAGCGGCCTCCGGGAGCTGGTGTTCAGGAACATGACGGCGAGGAGATCCAGAAAGCCGTTCAGGAACCTCGCCGCGCCGAACTTGGTCTTCCCGTGGAGCCTCGGATGGTGCACGGTGCGGAGCTCTCCCACGCGGAACCCGTTCCAGTGCGCGAGCACCGGGATGAAGCGGTGGAGCTCCCCTCGCAGCCGGATGGTCCTCACGACCTCCGCGCGATAGGCCTTGAGCCCGCAGTTCATGTCGTGAAGCTTGACACCGGTCATCGAGGAGGTCACCGCGTTGAAGAGCTTCGAAGGAATCGTCTTGGAGATCGGATCCTTCCGTTTCTGCTTCCAGCCCGATACCAGGTCGTAGCCCTCGTCGAGCTTCTGGATCAAGCCCCCGATCTCGGCCGAGTCGTCTTGCAGATCTCCATCGAGCGTGACGAGGACCGATCCTCGGGCCGCGCCGAATCCCACCGAGAGCGCGGCCGACTTCCCGTAATTCCTCCGGAAGACGATCGCGCGCAGGTGCGGGATGCGCCGGTGGAGGTCGCGGAGCCGGGTCAGCGTGTCGTCGGTCGAGCCGTCGTCCACCACGAGGATCTCGTAGGTCTTTCCGAGCGCCCTCAGATCGGCCGTGAGCTTCGTGAGCAGAGGCTCGAGATTCTCCGCCTCGTTGTAGACGGGAATCAGCGCGGTCACCTCCACCGCGCCGGAAGGGCCGGGCGGAACCCGCCCCGCCTCCATCAGACGTTCCGCTGCCATTCCCATTGGCGTGAGAGCCCCTGTTCGAGTGTGGTGCGCGGCTCGTAGCCCAGGTCGCGGCGCGCGAGCTTGGTGTCCGCGGACGTGTCCCGCGGGTCACCGTGCTGGGGTTCGACGTGGCGGCGCTCGATCGGATGCCCCACCAGCCGCTCGATCCGGTCGAGCACCTCGCGAAGCGCCACGCGGTGCCCGCCGCCGACATTGTAGGCGAATTCGTCCGTCTCGCGCGTCAGGCTCGCCACCGTGGCGGCCACCGCATCGTCCACGAACGTGAAATCCCGGGTCTGGCCGCCGTCCCCGTAGATGGTGACCGGCTTCCCCAGGCGCCCCGCCTCGAAGAAGCGGTGGAACCCCATGTCGGGACGCTGCCGCGGACCATACACCGTGAAGTACCGCAGCGCGACCGCGGGAACGCCCTGCTCGCTTCGGTAGGCGTGCACCAGCGCTTCCGTCGCGAGCTTGGTCACGCCGTACGGCGAGATGGGTCGCCGGGGCTCGTCTTCCCCCGTCGGAGTGTGGCGCGCGGCGCCGTACACCGAGGAGCTGGAAGCGACGGCGACCTTGACGAGCGCGCGGCCGCGGGCCGCTTCGAGCAGCCGCTGGGTCGCCACCACGTTGTGCTCGGCATAGTCACGGAACGATTCCCCCCAGCTCGACCGCACGCCCGGGAGCGCCGCCAGGTGCGCCACGTGGGTGACGCCGTCCAGGAACGGCCGCAGATCCGCCTGGCGCAGGTCCGCCTCGACGAAACGGAATCCGGGGTCGGCCAAGAGCCCGGTCAGGTTCGCCCGCTTCACCGCCGGGTCATAGTTCGACGTGAAGGCGTCCACGCCGAGAACGTCGAATCCCAGTCCCCGCAGGGCCTCGGCGAGCGTCGAGCCCAGAAACCCCGCGACGCCCGTCACGAGCGCGCGCACGGCCCGTCAGCGCTTTCCGCCGGCCGCGTGCTTGGGGGCGCCGGGCGGCGGAGCGCCGCCCTGGAACATCCGCAGGGAATCCTCGTAGGTCTGGAGCCAGGTTTGCCCCTGCGAGTCCTCGGGATGCGCGCGCGCCCAGCTCCGCAGCACGTCCACCGCTTCCTGCTTTCGCCCCTCGAGCCAGAGCGCGCTGAAGAGCCCGCCGAACCAATCGAAGTAGCGCTGGTCCAGCTCGCACGCGCGCCGGAGCTCCGCGAGACCCTGCTCGATGAGATCCGTGCGCCGGACCCGGTGTCCCTTCTGCCAGTGGATCACGCCGAGATGGAAATAGAACTCGGCTGAGTTCGGGAAGCGCCGCTGCGCGTCGAGGAACGTCTTCTCCGCCGAGGCGGTGTCTCCCATATCCTGGTAGGACTTGCCCAGGTATTCGAGCAGCCCGGGGAAGTCGGGGGTCATCTTCACCGCGTCGCGGAGGATCTTGATCGCCTCCTGGGGCTGGCCCGCCTGCTGGAGCTGATACGCCACCTGCACGTGCGCGGCGCTGTAGTTCTGCACCAGCTTGTAGGCGTTGTCGTCCTTGTACACGGACCGGTCGTAATCGCGGTTTCGGTCCAGCAATCCTCCATAGTGGAAGACGCTGTAGAGATTCTGCATGGTCTTCTGCGTGTCCACGGCACGCTCTCCCACGTCGTGCGGAGAGACGCGGAACACCAGGCCCTCCAGGGTCAGGTTCTTCTCGAACCCCAGCTGCTCGGGGACCGTCACGGCCAGATAGATCGGGCGCTTCCACTGGTTGGCCTTGACCAGGTCCGCGACCGCCTGGTCCTTGACCCAGATGACCTTTCCCGTCTTCTCGTCCTGGTAGGGCTGCAGCGCGTCCAACTGCGCGTCGTTGTACGAGAAGGGCACCTTCGGCTCCTGGTCGCGGAGCTGCCTGATGTACCACGCCGTGTTGAGGAGGCTCAGGTTCAGCACCCTCACGTCCTTCCGCACGTGCTCCACTTCCTGGATGTACCAGAGCGGGAAGGTGTCGTTGTCGCCGTTCGTCAGCACGAAAGCGTTCGGCGCGAGCGGGGTCAGCATGTTGTACGCGTAATCGTGGGCGATGTAGAAGCCCGATCGGTCGTGCTCGTACCACCCTTCCTTGGCGGGAAGGAGGGAGATCCCGATCAGCGCGGCCGCTCCGAGCCAGACTCCGAGGCGCTCCCCCCCGGGAGGCGCTGGCGCGCCCGGGGCGACCCCGGCCTCCGGAGCGATTCGCGCCGCCGCGGCCGCCGCGCCCGACGAACCCGCGGCGCGCACCGGCTCGAAGGCGCGCGCCAGCCAGTCCACGATCCCCGCGGCGCCCATGCCCATCCACATCGCGAGGAACATGTAGTTGTTCGTGAAGAAATAGTCGCGCTCGCGCACCTCGTGATCGGTGAAGTTGAGATAGAAGATGAGCGCGGGACCCATGACGAAATTTTGAGCCGCGAAGAACCAGAAGGTCTTCTTGTCGCGCTTCCAGTTCCACCACGCGCCGAAGACCAGCAGGAGATACGGGATCGCGTTCACCGCGATGACCCAGAAGGAGCTGGAGCCGAAGGGACCGAATCCATCCGTGAGCTTGAACTGCTGACCCACGTAGCGGAGGTACATGTGGCTGATTTGATATCCGACGTCGGCCCGCCGCTCGAAGGGATTCGTGGGGCCGTATTGCTTTCTCAGCAAGTAATCCTTCCAGGTGTTGAATGTATCCGGAGATCCCTCGTTGATGGCCGGATGCTGCTGGCTGCGGATCAGGAGGAAGAGCTGGATCGTGAAGCCGACCAGAGTCGCCAGGGCCCACCAGGTGACCACGTTGTTCTTCACGAGCTTCTGGCGGTTCGCGATCCAAACCATGCAGATCGTCGCGAAGATGATGAGGACGATGCCGGCGGGCACGTTGATGGTCTCGGAGACGTCGTTCAGCCACACGAAGAACACGAAACCGCCGAGCACCAGCGCCGATACCCAGAAGCGGCCCCGGGTGAAGTAGCTCGGCCGGATCAGCACCAGCAGCACCAGGAGGCCCGGGCCGACGAGAATCGTGTTCAGGTGGACGCCGGTGGAAATCGCGAGCACGTAGGCGATGACAACGAGCAGCCGATCGTTGCCGTTCTCCCCGAGGTGATCCCACCAGCGGAACGCCAGCCAGACGCACAACATGATCAGAAAGACGGAGAATGCGTAGACCTCAGCCTCGATCGCGTTATCCCAGAACGAATTCGAAAACGCGACGAAGAGAGCCGCCACGAGGGCTCCGACGCCGCAGGCGAACAGGTTCGGCGGTTTCGAAGGATCGCTTCCCCACCAGCGCTGCAGCGCGCGGGACACGATCAGGAACGTGAGCAGGCACGTGACTGAGGAGAAGAACGCGCTCATGAAGTTGATCCGCCACGCCACCGTCCCGAAGGGGAGAAGGGACACCAGACGGCCGATCATCGTATAGACCGGCGAACCGGGAGGATGCGGCAGCCCCAGGATGAAGGATGTCGCGATGAACTCGCCCGAATCCCAGAACGGCACCGAAACGGTCAGGGTCCGGATGTAGACATAGAGGGGAATTCCGAACGCCAACGCCGCGAAGAAAGTGTGCCAGCGCTTCGACCAGGTCACGCGCGTCCCTCCCGGGGTACGGGATCCCGCTCGACGGCGCGCTCGAGCTTGCGGCGCTCGAGGCGGCGGCCGATGGCCCGACGTGGGGTCCGTGAGATGAAGATGAGCCCGCCCAAGAGGCTGATCAGCACCGCGATGATGTACGTGAGAAACGGGATGGAGAAGGATTGCTCCCGCGAGAGCCCCGCCGTCTGGAAGAGCACGACGGCCGCGCCCTCGCGCACCCCGATGCCGTTCAGGGAGATCGGGAGCGAGATCAAGGCCGCGAGCACCGGAACGAAGAGAAAGTAATACGAAAGCGAGATCCGGACGCCCAGCGCCAAGCCTACGAGGTAATGGACGTAGATCCGGCTGATCTGGACCAGCGTGGACGCGACGAAGGCGGCCGTGAGCGCCCCGCCCTCGCTCCGGAAGCCGTGGAGGTCGTCCATGAGACGGGCGATGGCGCGCTCGAACTTCTGCGCGCCCAGGGCGCGGAAGGGCCGCTCGAACGCCTGGAGAATGCCACGGTGGAAGATGCTCGCGAAGAACGCGACGGCCAGGAGGAACACGACGAGCGTGGTCCAGTAGATCGCGTAGAGGTGCAGCCGGTGAAACGCCGCCGCGGACGCCACCACCGCCAGGAACCCGATGGAGACCACCCCGATCAGCCGCTCCATGAGCGTCGCCGAGAAGACGGGGCTCACATGGTCGGCGTGCTTGGACGCGTCGGAGATCCGTGCGATGTCTCCCCCGATGTTCGAGGGCAGGAAGTTGTTGAAGAAGAGCCCCACGAAGTAATAGGACGCCGCCTGGGGATACGGGATCCGCACGCCCTGCGCGCGCAGGAGCCTGGCCCAGAGCCAGCTTCCGATCAGGCTCGAGACCAGGAAGAGGGCCGCCGCGAGCGTGATGAGACCCGGGTCGGCGGACCGCATCGTGGCCCACACGTTGCGCGGGGAGACCTTCGCGATCACGTACGCGAAGAGGAGGACGCTCAGGAGAATCTTGAGGAGGATGAGCGGCAGCTTGAACTTGCCGATCGTGGACTTCGTGCCGGCGCTCATGCCGCGGAGACCCCCGCCGCGCGCTCCATCACGGCCCGGCTCTCCCGATAGCAGCGCTCCCACGTGAACTCGTGGGCCCAGCGCAGCCCCGCCTCGGCCATGGCGAGCCGGCGAGGGCGGTCCTCCAGGAGTCCGACGATCGCGTCCGCGAGCGCCTTCACGTTTCCATGCGGGACCAGAACGCCCGTCTCCCCGTCCTTCACGGACTCGATCAGCCCCGGGCTCCGGCTCGCGACCACGGGCGTGCCGCACGCGTTGGCCTCGATGACGGTGAGGCCCCAGCCCTCCTTCGGGGAGGGAGCGACCGCCACCATGGCGTGGTTCAAGGTCTCGACCTTGTAGGGCTGGAGGAGCGGGCCCAGGAACTCGACCCGGTCTTGAAGCTTGAGGGAGCGGGTCAGCGACTTCAGGGCTCCGCGGTAGGGGCCGTCGCCCACGATCTCGACGGTCGCCTCGGGGACACGCTCGAGCACGCGCGGAAGCGCCCGGATGAGAAACTGCGCCCCCTTGTATTTCCGGAGGCGGCCCACGAAGACGATGACGGGCCGGTCGCGCTTCTCGGGGGGAATCGTCACGGCGTAGGCGTCCTGGTCGAGGCCGCACCGGACGACGTCGATCCGCTCGCGCGGGATTCCGCGTCGCGCGAGATCGTCCCGCGTGCTGTCCGAGATGGCCAGGAAGGGAACGCCGCGATACACGAGTGGAATCAAGCTCTCGTGGGCCCAGACCAAGGCGCCCACGATGGGCGAAGCCTCGCGGAACACCGTGGCGCCGAACAGGTGCGGCACCACGGCGAGCACGGGGGCGTCGACGTAGCGGGGCGTGAAGAACGGAACCTTGTTGATGTCTTCGAGTACGAGATCAAATCGCTCTCCCCGGAGCCTCCGACGATAGAGCTGGGCCAGAGCAAGATGCGCATTGTACCACGATCCCCTCCTGAGAATTCGGATGCCCCGGTAGTCCTCTTGCGGCTTCGATCCCGGGTAGGCCTCCGCGAGCCAGGTCACCGTGTCCCCGTCCCGCACGGCCCGGGTCAGGATCTCCGACAGATGGAGCTCCGCGCCCCCCGCCTCGGGATGGGTCGGGTCCCGCCAGTTGAAGGCGAGAATCCTCAACCGATTCCTACACCGGAACGGGGCGAATCCGCCGTCTCTTTTCGGCCCAGCGCGCCGATGACGAAGTAGGTGTAGAAGGCCACCCGGCTATTCCGGAATCGCTCGCGCGCCGCCGAGGCGAGGCGCGACAGGACCGGGAGCGGAGGCGGGTACAGCGGGAGACGCGCGACCCGGGACCTGAGCAGGACGACGCGGATGGAGCGGTACAGGAGCCCCGGAACCATCCAGCTTCCGTAGCGGCGGGTCACCTTGACCCCCGCCTCTCCCATGAGCCGCTCCAGCTCGCCGATGGTGAACTCGGTCTCCCAGCCGGCGAACCATCGCCCGAGCGCGATGAGGAAATGCTTGAGCACCGTGTACAGATGAAACCGCTGGGGCACGTCCACGAGGAGAACCCCGCCCGGTGCAAGCACGCGGACGTTCTCGCTCAGGAGGGGCCGGGGGTCGCGGAAGTGCTCGAGGAGCCCCTGATGGAACACGACGTCGATCGCGGCGTCGCGAAACGGCATCCGGAGCGCGTCCGCGCGGACCAGGTGCACCCGCTGCTTCTCGCGCTCGGCCACGCCGCGCGCGACCTCCAGGGACGCCCGGGAATAGTCGAGAAGGATCGCCGTCGCCCCCATGTGGGCAAGCGCGACGCTGTCGCGGCCGGAGCCCGCGCCCACCTCGAGCACGCGCTTTCCCGCCACCTTTGTCTCCGCCAGGATGTGCTCCACGACGCGGCCCTCGGTCGGATACACCTCGTCGATCGCGGCGCGCTCCCGCCAGAAGCGCGTCCAGTGGGCTTCGGTGGACGTTCGCACGCTCGCTACTCTCCGGACGTGAGACGCGCGGCCAGGACGGGTGGGAGATTCTGGGCCCGGATCTTCTCCTGGGCGGCCTCGATGTCGTACGGGACGCGGACGAACTCGATCTTTCCATCGGGCTCGCTCAGAAGGACGAAGCAGGCGCGCGGATCGCGGTCGCGCGGCTGCCCAACGCTCCCCACGTTCACGATGTAGCGGTGGACCGGATCGAACCTGAGCTGGGTCGCCGGCAGGGACACACAGCCCGTCGAGGAGCGCTCGAAGATCGCCGGCTGATGCGTGTGCCCGATGAAGCACGCGTGCTCGGTGAAGAACTGGAACTGCGGCTCGGCGTCGAACCGGTCGAAGATGTATTCCCAGTCGCGCGGCGCCGCCGGCGAGGCGTGGACGAAGAAATAGGGAGAGATCTGGCGGGAGAGCGAAAGCCCGCGCAGGAAGTCACGGTTCTGGGGCGTGAGCACTTTCGCCGTCCAGAGCGCCGCGGCCCTCGCGTTCGGATTGAAGCGCGCCGCCTCGCCGCCTCCGCTCGCGGCGGAATCGTGGTTGCCCAGGAGCACCATCTGGCTCCGCTCCCGGATCAGATTCAGACACTCGTTCGGGCTCGCGCCGTAGCCCACGACGTCCCCCAGGCAGAGGATCCGGTCGGCGCGGCGCTCGTCGACGACCTTCAGGACCGCCTGCAGGGCTTCGAGGTTCGCGTGGACGTCGGAGAGTAGGGCCGTCTTCATCCGGGAGGCCGGACATCGTGGGCCAGCCGGTCCAGGATGCCGTTCACGAAGGCGCCTGAGGTTTCCATGCCGTATTTCTTCGCGATTTCGATCGCTTCGTCAAGCGTAACCCGCACCGGCACCTCGATGTGGTAGAGGAGCTCCGCCGCGGCGAGCCGGATAACCGAGCGGTCGGTGGCCGCCATGCGCGACAGAGACCAGTTCTTGGCTATCCGGGAGACCACGGAGTCGATCTCGGGTTGATGGAGGGCGAGCGTGGAAACGAGAGCGCCGGCGAACTCCCGGGCGTCGGGATCGGCCTCTTCCTCCAGATCCTCGAAAATCTCCTCCAGGCAGCGCTCGACGGGGTCTCCGGTAACATCCGCCTGGTACGCGGCGCGAAACGCCAGCTCCCGGGCCTGGCGCCTGCGGCTCAAGGCTTCCCCTTGGAGGGGAGCGCGCGGAGAAGTCTCGCCATCTCGATCGCGCCCTCGGCCGCCTCGACGCCTTTGTTCCCGTGCCGCCCGCCGGCGCGATCCAGCGCCTGTTCCACCGAGTCGGCCGTGAGCACGCCGAAGAGCACCGGCACGCCGGTCTCGTAGGAGGCGCGCGCGATCCCGCGCGAGGCCTCGCCGGCGACGTAGTCGAAGTGAGGCGTCTCCCCGCGCACGACCGCGCCCAGGCAGACGACGGCGTCGTGCCGGCCCGACCGCGCGAGACGCCGCGCCACGACGGGGAGCTCGAACGCCCCCGGCACCTTCACCACGAGGAGGTCGCGCGGCCGGACCCCGCGGCGCCCCAGCGCCGACACGGCGCCCTCGAGGAGCCGGTTCCCGATGAGCTCAGTGAATCGCGACAGGAGCACTGCGATTCGAAGCCCCGCTCCGTCGAGCGATCCCTGGACCACGCGCGGCCCGGCGTTTGTCTTCACGCCGAGAGTCTCCGCTTGCCGTTCCCGCGGCCCACGTGCGGCACGCCGCCCGTCGCGGTCCGCTCGAGCAGATGCCCCAGACGCTCCCGCTTGGTGGCGAGGTAGCGGGCATTCGCCGCGTTGGGCACGATCTCCAACGGCTCGCGCGCGACCACCTGGACGCCGTACTCGCGGAGCGCTTCGATCTTGCGCGGATTGTTCGTCAAGAGCCGGACCTTCGCGTAGCCCAGATCGCGGAGGATCTGGGCGGCCACGCCGTAGTCCCGAAGATCCGGCGCGAAGCCCAGCTGCAGATTCGCGTCCACCGTATCGAGTCCCAGGTCTTGCAGCTCGTAGGCGCGGAGCTTGTTCGCGAGGCCGATGCCGCGCCCCTCCTGCCGCATGTAGAGAAACGCGCCCGCCCCCTCCTCGTCGATCCGCTGGAGCGCGGCCTCGAGCTGCTCGCCGCAGTCGCACCGCTGGGAGCCGAACACGTCCCCGGTCAAGCACTGCGAGTGCACGCGCACCAGCCTCGGGTCTCCGCCCGCGGAGCCCTGAACCAGCGCGACATGATGGTGCCCGTCCACCAGGCTCTCGTACACCACGACCCGGAACGTTCCGAAGCGGGTGGGAAGACGTGATACGGCCACCCGCTTGATGAGACGCTCGTGCAGGTAGCGATACCGGATCAGGTCCTGGATCGTGACCCGAGTCAGCTTGTGCCGGCGGGCGAGCCGCTCCAGATCCTTGCCGTTCGCCATGCGCCCGTCCGGCGAGAGAATCTCGCACAGCACGCCGGCCGGATGGAGCCCCGCGAGCCGGACCAGATCCAGCGCCGCCTCGGTGTGTCCGGGGCGCTTGAGAACGCCTTCGTCCGCGGCGCGCAGCGGGAAGACGTGACCCGGCCGGGCCAGCTCCTCCGGCTTCGTCTTCCCGTTCGCCAGAGCGCGGATGGTGAGAGCGCGGTCGTGGGCGGAAGACCCGGACGTGGTGCCGCGCAGGAGATCCACCGAGACGGTGAAAGGCGTCGAAAAGCGGGCCGTGTTGATGGGCGCCATCAGGGAGAGCCCGAGGGATTCCAGCCGGCACGCCGGCAAGGACACGCAGATCAACCCGCGCCCCTCGCGCGCCATGAAGTTCACGTCCTCCGCCGTCGTTCTCTCGGCCGCCATGACGAAGTCGCCTTCGTTCTCACGGTCCTCGTCGTCCACGACGACCACCATCTTCCCCGCGCGGATCTGCCGGAGCGCGGTCTCGATGTCGGCGAAGGTACGCACGCCCTTGGGGCCGTGTGCGGCGCGGGCCTTCACGGCCGGGCCGTTCCGGCCGGCGCGCCGGCCTCCGGGGTGAGCATGCCGCGCTCGGCGGCCAGACGTTCCAGGTATCGGGCGAGAAGATCCACTTCCAGGTTCACGTCTCTCCCTTCTTCGTATTCCGAGGCGATGGTGTGCTCGAGCGTGTAGGGAACGAGGGCCAAAGCCGCGCAAGGGCTTTCCCAGGCCGCGACCGTGAGACTGATGCCGTCGAGCGTAAGGGAGCCCTTCTCGGCCACGTAGCGGCGGAGCGGCTCCGGGATCTCGACCGAAACGAGAACGTCCTCGCCCCGGCGGCGCACCGACCGGATCCGCGCGACCGCGTCCACGTGTCCGGAAACCCAGTGCCCGCCGAGCTCATCCCCCACCCGGAGGGCACGCTCCAGATTGACCGGTGCGCCTTGGCTAAGCCCGCCGAGAGTCGTGCGACGAAGAGTCTCCGGCACGGCGCTCACGTGGAAGACGCCTTCCCGCGCGCGCTCGACGGTGAGGCAAACACCGTTCACCGCGACGCTCGCGCCCGGGGCCGGCGGCGGATCGAGCTCCGCGCGGATGGCAAGCTTCGCTCCGCCCGACGCATCCCGCTCGATGCTTTCGACGCGCCCGAGCCGCTCGACGATCCCACTAAACATCGCGCCTCCCGCGCAGCGATCCCTCGATCCAGAGGTCCCGCCCCACCCGGCGCGTCTCGAACGGATCGAGCTCGATCGCCTCGTCCAGCCGACCCAGCCCGAGATCGCGCGTCCACGCCGGGGCGGTGACGCCGCCCAAGATCAGAGGCGCGATCCCGATCGCCACGCGATCGGCAAGCCCCTCGCGCAGAATGGCGCTCAGGACCGTGGGCCCCCCCTCCACGAGCAGGGAGAGCATCCCGTCCGAGGCCAGCCGACGGAAGAGGGTCGGTAGCGGCACCCTTCCGTGCGCGTCCGGCGTGAATCGCAGGATCGAGACGCCTCGCGCTTCCAGAGCCTCGATCGACTCTTCGTCCCGGGAGACGGTGGCGATCGTGAGAGGCGCCCGCTCCACCGAGCGAACCAGCCGCGAGCCCGCGGGGGTGCGGAGGTGTGAATCGAGCACGACCCGGGCGGGGCTTTGCCCCCGGACGAGCCGGACGGTGAGCTCGGGGTCGTCTTGCAGCACGGTCCCGATGCCCACGAGCACGGCGTCGTGCCTGGCGCGGAGCCGGTGGCAGAGCCTCTGCTGCTCCTCCCCGCCGAGCCCGCGCGAGTCCCCGCCCTCGCTCGCCACCCGCCCGTCCAAGGACACCATGGACTTGAGCATCACCCACGGGAGTCCCGTGGCCAGGTACTTGAGGTAGGGAGGATTCAACCCAAGGCACTCGTCCTCCCGGACGCCTTCCACGATCGTGAGCCCCGAGCCGCGGAGCGCTGCGATCCCGCGCCCGTTCACGAGCGGATTGGGATCACGCATGCCGAGCACCACGCGCCGGATCCCCGACTCGAGGATCGCCTCGACGCAGGGTGGAGTCCGGCCCTGGTGCGCGCACGGCTCCAGCGTCGAGACGAGGGTCGCGCCGCGGGCCAGCTTCCCGGCCTCCCCCAGGGCGCGAACCTCCGCGTGCGCCTCTCCGGCGCGCGCGTGGAAGCCCTTTCCCACGATCTCGCCGCTCCGGAGAATCAGGGCGCCGACGCGAGGATTGGGGTGGGTCGTTCCGATCCCGCGCCGCGCGAGCTTGATGGCCTCGCGCATCGCGCGGTCCTCGGCGGCGGTGACGGGACGCGAAGTCTCGCGCGCCGGCTCGGTCTTCCCGATCGATGTGATCCGCATGCTCATAAAAGAAAAACCCCGCAGGCAGACACCCGCGGGGCGCACGCGGCCCATAGGCCGGACGCTTCCGACTCACGTGATCATCCTTCTCCCATCCAGACTATGACTGTCGGCTCCGGAATCTCACCGGGATCTGCCGCGGGGATCTTACCCTTTGGCTCGCGGGCTTTACCGCCGGTGGGGACTTTCACCCCGCCCCGAAGGATGTCTGCAGTTGATGGAGATGGTAGACCGAAACGAAGGTCAGCGCAAGAGGATGAGCTTCTTGGCTTCGATCTGCTCGTCCGCCTCCAGGCGGTAGAAATAGGCACCGCTCGCGAGCGGCCGGCCCCGATCGTTCGTGCCATCCCAGGTGATGTGATACTCCCCGGCGGGCATGGCGCGGTCCGCCAGGCTCCGAACCAAAGCCCCGGAGACGTCGAAGATGAGGAGCCGCACTCTCGCCGGGTGTACCAGCGAGAAGCGGATCGACGTGAACGGGTTGAAGGGATTCGGCGCCGCGTTGTAGAGGCGCGCCCGGGGCGAGGCGGCGGATGCGGTCTCGTCCACGCCGGTCGCGACGTAGCAGCCCGGAACCTCGAATTCGTTGACCAGCGTCCGGTAGAGAAGAAGGTTGCGCCGGGCAATGCTCGGAATCGCTCCGAGGTTGAAGCCGAGAAGCACCGAGCGCGAGGAATCCGCCACCACCCCCACCGAGTCGCGCTTTTCCACGGAGGCGATCGTGGTGTTGGGATACGTGATCCACGACCGGGCCTTCGTGCCGCCGCAGGACGATACTTGCAGCGCGTCGAAGCGGTTCAGGATCGGGCACTGGCCATCCAGCGTGAAAGGCTCCGAGGCGATGCGCGTTCCCGCGGCGCCTCTCGTGATGGGCTGGAGCGAATCCTGGGGCACGTCCTCCCACACGTCGCGCAACAACGACGCTCCGAGCGCGCACGTCAAGAACGTGCCGATGTCCTGACCGTTGGTCGCCAGGTCGTACGCCAGATTGTCGCCGGCCAGGAGTAGCCCCCGGTTTCCGCCGGGAAGCTTGTTCCAGGTCTGTAAGAGCTGCTGGTCCTCGGCCGCCAGGGTGGACGCCGCCCGGTCCCCCACGTCCCACACGATCGCCGAGTAGACCCCCAGCGTGGACGCGGTCACCCCGGGCCAATGCCGGACGGGATCCCCGGGTGGTGAGCCGCCGGGACCGTTCCCAATCGCGTCCGCGGGCGCGTTCACGTCGTATCGGTCGAAGCGCAGCCCCAGCGCGGTGAGCGACTGGGTCATGGAGGCCCCTCCATCCACGCCCTCGTCGGCGTTCACGTAGAGCACGTTGGCGGTGTTCCCGCCGCACGTGCCGGACGGGCTCTGGATCGCGGGCAGAATGGTCGCCGTGAAGTAATGCGAAGAAGCCAGGACATCGGACGGCAGCGTGGCGACGGCGTTCAGGGAATCGGTCACCGAGAAGTAGTACCGGAGCTCGGTGCCGCGGGCGTACGAGCCGGCGGGAACGTCGGCGGAATAGGCGGCCGGAATGGCGATCCCGAACGGGACCAGAGGCAGGCTCGTGAAGGAGCCGCCGTTCAGGCTGTAAAAGAAGGAGGCCTGCTTCAGACCCCGCGAAGCCGAGAGCCGGACCGAGACGCTGTCGCCGCGCGGCGTGTTGAAGTTGTCGTTCCCGAGGAACGGCGTCGTGTTGTAGGTGTCCTGGTAGAGGTCTTCCTCGGAGGCCGCGACGCTCGGCGGCGCGAGCCCGATCACGCCGAGCGCCAGGTTGTCGAAATAGACGGAGGTGCCGGCCGGCGTGGACACGCCATCGCAGAAGACCTGGGAGTAGTCCTTGACGTTCAGCATGAACTCGACCGAATCCTTGCCGGCCGCTCCGGTCAGGGCGACCGTCTGGCGCATCCACTCCTTCTCGTCGCCCGAATAGACTTGCCCCGAGGCCGGCGTCCAGAGCGACCAGGGCAACCCAGCGTTCCGCGTCCGGAATTGAACGTTGTAGTAGAAGCATGCGTTGATCGGCAGGTTTCGATACACGTCGAAGGCCGCGAAGACCTGGTCCGCATGGTTCTCGAAGATGGGCGGGCTGATCAGCTTGTCGTCCATGCGGGTGGCGAGGGAGCTGGTGGCCGGATTCGTGACGTTCCACACCTTGCTCGTGTTGGTGGTGCACACCTGCTCCCCGGGGGCGTTCGCCTGGATTCTCCAGAAATCCCCCACCGCCGGGAACGTCGAGACGGTCCACGTGCCGGGGCCGAATTCGAAATCATCGAAGAATCGGAGATCGTTCAAGCCGGCCTTCACGCTGACATTGTCGATGGCCCAGCCGTCGGCGTTGGGCACCAGACCATCCGAGGACGATCCCTCGATATCGCTGGTGAAGACGAAGCGGAACTGAACCGGGTTGTACTTCGCCCGGATGGAATCGGGAATCACGACGGTGAAGGTGTCGCAGGGGACGCCGGACCCGTGTATCGCGCCGGTCCACTGAGCGACCTGGACCCACGACTGGTCGGGATCGTAGATCTCCACCGACGCGAAGTCGAATCCCGACTCGACGCTCAGCTGTTGCCGGAAGCCCAGCTTGACCGGACTGGCCGCCCCGGTGAGGCTCACGAAATTGCCCAGGACTTGCGTCCAGTTGTTGTCGTACCCGTAGCGATTCGAGTCCAGGACCCAGCTCGAATCGACGCGTCCGCACCAGAAGGCGTGCCCCTGGCAGCCGTAGATGGTGTCGATGTGCCATGCGGTCGGCTGGAAAGAGGCGTCCTGGTGCGTGAACCCTCCCTCGTTTCCCGGACTCGAGCGGGTCTCGAGGCTGTCCTGGTAAATCCAGATCGTATCCCCGGACTGGCTGGCCTGCCCGCTTCGATGCACCCACGAGGCATCGGTCGGGCGTACGACCGGGACCACGTCACCGGTGGTGCGGCTCAACGTGAGGCGGGAAGAGGTCGGGTAATTGTTTGCGCCGTAGATAGATGTGGATGCCAGGGAACGCGATTCCATTCCCAGGGCTCCGCCCGCGATGAGAAAAATGACCAGCGTGGTGGCAGGCGCGCGGCGGGGGGTCACGCCCCTATTTTACCACGCTCCCGGGCCTTTGTTCCTCCCTAACGACCGGCTCCACGCCGATTGCCTGCGCGAGACCTTTCAGAGCGGCGTACGCCTCCGATCCGGTAGCCGAGGCCCACGGCTCGAAGCGTCCCTCCGGGCGAACCGGGAGCCCGATTTGGACCGCCGCTTCCGCCGCGCGAGCGAGGTAGTGTCGGCGGCCCAGATCCGGAAAGGGATCGGTTCCGGAGGGCGTGACGCCTGTGCTCCGGTTGGCACTCCCCGCGATTCCGGTGATGAGGAGTGCCAACGCCCCCCGCGTGACCGGATCCCCGAGGTGATAGGAGCCGTCGGGATAGGGGGCGATCCATCCCCGGGCCATCGAGACGCGGACCCAGCGCTCACCCCAGGCGCCGCGAGCCTCCTCGGTATCGGAGTGGTGCTCCGCTCCGCCGCGCCAGCCGGGCCGCTCCGGATCGGCGCCCAGCTCGGCCGCCAGCATCACGCCCAGCTCTCCCCAGGAGATGCTCGGGTGGATCCGGAGCGCGACGTATCCCTCGGGGAGTCCCGCCGAGGTATAGCGGGAATCCAGGGCCGAGCTCAGGGCCTCCTGGGAAGGCACGTGATTCGGATCGCGCGCCAGGGCCCTCGAGAACGCCTCGGCCGCCTTGGTCTTGTCCCCGGCCTGCGCGTACGCGAGCCCCAGATGGTAGAGAGGAGCGGCGCTCACGGTATCGAGTACTGCGGCGCGGTCGAATTCCACCTTGGCGTCGAGATACCGGTGGGTCGCCGTATGCAGGCGGCCGAGGGCGTCGTGGGCCTGGGCGCTGCGTGGATCCAGCTCGACGGCGCGCGTCAGGGACCGCCGCGCGGGCTCGGATTCCGAGAGCGAAAGCGACATGAGACCCGCGCCCAGCTCCGCGCGAAGCTCCAGATCGCGCACCCCCGAGCGCTTCGCCGCGTCCGCCGCTCGGGCATAGGACGCGCGCGCCTCCTCGGGCGTCCCGCGCGCGGCCGCGGAGTCCGCCCGCGCCAGAAGCACCGGGATGGAGGCCGAATCATCGGGGCGCGCGGGGCGCGGACCCTGGCTGCCGGAGCAACCCGCCAGGACCGAGGCGGCCAGGAACAGAGGAACGAGGAGTGGGAGCCTAGGCATGCAGGAGCTTTCTCTCCTTGAAGCTCGCGTACGCGTCCTTCGCGACCACGACATGGTCGAGGATGTCGATACCGAGGATCCTCCCCGCCTCCACCAGCCTGCGCGTGATCGCGAGGTCCTCCTCGCTGGGCGTCGGATCGCCGGATGGATGATTATGCGCGAGGATCAGGCTCGCCGCCGAGACCGCAATCGCGGGATGATAGACCTCGCGCGGATGGACGATGCTCGCGTTCAGGCTCCCGATCGAGATGATCTCGCGCCGGAGCACCTGATTGCGGGAGTTCAGGTAGAACCCCACGAAATGCTCCCGATTGGCGCCGCGAATGTCGCGCGTCAGATCGAAGACGGTCTCGGGCCCCCGCACCAGGGCGGCGGCCTCGCCGTCGGGCCAGAGCCTCCGGCCCAGCTCCGCCGCGGCGAGAAGCTGCGCCGCGCGGGCGTACCCCATGCCCTTGACTTGCAGGAGCTCCTCCACGGGCACGCGATGGAGCTGGCGGAGCGGAATGGCCGCCGTGACGCGGGCCGACAATTCCAGAATCCCTTCGCCCGCGCATCCCGTCCCGAACAGAACCGCCACCAGATCCGCGTCCGTCAGGACGCCCGGACCGGACCCCAGCAACCGCTCGCGAGGGCGCTCGCCGTCCAAACTGTCGTTGATCGTGGATCGATGTTTCCGCCGCATCCCAGTTCCCTCCCCGGGAGCGGGGCCGTGGTGGGTGAGCCGAGGAGCCTCGATGCTAGGGAGGAACGGAGCCGCGCGCAAGCATCATTCCGCTCTCAATTCCTTGCTGCGAATCTCGATCTTCGCGCGCGACCGTAACCCCTCGGTCCATGCCGCCGTCCGCTGCTCGAAGAGCTCCTCTCGAAGCTCCTCTCGGTGCTCCGCGTATTGCTTGGGGTTCAGCGCCGTGACGGAGTCGACCACCGCGAAGAGCGTGCCGAGCGCTCCGGCGCGGGGCTTCAGGGTCGTGCCCGAAGGCGAGCGAAAGATCTCGTCGTAGAGGGTGGAATCGCGCGCGAGGGTGGAATCGCGGGCGAGATCGGGGACGGGCCCGCGACGGGGGAAGTTTCGGGAACGCTTGAGCCCTCCGAGCGGGAGAGCCAAGGTCTCGAGGTCCTTCCCGGCCCGGATCTCGCCCTCGAGAACCAGGGCCGTCGAATCGGCGACCGCTCGCTTTCGCTCCGCCTGCATGTCGCCGACGGCCTGCTCCTTCACCTCGCCGAACGTGGCGGGGCGCGGCACCAGCACGCGCGTGAGGCGCGCCACGAGGAACCCATCCTCGATGGGTATCGGCCGCGAGACGCCACCCTCGGGAAGGGATCCGATCGTCTTCTGCATGTCCGGAAGCGCTCCGATCCCCGGTACGGGCTCGCGCAGCCCGACGGGGCCCGAGCTCTTGACCCCCCCGTGGGCCTTGGCGAGATCCTCGAAGCGGGCGTCCGGCCTCGAGGCGCTCTCCGCGAACGTCACCGCCGCGGACCGCGCGAGCGAATCCACGATGCTCTCCCCCAGCACGGCGTGGATCTCGGCGCGGCAGTCCTCGAGCGGGCGCACCTTCTGGGGAGTCATCCCGTCGAGCCGGATGACGTGGAAGCCGAACTGGGTCTCGACCACGGGACTCAGCTCGCCCGGCTTCAACGCGAACGCGGCGTCCCCGAATTCCTTCACGACCTGTCCGCGCGTGATCTCGCCCAGGTCTCCTCCCTGCGCGGCCGAAGCCCGGTCGTCGGAATACTCCTTCGCGAGCTCCGCGAAATCCTCGCCCGCCTTCGCCCGCTTCAACACGTCGAGGGCGCGCTGGCGGGCGGCGGTTCGCGCTCCGGGCCCGTCTCCCGGACGGAACGCGACCAGGATGTGGCGCGCCCGCGCGCGCGCGGGGACCGTGAACTCGAGCGGGTGCTGCTCGTAGTAGACGCGGATCGAATCCTCCGACACGGGTGCCGAGTCGGGCTTCATCTTGTGGAAGACGACATAGTCGAAGAGCCAGCGCTGCGGGGTGTGGTAGCGGTCCTTGTGCGCCTCGAAGAAGGTCTGCGCCGCGCGCTCGGCCTCCTGCCGGCGCATCTCCGCCACCTCGGCGTGCGCCCTGGGGCGGACCGCGGTGTAGGGCGGCTGGAACCGGTCGTTCAGCTCCGTCACCCGCGCCACGAAGACCGAGTCGCGGAGCACCCGGGGGCCCGCCATAGCGCCCGGCGAAGTCTTGTAGAGGGAGTCCAGGAGCGCTCCCTCGAGGAGCGAAGGCTCCGCGGGCGGCTGCCCCTGGTAGATCGAGACCTGCTCCAGCGTCGCCCCGTACCGGCGCGCCACCTCCTCCGGCCGATCTCCGCGCCGAACCCTCCCCAGCGCCTCGGCCATCGTGCGGAACGCGAGGTCGAGCTGCCGTTCCTTCCGGACCAGATCCGGCAGCGTCTTCGCGAGCGAGTCCGCCCAGGCGCGCGCCGTGTCCGGCAGACCGGCGCTCTTCCGGATGCGCTCGAGGGCCTGCTTCACGTCCCGCTCCGAGACGGGGCGCGGATCCGCGAACGAATCGGTGGCGCGCGCCAGGATCTCCGCGCGGAGCTCGGCCACCCGGTAGTGCTCGGGGCGCGCCGCGTAATCCTGACGGGCGAGCGAATCGATCACGGCTTCCTGGACTTCGGCGTCGGCGCGATGCTTCGCGATCCCCGTCGCGTCGCGGAAGGCGCGCGCGGCGGGCTGATGGTGCTCCTCGAGGCGGACCACGAGGAAATACGGCCCCACGCGGATCGGCTCCGGCAGCCACTGCTTGAGCGGGGCCGACCGGACCGCGTCCGCCAGCGCGTCCGAGCGGCCGAGCCCCCGGATCGGATCGCCGACGTGGAAGAGCCCGGTGTCCTTGAGACCGCCGAACGCCTGAGACGCCTTCTCCGCGGACTGTCCGGCCTTGAGCGCGGCGATCAGTCCTTTCGCCCGGTTGAGCGCCGTCGCCTCCGCCGCCGCGCGGAGGGAGTCCGACGCGCCGGGACCCGACTCGACCGGAACGCGCGCGTAGGAGAGGCGGGCTTCCTCGGGGGAGCGGAAGTCGTCGGGATGGTTCTCGTAATACGCGCGGATCTGCTCGGCCGTCGCCTGGGGCTCCAGGGAAATCGCGTCCGGGGTGAGCCAGAGATAGCGGAGCGAAGCCTGGGCGGTCCGGCTCTGGAATTCCAACCGGAGCCGAGACTCCGGAACGGCGTAGCGCGTCCTCATCCACGCCACGTACTTGTCCAGCAGCACGGCGTTTCGCACCTGATCGAGAATCTCGTGGTAGTTCGATTCCGTCGAGAACTTGAACTGCCGGAACTTCACGGGATCGAACTTGCCGTTGGTCTTGAAGTAGTCGTTCCGCTGGAGGCGCGCGTCCAACTCCGCCTCGGTCACCACGAAGCCGCGCCGTTTGGCGTCCGCGACCCATAGCCGCTCGCGGATCAGCTCCTCCAGGACGTTCTGCCGGAGCAGCCGCCGCTCGTCCTCGGAGATCGGCCTCCCGGCCCTGGCCTCCACCTCCTGGAAATAGGGGGCGGCGAGCCGGTCCCACTGCAATTTCGTAATCGTAATGCCGTCGACGACCGCGAGGACCTCGTCTTCCGGGCGAGGCGGCGCGGGAACGAGACCGGGCGCCCGCGGAGCCGGGGCGCAGACGGCGAGGCGGGGGGAAAGGGCCGCAAGGAAGAGGATCGTCGCGACCAGGATGCGTGAGGGTTTCGTGTGGTTCACGGGATACGCCCGAGTCTATTCAGGAGGTCCGGACCTGTCCATGGCAACTTTTTCTCCAAGCGGATGTTGCCGCGCGGCAAACCGATCCACTACGATGTCGGCTCGCGCTCCCCTCGCGGGGCCGTGACGCGACCGTACCCTGGGGGAACCCCATGCCGCCCGATCTCGAATCGAACGTCGCCGAGCGCCTCTCCGTCGAAGACCTTCTGGAAGCCTGGCAGCTGCTCGTCCTGGAAGATCGCCTGGAGAATTTCGCGGCGCTGCCGCGCCCCGAGGCGGAGGATCTGTTCCTCAGCCTGAGCGCGCGCGACCAGGCGGAGCTTCTTCGCGCGCTTCCGCAGCCCGAACGCCGGTCCTGGATGCGGCTCCTGCCTCCGGACGATGCGGCCGACCTCGTGCAGGAGGTGTCGCACGAGGACCGCGAGGAGCTGCTCCAGCTTCTCGATGACGCCACGCGGAAGGATGTGAACGGGCTCCTGGCGTACGCCGAGGACGACGCCGGAGGGCTCATGAATCCGCGCTATGTCCGGCTCCGCCCCGAGATGAGCGTGGACGAGGCGATCACGTATCTGCGCCGCCAGGTCTCCGACCGCGTGGGAGCCCTGAACTACGCGTACGTGCTCGATCCCGAGCAGAAGCTCCGAGGCATCGTCTCCTTCCGGAAGCTCCTCTCCGCGAAGCCGGAGCAACATGTCTCGGAGGTCATGCAGACCGACCTCATCACGGTCCCTGAGAAGATGGACCAGGAGGACTTGAGCCGCCTCTTCGCCACCTATCGCTTCGTCTCGTTCCCGGTCGTCGACGGGCAGGGGCACATGAAGGGGATCGTGACCCTGGACGACATCGTGGACGTGGTCCGCGAGGAGGCCACGGAGGACATCCAGAGGATCGGAGGCACGGCGCCGATCGACGCGCCGTATCTGCGCATCTCCATCGCCGGCATGGTCAAGAAGCGCGCGGGCTGGCTCGCGGCGCTGTTCATCGGCGAGACCTTGACCGCGACCGCCATGGGGTACTTCGAGGCGGAGATCGCGCACGCCGTGGTCCTGGCGCTCTTCGTTCCCCTCGTGATCTCCAGCGGCGGGAACTCCGGAAGCCAGGCGACCACGCTCGTCATCCGCGCCATGGCGCTGGGGGAAGTGCGGCTCCGCGACTGGTGGCGCGTCGTGCAGCGCGAATTCATCTCGGGGTTGAGCCTGGGGTTGATCCTGGCGTCCATCGGCGTGGCCCGCATTCTCCTCTGGCAGGCGCTCTTCCACACCTACGGCCAGCATCATCTGCTCATCGCGCTCTCCGTGGCGTCGAGTCTGGTCGGAGTCGTGCTCTGGGGCACGCTGGTGGGGTCGATGCTTCCCTTCCTGCTTCGCCGCCTCGGGGCGGATCCCGCGAGCGCGTCGGCGCCCTTCGTGGCGACGCTGGTGGACGTCACGGGGCTCATCATCTACTTCACGATGGCGAAGATCATCCTCTCCGGAACGCTGCTCTAGACGTGCAGCGTCTCTCCGGCCTGCTCGTCCGCGTGGTAGGAGCTTCGCACCAGGGGGCCGGAGGCCACCTGGCGGAATCCCAGCGATAGCCCGTATTCGCGGTAGTGCGCGAATTCCTCGGGCGGCGCGTAGCGCTCGAGCGGCAGGTGCGATCCGGACGGCGGCAGATACTGCCCCAGCGTGACCATGGAGCAGCCGTGGGCCCTTAAGTCGCGCAGGAGCTCCTCCACTTCCTCGACCGTTTCCCCCACGCCCAGCATGATTCCGGACTTGGCGGGGATGCCCGGTGCTAATTCCGTGACCCGTTGCAACAGCTCCAGCGACCGCGTGTAGCGCCCCGCGGGGCGGACGCGGGCGTACAAGCGCTTCACGGTCTCCAGATTGTGGTTCAGCACGTCGGGTCGCGCGTCCAGGACGCACTGGAGCGCCTCGCGGCTTCCCAGGAAGTCGGGGATCAGGACCTCGACGCGCGCGCCCGGGT
>JBGPMB010000015.1:0-28705 GCA_041486775.1 Candidatus Eiseniibacteriota bacterium | reverse complement strand
GGACACGGCGCCCAGGAAGCTCACCAGCCAGCCGCGGTAGAGAATCTCCTCACAGATTCCGGCCGTGACCGAAACCAGCGCGAAGACGGACACCTCCACGAACCCGATCGGCACGAATTTGCGCGCGCGCCGGACGGTGGCCGAGAGCTGCCCCCGGGTGGCCTTCTTGATCTGGCTCGCGTTGAAAACGGAGAGGGCGAGGAATGCCACGAGACCGGAGAGCATCACGACGAGCGTAAGCCTACGATTTCCGAGGGTCTGCCCCAGGTCGCGGAGGGTGAGTCCGTGCCGGCGGGCGATGACGGCGGTCAGCGCCACCAGGGTCCACTCCATGACCATGATCGTGGCGTAGAGGCGAAGCTTGGTGCTCGTGGGAATGGGGTCGGGCGCTGACGCGAGGCGGCGGTACGCGAGGAGGCCGTGGAACGGGACGAGCCCGGCGAGCACCACGCAGAGGAGCCAGGCGTCCCAGGAGCGGGTGAGCGGTCCCCAGAGCGCGTCGTGCGGCACGGAGCGCGGCTAGGCCAGCGCGAGAATCAGCCGCTCGATGACCGAGCGGAGCGCGGGCGCGACGGCCCCCACGGCGGCGGTCACGTCCTCGTGGCGCAGCGGCGCCGGGCTCTTGCCCGCGGCCCAGTTCGTGATGCAGGAGATGCAGGCGACGGGCAGTCCGATCTCGCTCGCGGCGGCCACCTCGGCCGCGGTGGACATGCAGACCACGTCCGCCCCCATGCGCTCGAGCATGGCGATCTCGGCTCGCGTCTCGTACGAAGGCCCGAGCGTCACGCCCAGAACACCGCGCTCGGTGCGCACACCGGCGTTGACCGCGGCGCGGGCGGCCTTCGCGAGGAGATCGGGGGAGTAGGTGGGGCGCGAGAAGAGCCCGCGCGGGTTCGCCGCCGCGGCTCCCGCGGCGCCAGGCGCGCGCCACTGCAAGTTCACCTGGTCCTCCACAAGCATCAGCGTCCCCGGAGCCATCCGCGGCGAGATTCCTCCCGAGGCGTTCGTCAGCACGAGCGCCTTGGCGCCGAGCCCCGCGAAGAGGCGCACGAGGCGCGTGACTTCCTCGGCCGTGTAGCCCTCGTAGAGATGCGAGCGCCCCTGCGCCACCACGACCGAGCGTCCGGACCAGCGCCCGAACAAGAGCCGCCCCGAATGCCCGGCCACGGTGGAGCGGGGCAACCCGGGGATCTCCTCGGTCGGGATGGACCGGTCCCACGCCACACCCTCCGCCAGGACCCCGAGCCCGCTTCCCAGCACGAGCGCCGTCTTGGGGACGAGGGTCGTGCGCTTGCGGATCACGGCGAGCGCCGCGCCGGCGTCGAAGGGCTCGAGGCGATCCGAGGGCGCGGCGCGAACCGGAGCGGGCGCCATCACAGCACGTCCGGATCGAGGCGCGACTGCGGCGTGGCCGCGGTGCGGAGCGTTCGCCTGGAGAAGAGGATCAGATACAGGAGCGCGAGCGCGAAGGGCGCTATGGCGAGCGCCAATCCGCCCGCGCTGTCGCCGGGGGCGTAGGGACGGAGCGCGCGCAGGAGGGCGGGCCCCGCCGCGAGCAGGATCCCCGGCAGAAAGCCCCATCGCGCCCCGACCGCGCAGGCCAGCGCGATGATGCCGAGCCCCATCGGCGGTGCCGCGGGATGGGTACGGACCAGGATGGCAGCGGCCGGGACGATCCAGAGCGCGCCCAGCACGGCCCCCGCCATCCGCGTCCTCGCCACCTCCCAGGGTCCGCGTCGGGCCAGCGTGGGAGTCTCCGAATAGCCGCGAAGGCGAAGCCCGTAGGGCGTCTTCAGCATCACGAACGCGGCCAGCGCCAGCACGAGCGGCGCCGCCCAGATCCACGGGTTCATGAGGAGATCCTCGGCGTACGTGCCTTCGAAGATCGTCCCCGGGAGGATCCACGGCGGCGGCGTCTCGCTCAGAAGCCGGAGCGGTGACGCGCGCATGAGGATAGCCAGCGCGCTGGCGGGGACGAGGCTCAGGCAGAACGCTCCCACCGTCGGATCCGACTTGAGCGAGAGCAGAATGCTCGAGGCCAAGACCGCGAACACAATGGCGCCGCCCGTTCCCACGGCGGCCGCCACCGCGTAATCCCCCGTCCACTCGTACCCGAGGCAGAAGCCCAGGACCGCCGAGAGCGCGCACCCCTCGACGCCGATGCCGCTCAGCGCGGCGCGCTCCCAGTAGATGGCGCCCGCGACGAGAAGAGCGAGCGCCGCCCACTCGAGCGGAAAGGAGACGAGCGCGGTCCAGTCCGTCGGGGCTAGCGACACGGCAAGCGTCGCGCCGCCCGGCCGGGTCCCGGCGTCATTTCTCCACCAGGAGCGAGCGGATCTTCGTCTTCAAGAGATCGATCGCGACGAAGTTGTATCCCCCCTCGGGGATCACCAGATCGGCGTAGCGCTTGGAGGGCTCGACGAACTGGAGGTGCATCGGCCTCACGCTCGACTCGTACTGGCGGATGGCCTGATCCAGCGTGCGGCCTCGCTCCGTCAGGTCGCGCTTCAGCCTCCGGATGAACCGGATATCCGGATCGGCGTCCACGTAGATCTTGATGTCCATGAGGTGCCGGAGCGTGGGGTCCTCGAGAACCAGGAGCCCGTCCAGAAGCAGGATGCGCCGCCCGCGGACGCGAAGGGGCTCTCCCACCCGCGTGTGGGAGCGCATGTCGTAGGCCGGCATGTCCACTTCCTCGCCCATGAGGAGCTTCTCGAGATGCTGGCGCAGGAGATCGCGGTCGAACGCGTCGGGGTGGTCGAAATTCCGGTTCTCGCGCTCGCCGAGCGGGATGTGATGGAGGTCCTTGTAGTAGGAATCCTGCTCGATCAGGAGGACCGAGTCGCTCCCCAGGTCCTGCGCGATGGACTGCGCGACGAGGGTCTTGCCGGCGCCCGTCCCTCCGGCGATTCCGATCAGGATGCCCCGGCGCCTCGGATCGGGAGTCAAGGCGACGCCGCTCCCAGCGAGCGGAGCGATTCGGAGGTCAGCTCCTCGGCGGAGAGCGCCGCGATGTAGGGAAGGTGGCGGAAGCGTTCCGCGAAATCGAGGCCGTAGCCCACGACGAAGCGGTCGGGGATCTCGAAGCCCACGTACTCCACGGGCACCTCGCACTCGCGGCGCGACCTCTTGTCGAGAAGGGCCACGGTCTTGAGCGAAGCGGGATTTCGCGCGAGAAAGGTGCGGCGCAGGAAGTCCAGCGTGTGCCCGGTGTCCACGATGTCCTCGACGATGATGACGTCACGCCCCCCGATGTCCCGTCCGATGTCTTTCACGAGGCGAGGACTGCCGGTGGACTGCGAGGAAAGCTCGTAGGAGGAAACGCTGATGAAGTCGATCTCGTGCGGGATGGGGAGGCTCTTCATGAGGTCCGCCATGAGGATGACGCAGCCTCGAAGGACCCCGATCAATAGCGGGGCGCCCTCCGGGTGGTCCCGCGCGATCTGCTTTCCGATCTCGCGCACCCGGGTCTGGATGGCCTCGCTGCCGATCAGAACTTCCATGCCGGTCCACCTCTCCTGATTCGAGTAGCCCGCACACTAGCATCGGGTTCCGGGGCTGTCAAATCAGGCGCAAGTTCGCCTGGCTGCTGCCGATACTTGCCCGGGACGCACTACGCGCCGTAGGGGGGGGAATGGGGCCCAGCGAGGACAAATTCCAGGGATCGAACCGGCGGGGAGTCCAGCGCCGGCGCAGGGACCGTCGCGCCGAGGCCCGCGCCGAGCAGCGCCTCTTCTGGCTCCTCTGGCTCGTGGGCATTCTCAATTTCACCGATGCGGCGCAAACCGTCTATCTCCTGAACGTGCGCTTCATGGTCGAAGCCAATCGGCTGATGGCCTTCCTGCTGAGCCACTCCCCCTACATCTTCTGGATGTACAAGACCCTGGTCCCGACGCTGGGCTGCGTTCTCCTGTGGCGCTTCCGGAAGCGGGTCCGCTGGATCCACGGGGCGGTCGTGACGGTGTTCGCGGTCTACTTCACGGTGGTGGTGCGGAGTTTCCTCTACATGCTGCTTCCGCAACATCTGTGAGGTGAAGGGCCCGAAGCAGGGCGGCGGTGGGCGGCGGCCATGGAAGGCTATAACCCGCTCGTAACAAATAGAATGCCTCGATCCGCGGCCGGCGCCACAGAACGAAAATCTGGTGGCATGGATCGTGCAACTTGCATCTAACGAACGGTGCCATGGGGGCACTGTGGAGAACGAGAAAGCGGCCATGAGCGACAAGTCCTACATCAAGCTGGCCACGGATCTGGTGTCGATACCGGCTCCCTCGCGGGAGAACGTGGGCTACTTCTTCATCAATAATTTCCTCCTGTCGAGGATCGATTCCGACATGCCCTCGGATCTCAAAGAGTATGACGAGGACGTGAACGTCTATACCGCGTCGCTCCTCGCGGGGGTCGTGACCGGGCAGCACGATCTGCTCCAATCCGACTACATCTCCACGCGCGACTCCGACGTGTTCGCGCGGGTGCAGGAAACCAAGGATCAGAGACTGCGCTACCGGGTGTACAAGGCGAACGCGGATTTCCTCTACGTGTCGCTGGGCATCTTCGGCGAATCGTCCCTCGTGGGCGACACGCCGGAAACCGACGAAGACGCGCAGAGCCGGTTCACCGGCCGCGGGAAATCCTACTATCAGTTCGCGTCGGCGTACGCGGAGCGCCTCTACGGGCGTGGCGCCGCGATCGCCGAGGTGATGGACAAGCTCTCGCGCAACTTCGAGGCCTACACCAAGGTGATGGTCTGGATGAGCGGCGAGTACCTGCACCTCATGAATCAGCTGAGCTCGGGCGAGATGTATCACCTGGAGCACGGCACCCAGGAGCACTTCGAGAAATCCTTCAAGCGGAACTCCTGGGACGAGCTCCTGGACAGCTACGTCGAGTGGCGCGCGACGCACAACAAGGAGTCGCTGCGCCGCATCGCGCGCGCGGCGCGCGAGCTCAAGCGCGTCGATCCTTCCTTCTCGCTCAAGGCGTTCCGCGAGCGCTGGTCCATTTCCCGGCGCGACGACGAGCTTCGCCGGCTTTCCGCATAGACAGCCCCACACCCCTTCGGTAGCCTGCGGAGTCTATGTCCTCCTCCGTGGTTCGCATCGGTCTTCTCGGCTGCGGCGTGGTCGGACAGGGGTTCTTGAAGCTCCTTCACGATCGCGAGCGGCTGATCCGCGATGCCGTCGGCGCGCCCGTCAAGGTCGCGCGGGTCGCGCTGCGCGATCCCGCCAAGCGCCGCGCGTGCGACCTCTCCGGCGTCCACGTCGGAACCGATCCCCTTGCGGTGGCAAAGGCCGAGGACGTCGATCTCCTGATCGAGCTGGTCGGCGGCGAATCCATGCTCGAGCCGGTGAAGGCCGCGCTGGGGCGAGGCGTGCCGGTGGTCACGGCGAACAAGCACCTCCTGGCGCTCCACGGCGAGGAGCTGGAGCGCCTCGCGGCCGAGTCGAAGACCACGATCCGCTGCGAGGCCTCCGCGGGCGGCGGGATCCCCGTGCTCCAGGCCCTGGATCACGGGCTCCGCACCGAAAATTTCCAGCTCCTGGTCGCGATCCTGAACGGGACGACGAATTTCATCCTCTCCACGATGGAGCGCGACGGCCGCGATTTCGCCGAGGCGCTCGAGGCCGCCCGGACCCTGGGATTCGCGGAGGCGGATCCCACGCTGGACCTCTCGGGCGCGGACACCGCGCAGAAGCTCGCGATTCTCGTGCGCCGCGCGTTCCGCATGGACGTGGCGCTGGGGTCCATTCCCACCGAGGGAATCATCGGGATGGAGCTCGAGGATCTGCGCCAGGCGGACCGGTTCGGCTACACCGTGAAGCTCTTAGGGATCGCGCTCCGCCATCCCGAGGGGCTCGACGTGCGCGTCCATCCGGCCTTCATCCCCAAGCGCTACCTCCTGGCCGCGGTTCGAGACGAGTTCAACGGGATCTACCTCCGGGGCGAGGCGACGGGCTCGATGCTCTTCTACGGGAAGGGCGCGGGCGCCCAGCCCACGGCGCAGGCGGTGCTGGGCGACGTTCTGGTCACGGCGCGGGAGTGCGTTTCCGGGGTGAAGGTCCTGGGCTCACCCCCGCGCCACGAGCCGGAGCGGAGGCTCCCGCTGGACGCGGTCCGAACGAAGTACTACTTGAGGCTGATGGTAGAAGACCGCCCGGGGGTGTTAGCTCAGGTGGCTGCGTGCCTCGGGAGCGCGAGCGTCAGCGTGGCGCAGATGTTCCAGGCGGAGGGTGTCCGGGGGGAGGCCTCGATCACCATCCTCACACACCTGGCGAAGGACCGTGACGTGCGCGAGGCGATGAAGGCGATCGCCGGGCTGATGGCGATCCGGAAGGCGCCGCGCGCCGTGAGGATCTTCGACATATGAGCGCCGCGCGGCCCGCCGGAGGAGCGATGGGATCGCCCTGGCGCGGGGTGGTGCGCGAATTCCGCGACATCCTGCCCGAGATTCCCGAGGAAGCGGTCGTCACGCTTCTCGAAGGCGGCACGCCGCTCGTACCGGCGCCGGGACTCTCGCGCCGGCTGGGAAGCGACGTCGAGCTGTACGTGAAGGTCGAGGGACAGAACCCGACCGGCTCCTTCAAGGACCGGGGCATGACGGTCGCGGTCTCCCGCGCGAAGGCGCGCGGCTCGAAGGTGCTCTTGTGCGCCTCGACCGGGAACACCTCGGCGTCCGCGGCGGCGTACGCGGCGCGGGCCGGCATGCGGTGTGTGGTGGTGATTCCGGAAGGGCAGATCGCGTCCGGGAAGCTGGCGCAGGCGATGATCTATGGCGCGCGGGTGCTCGCGATCCAGGGCAACTTCGATCGCGCGCTCGAGCTGGTCCGCGCGATGTCGGAGGAGGGTACCGTCACCGTGGTCAACTCCATCAACCCGGACCGGATCGAGGGGCAGAAGACGGTGGCCTACGAGATCGCGGCCGCGTTGGGCCGGATACCGGACGCGCACGCGCTCCCCGTCGGGAATGCCGGGAACATCACGGCCACGTGGAAAGGATACGAGGAGCGCGCGGCGGCGGCGGACGCGGCGTTCGCGCGCGGAGGATCCTCCGCGGCGGCCGCGAGCCCCGCGCGGGCCCTGCCCAAGATGCTCGGCTTCCAGGCCGAGGGCGCGGCGCCCATCGTGCGGGGGGAGCGGGTGCTGGACCCCAAGACCATCGCGACCGCGATCAAGATCGGGAATCCCGCCTCCTGGAAGCCCGCGCTGGAAGCGCGGGACCGTTCGGGAGGTCTGATCGACACGGTGACCGACAAGGAGATCCTGGCGGCCTACCGCGCGCTGGCCGAAGTGGAGGGAATCTTCGTCGAGCCCGCCTCGGCGGCGAGCGTGGCGGGCCTCTTCAAGCTGGCTTCGCTCCGGAAGCTCGAGGGGCTCCAAACCATCGTGTGCACGGTCACGGGCCACGGATTGAAGGACCCGGAGCGGGCGGTGGCGGTCTCGAATACCGTGGAGAAGGTCGAGGCCGACGCGCGTGTGCTCCGCAAGGTGATCCTCGAATGAGCATCCCGCGCGTCCGTCCCCGGACACGTCGGGAGATCACGCGATGGCGAGTCGTCGCGCCCGGGTCGACCTCCAATCTCGGGCCCGGGTTCGACTGCCTGGGTTTGGCCCTTCAGCTATCCATGATCGTGACCGCGGCTCGAATCCCGTCCGGGTTCTCGATCCGGAGGCTCGGCGAGGGGCGAGATCTCGCGATCGACCCCCGCCACGACCTGGTCTTGAGTTCCTTCCGCCATCTGTTCCGGATGGCGCGCGAGCCTGTCCCCACCGTGGCGCTCACCATCCGCTCGCGGATCCCGCCCGCGCGGGGCCTGGGATCGAGCGCCTCGGCGATCGTCGCGGGGCTGACCCTCGCGAATCACTGGCTGGGCTCACCCTTTTCCCCCGAGGCCCTGTTCCGCGAGGCGATGCGCCTCGAGGGCCATCCGGATAACGTCGCACCCACGATCTTCGGCGGGCTCACGCTCTCGATGCCGCGCCGCGACGGGAGCGTGGAAGCGCTCCGCCTCAGCATGCCCCGTGGTCTCGCGCTCACGCTCGCGGTTCCCTCCATCCGCGTGAGCACCCAAAAGGCGCGCGCTCTTCTGCCCGCCTCCATCCCCCTCCGCCACGCCGTGGAGAACACCGCCCGGGCCATGGCGCTGGAGCACGCCTTCATCACCCGCCGCTTCGAACTCTTGGCCGAAGCGCTCCGGGACGTGTACCATGTCCCGTACCGCGCGCGGCTGATTCCCGGGTTCGATGGAGTGGTGGAGGCGGGGCGCCGCGCCGGAGCCTATGGCGTCACGATCAGCGGGAGCGGCCCCACGATGCTGGCGTTCCACGCCCCCGGGCTCGGGAACCGCATCGGAAAGGCCATGGTGAGCGCTTTCGCGCGGCAACGCGTCGAAGCGCGCGCCATCCCGGGCCGCATCGCGACGAAGGGCGCGCACGCTTCGACGCTTCTCTAGTCCCTGGGAGTCGATCTCCATTCCATGCCGCTGTTGGTCCAAAAGTACGGCGGCACGTCCGTCGGTTCGCCGGAGCGGATTCAAAACGTGGCCGAGCGGATTGTCCGGACGCGCCGCGGCGGGGCGGACCTGGTCGTCGTGGTCTCCGCGATGGGGGACGCCACCGACGATCTGATCGATCTCGCGCGCCAGGTGTCCCCGCGCTCGCATCCACGCGAGATGGACATGCTCCTGACGGCGGGCGAGCGGATCTCCATGGCGCTCGTCTCGATGGCCGTAAACGACCGCGGCCAGGAGGCCGTGTCCTTTACCGGATCGCAAAGCGGCATCGTGACCGACACCTCGCACACGCGCGCGAAGATCCTCGAGGTGAAGGCGGATCGGATCAAAGAGGAGCTCGCGCGCGGCCGTATCGTGATCGTGGCGGGGTTTCAGGGGGTGAGCAAGGACCGCGAGGTCACCACGCTGGGGCGCGGAGGGTCGGATACGACCGCGGTCGCCCTGGCGGCGGCGCTCCACGCCACCGAATGCGAGATCTACACGGACGTCGACGGTGTATATACGGCAGACCCCCGGATCGTGCCCGGGGCGCGCAAGATTCCCCGGCTGTCCTATGACGAGATGCTGGAGCTGGCGTCGCTGGGGGCGAAGGTGCTGCACAACCGTTCGGTCGAGATCGCGCGGCGTTTCAACGTGCCGATCCACGTGCGGTCGAGCTTCAACTGGAACGAAGGGTCCCGTGTCACGAGGGGGAGCTCGATGGAACAGGTGGTGATCCGCGGCATCGCGCACGACATGGACGTGGCGAAAATCGCCCTGGTCGGCGTGCCCGACCGTCCCGGCGTGGCGTCGGAGATCTTCCAGGCGGTGGGCGGGCAGGGCGTGAACGTCCGCATGATCGTCCAGGCCAGCGGCGCCGACGGCAGGAACGACGTCACGTTCACGGTGGGCAAGCACGAGGTGAACACGGTGCTCCCGGTGCTCGAAGAGGTCCGGAAGAAGATCGGCGCGCGCGCGTTCCTCTACGACCCCGACGTGGCGATGCTCTCGGTCGTCGGGGAAGGGCTCGCCACCTCGCCCGGCACCGCCGGGCGCGTGTTCTCAGCACTCGCCGCGGCGGGCGTGAACATCGATCTCATCAGCACTTCGTCCATCACCATCACCTGTGTGGTCCGCCAGGCCGACGCGGAACGCGCGGTGCGGTCGCTCCACGAAGCCCTCGAGCTGGAGCGGGAGCCATAACGCCAGGATGCCCGAACGATGGAGCTTCTTGATCGACCGGCGGTGCTGCGGCGCGGGGCCGCGCCGCCTTCAACGCGGGCCTGCCTCTGGTTTCTCGCCTGGGCGTGCGGACTCCACCTCGCGGCGCTGACCTTCCTCTGGCTCAAGATCCCGCTGGGAAAGGAATACGCCGTCGCGGGCGCCGTGGGTCCGCAGACGCACGCGCGGCTCATCCGCATCACGCCGCTCCGGAGCTTTCCCTCTCCGGAGGCGCCCGCGGAAGAGGCGCCGAAGGCGCGCCCCAAGCCGGCGCTCATGAAGCGCTATCAGCCGGGCGCCAAGGTCGTCGTCCGGCAGGAGCGCGTGCCGCCGAAGAAGGGCGCGAAGAGCGAAGCCAAACCCTCGCCGCGCGAGGTCACGCCCGCTCCGGCCGCGGATCTCACGCCTCGGTGGTTCTCCGCCGACTCCTCGCGCGCCACGAGCGCGCGCACGGACGGGGATTTCCGGTTCGCCTATTACCTCGCGGCGCTTCGGAACAAGATCGGCTCCCGTTGGGTACCGCCCCAGGGAATGAACTCGGGGCCGATCCGGACGATGATCTATTTTCGGATCGGCCGGGACGGGCAGGTGTCCTTGATGGAGATCGAGACGTCATCGGGATTTGCCTTCTATGACCAAACCGCGTTGCGCGCTGTCTTGAGCGCGACGCCGCTCCCGCCGCTGCCGGCGGGGTACTCGGACCAGTACCTGGGAGTCCACTTTGGATTCGATTTCAGCCAATAGAACACGAGTGTCCCTCTACGCGGGGACCACCCTCCTCGCGCTGTTCCTGAGCGCCCTCTTCTCGTCGGGGTTGGTGGCGCAGACGGACGTGAAGATCATCCTCGAGGGAAAGGGCACCATGAAGTCCCCCCTCATGCTCGCGCGGTTCAAGGGCGAGGGGCCGGTGGGGGCGCTGCCGTCCCAGGGCCGCGTGATCGCGCGGAAGGATTTCGAGCTTTCCGGCGTATTCAATGTGGCGGACGTGGAGCCCCTCGAGGGAAAGCCGACGCCGGATCCCGGCATGGCCGGTACCGTGCGGGTGGAGGGGACCGTTCAGCAAGGGGACGGGGCGGCCTTCTTCCGCTTCCACGGCCAGGCCATCGATGTGGGCACGGGCGAGGTGGCCCTGGACCGCACGTATCCTTTCAGCGAAGGCACACTCCGGGAAACCATGCACCGGTTCGTGGACGACGTGCTGGAGGCCCTGACGGGGGAGCGCGGGATCGCGGAGACCAAGATCGCGTACGTGAGGCAGGAGGGTCGCGTGAAGGAGATCTGGATGATGGACTACGACGGCGAAAACCAGCGCCAGGTCACCCACGACCGGAGCCTGGCGCTCTCGCCCTCGTGGGCGCCGTGGGGGACCGAGCTCGCGTTCACCACCTTCAAGCGCGGAAACCCCGACCTCTACCTCTTCGACATGACCCGGGGCGCCTCCTACCCCTTCTCGACGCGCCCCGGCCTCAACACCGCCCCGAATTACTCGCCCGACGGGAAGTGGATCGCCTGCACCCTCTCGCGGGACGGAAACGCGGAGATCTACCTCATCAGCCGCGACGCCCAGACCGCGCGGCGCCTGACGCGGAACACGGTGATCGACACATCCCCCACGTTCAGCCCCACGGGGCGCGAGATCATGTTCACCTCCAATCGCACCGGCTCACCCCAGGTGTTCGTGATGGACGTGGAAGGACTGAACCAGCGCCTGGTGACGATCGAGGGAAGCTACAACGACTCCCCGCAGTGGTCCCCCAAAGGAGACAAGATCTGCTACGCCGCGCGCCATGACGGGATCTTCGACGTGATCGTGATGGACGCCAACGGATCGAACCCGATCCAGATCACATCCAATGCCGGGCACAACGAGAACCCGCATTGGTCCGCGGACAGCCGGAAGATCGTCTTCAGCTCGAGCCGGGAGGGAAAGCGCCAGATCTTCATGATGAACGCCGACGGGAGCGACGTCGTTCGGCTGACGAGCGACGGGGAGTGCTTCAACCCCTCCTGGGGCCCGAGGCCCAAGGCCCGGCTCGCGGTCAAGGGATAGGCCCGAGCTTTGCTGTTCTACGTATTTTCGGGGTTCGGGGCAGGGTTCCTTCCGGCCAGGGTTGACGATTCCGGGGGCCCTGTGCTAGGTTTCGGAAAATGCGGAAGTTATTGGTATCCAACCACCTGAACCGGATGGGAGACACTGTTATGAGCCTGAAGCCACGGTTTGCTTCCGTTGCCCTGATCGGGCTGGCGGTCGTGCTCGCCCTTGCGCCGGGTTGCGCTTCGCGAAAGAAAGTGACCTCGGAGGCGAACGTCCAGCCTCCTCCGGCCGAAACGACGACCCCCGCGCCCCCCAAGGAGGAGAAGGTCCTGCCGCCGAGCACCGAGGAGACGGGCGAGCGCTTCTCGCTGGAGGACGCGTTCTTCGACTTCGACGATTTCTCCCTGCGCCAAGACGCCAAGTCCTCGCTGGAAAAGGACGGCAAGTTTCTCGAGAAGAACAGCCGCGCCAGCATCGTCATCGAAGGTCACTGTGATGAGCGCGGGTCCGTGGAGTACAACCTCGCGTTGGGCGAGAAGCGCGCGCACGCGGCGAAGGACTACCTCGTGAGCTACGGCATTCCGGCCACCAGGCTCACCACCATTTCCTACGGCAAGGAGCGCCCCTTCGATACCGGCCACGAAGAGGGGGCCTGGGCCAAGAACCGCCGCGCCCACGTCGTCTCGAAATGACGGCAGGCGGGCTCGCGCCGCGCCCGCGACACACGGTCGCCGGCGCCGCGCTCCTGGGCGCGATCGCGTTCGGGCTGGCGGCGGCCGGTTGCGCGCCCTCGGGCTATTACCGCTCGACCAGCACCTCGCTCGACAGCCTCGTCACGATGCAGGCGCAGCAGCAGAAGCGCCTGGCCTCGCTCGAGCGCGAGATCGCGAACACGCGCGAGAGCGTGCAGGCCACGCGGGCCAGCTCGGACACGCGGCTCTCGGAGCTCAATCAGCGCATGGACATGCTCCAGGGGAAGCTCGAGGAATCCGGCATGCGCTTCTCGCAGCTCTCGGTGAAGATGGATGCCGTGAAGCAGAAGATTTCCACGTCCGACAGCTTGCGTGTCGCCTCGGGTGGCTTGCGTGATTCCACCGCGGGGATGGACCCCGAGGAGGCCTACCAGACGGCGTATTCCGACCTCGCTTCGGGGCGCTACGGCCTGGCGAGGGACGCCTTCACGGAGTACCTGCGCCGCTATCCCGCCACCGAGGTCTCGGACAACGCTCAGTACTGGATCGGCGAGTGCGACTACGCCCTGGGGGATTTCCAGGGCGCGATCGAGGCGTTCAAGAAGGTCGCGGAGAAGTATCCGAAGGGAGACAAGGTGCGGGCGGCGCTCCTGAAGACGGGAATCGCGTACGCGCGGCTCAAGGATCCCGACTCGGCCCGGAAGTACTACACGATGGTGGTCCAGAGATTCCCGCACAGCGACGAGGCGCGGCTCGCCCGCGAGCGCCTCACGGCGAAGAGCGGAGCCCAGTAGAGGGAGGCGCTACACCTTCCTCGCGGCCATCGCGAGCACGTGGCCGAAGCGCGTGCTCTTGGCGTGCCAGCGTTTCGTGTTGACCCCCACCAAATCGGTGAGCTTCCGGCCGTAGGGGAGAAACCACCAGCCCACGATCGGATTGTGCGCCGAGAATTCCACACCGGGCAGCCCGGCGCGCTCGGCGAGGTTTCGAAAGCGCCCTTCGGAGAGATCGTCCTCGAAGCCGAAGATCCACTTTCCCCGCCGCTCCGCGATCCACTTGCCCAGCCGAAACGCCCAGTCGTGCGCGTTGGGGACGAGGATGAGAAGGCGCCCGCCCGGCTTCGCCACCCGGTACATCTCGCGAATGAGGGCGATCTTTCCCTCGTCCGTGAAGTGCTCGATGACTCCTCCGTTCCAGACCACGTCGAAGACCCCGTCCCTGAACCCGAGCCGGAGCCCGTCCTGGATGGCGTACTGGGCCGGGAGCTTCACCCCCTCGAAGTGGCGCCGCGCGAAGGCGAGCGACTTGGGCGAGATGTCGACCAGGGTGATCTTCCCGCCCATCCGTGCCAGCTGCGCGCTGGTCGTGCCCGAGCCGGAGCCCACCTCGCAGAAGGAGCGTCCCGCGGGCGGTCCCGTGAGCTCCAGGAAGCGCTCCATGGAAGCCTGGTGGTCGGGCGCGCCGAGATCGATGTTCCGGTAGCGCTCGGAGACTTGATCCCAGACGTGGACGAGATCGGGCTCTTGGTAGGAAGGGCCTTGGGACACGGTATCCGGGACTGTAGGGGGCACCGGCTCCATTGTTCAAGCTCCCGGTCGCGGTATACTGGTGCCCCATGAGATTCGACCGGTTGACCACCAAGAGCCAGGAGGCGCTCACTGAGGCGCAGGAGCGCGCCGATCGCGCGGGCAATCCCGAGATCGAGCCCGAGCATCTCCTCGCGGAGCTGATCGAGCAGAAGGAGGGAGCGGTCCGTCCCGTTCTCGAGGCGGCGAAGGTTTCTCCGGACTCCCTGAAGAAGGCCGTCGAGGCGCGCTTGAAGCAGCTCCCGAAGATGTCTGGAGCGAAGCAGCAACCGGCCCTTGGCGCGAACCTCCGTCAGATCCTGGACAACGCCGAACGCGAGGCCGAGCGGCTGCAAGACCAGTTCGTGAGCACGGAGCATCTGCTCCTCGCGATGCTGGATCCCGCCATCCCGTCCGAGTTGGGAAGCCTCCTCCGCGAAGCGGGCGCGACACGCGAGAAGATCTACGACGCGCTCGTCGGCATCCGGGGCGGCGAGCAGGTGACCGACCCGAATCCCGAGGAGAAGTATCAATCCCTGGCCAAGTACGGCCGCGACCTGACCGATCTCGCGCGCAAGGGAAAGCTGGACCCGGTCATCGGACGCGACGAGGAGATCCGCCGCGTCATCCAGGTGCTCTCGCGGCGCACCAAGAACAACCCGGTCCTGATCGGGGAGCCCGGCGTGGGGAAGACCGCCATTGTCGAAGGCCTGGCGCAACGGATCGTGAGCGGCGACGTGCCCGAGGGGCTGAAGGAGCGCCGCGTGGTGGCGCTCGACCTGGGCGCGCTCCTCGCGGGCGCGCAGTATCGCGGGCAGTTCGAGGAGCGCCTCAAGGCGGTTTTACATGAGATTTCACGCGCCGAGGGGCTGGTCATCCTCTTCATCGACGAGCTGCACACGCTCGTCGGGGCCGGCGCGTCCGAGGGCGCCCTGGACGCCTCGAATCTCCTGAAGCCCGCGCTCGCGCGCGGCGAGCTCCATTGCGTGGGCGCGACCACCATCGAGGAATACCGGAAGCGGATCGAGAAGGACGCGGCGCTGGAGCGAAGGTTCCAGCCGGTCCTGGTCGGCGAGCCCACGGTCCCGGATACCGTCGCGATCCTGCGCGGCCTGAAGGAGCGCTACGAGGTCCATCACGGCGTGAAGATCCAGGACGCGGCGCTGGTGGCCGCGGCGACGCTCTCCCACCGCTACATCGCCGACCGCCAGCTTCCGGACAAGGCCATCGACCTGGTGGACGAGGCCGCTTCCAGGCTCCGGATGGAGATCGACAGCGTGCCGGTGGTGATCGACGTGCTCGATCGCAAGAAGCGCCAGCTGGACATCGAGCGGCGCGCGCTGGAGCGGGACAAAGCACCCGCCTCGAAGGCGCGCGTCACGGAGATCGACGAGGAAATGAAGCGGATGGACGAGGAGTTGAAGAGGCTCCGCGCCCACTGGGAGAAGGAACGCGACCTGATCGGGAAGATACGGCAGACGAAGGAGCGGATGGACACGCTCCGGCTGGAAGAGCAGCGGGCCGAGCGCGCGGGGGACCTGGGGCGCGTGGCCGAGATCCGCTACGGCTCGATCGCCGGCCTCGAGAAGGAGCTTTCGAAGCTGAGCGGAGAGCTGGCCGTGCTGCAGAAGGACATGAAGCTCTTGAAGGAGGAGGTCGACGCCGAGGACATCGCCGCCGTGGTGGCGCGCTGGTCCAAGATCCCCGTGGAGAAGCTCCTCGAGGGCGAGCTGGACAAGCTCCTCCACATGGAAGAGCGGTTGAAAGAGCGCATCGTCGGCCAGGACGACGCGGTGCGCGCGGTCTCCGACGCGGTGCGCCGGGCGCGCGCGGGGTTGCAGGACCCCAACCGGCCCCTGGGCTCCTTCCTCTTCCTCGGCCCGACCGGCGTCGGCAAGACGGAGCTGGTCCGCGCGCTGGCCGAATTCCTCTTCGACGACGAGCACGCCATGATCCGGATCGACATGTCGGAATACATGGAGAAGCACACGGTGTCACGGCTCATCGGGTCGCCGCCGGGCTACGTCGGTTTCGAGGAGGGTGGCCAGCTCACCGAGGCGGTGCGCCGCCGCCCCTACTCCGTCATCCTGCTCGACGAGATCGAAAAGGCGCACCCCGACGTCTCGCAGGTTCTGCTCCAGATCCTGGAGGACGGCAGGCTCACCGACGGACAGGGCCGCACCGTCGACTTCCGGAACACGATCGTCGCGATGACAAGCAACATCGGAAGCGACCTGATCCAGGAGTCCGGGGGGCAGTCCGGCGAGGCCATGCGGGACCGGCTCCTGGTGGCGCTGCGCGGCCATTTCCGCCCGGAGCTCTTGAACCGCATCGACGAGATCCTGATCTTCGAGCCGCTCTCGCGTCAGGCGCTTCGCGAAATCGTGAAGCTGGAGGTCCGAAAAGTGGAGCGGCGGCTCCAGGAGAAAGAGATCTCGCTCCTGACCGACGAGGGCGTTTTGGACCTGCTCGCGCGCGAGGGGTACGACCCCGTGTTCGGCGCGCGCCCGCTCCGCCGTCTGATCGAGCGCCGCGTCCAGAATCCCCTCGCCGCCGGACTCCTGTCGGGGGAATTCCACCCCGGGGACACCGTGCACGTCACGGTCGAGGACGAAGCGGCGGGAAAACTCAGACTGGAGCGGCTCGCGGGGGCGTTTTCCGCTTGACGCTCCGTCGCGGGCGCGGGTAGCGTGCCACTGATGCATCTGTCCGAACTGCTGAACGAAGACGCCGTCTCGCTCTCGCTTCGGGCCCGCGACAAGGAATCCGCCATCAAGGAACTCGTGCAGCTCCTCGAGTCCGCCCACCGCGTGGACACGAAGGGCGAGATCCTGAGCAAGGTCCTGCAACGAGAGTCCATGATGTCGACGGGCATCGGAAACGGCGTGGCCATCCCGCACGGAAAGACACGCCTCCTCGATCAGCTCGTCGCCTCGTGCGGCGTCTCGCGTCCCGGGATCGAATTCGATTCGATGGACGGCGAGCCCGCCACCCTGTTCATCCTCCTGGTCTCGCCGGAGAGTCTCCGGGGTCCCCACGTCAAGGCCTTGGCCAACGTCTCGCGCCTCCTCAAGGAGGAGTCGGTGCGCGATTCGCTCCGTTTGAGCGAGACGCCGGCCGAATTCCTCACCCGGCTTCGAGAGGCCGAGGCCCATTTCCTCCGCGTGGAGCCGTTCTCCCCCCAGCCGCCGGGTTGACGGAAGCCCCCCTAGCCTGATAGGGTTTCCCGACGTAACCGCCGTGTCCCCCAGAAAGGAGCATTTCCCTTCCATGAATCGCCAGCGAGGGCTATGGGCGGGGATCTTTGTCTTTTTGGTCCTCACCGGTTGCACGAAGAACAAGACGCTCAATGTGCAGGGGGCCTTCACGCCCGTGATCGAGAATCTGAGCTCGGATCACCAGCCGCCTGTCCGGGGGGACGTGAACGCGCTCACGGCCATCGTGAGCAATCCGAGCGGCTATACCATCCAATACCACTGGCGTACCGCATCGGGCCTGCTGGCCGACTCCACCACGGCGACGGTCCACTGGACGCCGCCCAATGCCATCGGCGTCTATCCGGTGACGGTGTCGATCCAGGCGCACGACGACCTCAATAAGGTGGATTTCTTCAAGACCCGCACGTTCCAGGTGTACGTCGACAACGATTTCGAACGGTGGACGCGCTCCGTGGCGGTCCAGTTCGACGTGTCGCCTCCCGCCGGAGGCAGGATCTACTACTCCGAGATCCGAAACGCGGCGACGGGGGAGTCCGACGTGTGGGCTCTCGCGACCCCGCTGGGATCTCCGCAGCAGATCACCAACGGCTTCTGGCAAGCGACCCAGTCCACCGGGCAATCGGACGGCTCGCACATCGCCTTCATGGGCAAAGCGCGTGCTTCGGACGGCGGCGCCTCCATCTGGCAGGTGCCTTCGGGCGGCGGCGATACGACCAGCGCCTCGCTCGTGCTCCGTTGGACGAGCAACTCGAACCACTTCGTCGGCGGTCCGCGCTTCGCGCCCAGCGGCTCGATGATCGCGTACGCGACGGACACCATTCCCAGCAATTTCTTCCATCCGAAAGTCTGGATGCGCGACGCCGGGAATTTCGCGACGGCGCCCATTCCGGTCCAGCCGACCACGACGTCGGGGTCCTCCGTCGAAACGGGAAACGCCTACTGGAACCCGTCCTGGCGCGGCACGGGGGACTCGCTGGTGGTGGAGTCCTACGTGGCGTTCAGCCAGAGCAACCAGGCCTCGCGCGGACTGTTCAAGCTGTCGGCCATCGGCAATCCTCCGACCAATCCGGAGCCGTTCGTCCCGTGGCTCAGCGACCTCGTGGCGTTCGAGCCGGACTGGTCTCCCGACGGACAGCACATCGTGTTCTCCAAGCGCTCGCCCGGGCACATCGACCGGGACATCTGGATCATCAACGCGGGCGCGTCGGATCCTTCCTCGGCGCGGCAGATCACGTCCGGGCCCGCCGACGATTTCCATCCGCGGTTCTCAAGCGACGGCTCCACGATTTTCTTCGTGTCCAATCGGGTCGACGGATATGGCGCGAACGGCTTCTACGATACCGAGCGGCGCGGATTGAATATCTGGAGCGTGAGCCGGTTTGACCTTCCGTAACATCGACGCGGGAGATTCGCCTCGGCCGCGGATCTCCCGCCTTTCCCTCTTCGTTCGCTACTGGCTCCCGGTCATCCTCTACGTCGGATTGATCTTCGGGGCCTCTTCGATTCCGGGCCGCGACATCCCGACGCTCTTCCCCAGCAGCGACAAGCTCGAGCACCTGACCGAGTACTCGCTCTTCGGGCTCCTCCTGGGAAGAGCCTTCCGATTCACGATCGGGGGCGATCGCGGGAAGATCTGGTCCCTGAGCACCGTGCTCGTGGGCGGGTTCGTGGGTGGCATGGACGAGCTGTACCAACGGTTCACGCCCGGGCGAACCAGCGACATCCGCGACTGGGTGATGGACGTCGCCGCGGTCTCCCTCGCGGTATTGTTCACGCAGTACGTCCGCGTCCATCCGATCGGCCGCCGCCGCGACCGGGCGGCGGGGCCCGGGCCCGAGAAAGGAACGCCGTGAAATTCCAGGTGCCCCGCGGCACACGCGACATCCTGCCGGGCGAGGTCGAGCGCTGGCAGTGGCTCGAGGAGCGCACACGCTCGGTCCAGGCGCTCTATGGGTACCGCGAGGTGCGCACGCCGCTCTTCGAGTCGACGGATCTCTTCGTCCGGAGCGTCGGGGAGGCGACGGACATCGTGCGCAAGGAGCTCTATACCTTCGAGGATCGCAAGGGGCGCTCGCTCACCCTGCGCCCCGAGGGCACAGCACCCCTGGTGCGCGCGTACTTGGAGAATCCCGCGCTTCGGGCCGAATCTCCCGCGCGCCTCTATTACATGGGTCCGATGTTTCGCTACGAGCGCCCGCAGGCCGGACGCTACCGCCAGTTCTAGCAGATCGGATCGGAGCTCCTGGGCTCGGCCAAGCCGGAGGCGGACGCCGAGATGATCGATCTCTTCCGCGCGATCCTCGCGGAGGTGGGGCTACGCGACGTGACGGTGCTCCTGAACTCGCTGGGCGACACGGTCTGCCGTCCGCGGTATCGCGAAGCGATCCGCGCGTATTTCAAGGAACACGAGGAGCGGCTCTGCGGGGACTGCAAGGAGCGCCTGGAAACGAACCCGCTCCGGATCCTGGATTGCAAGGTGCCCTCGTGCGCTCCCGTGATCGCCGGCGCTCCAAGCGTGCTCGATTCGCTCTGCCCCGAATGCGCGGAACACTTCGAGGCCGTGAAGCGGGCGCTCCAGGCCCTGGGCATCCGCTACGAGGTGGCGCCGAGGCTGGTGCGCGGGCTGGACTACTACACGCGCACGGTCTTCGAGATCCACGCGGCGAGCCTGGGCGCGCAGAACGCGGTGGGCGGCGGCGGGCGCTACGATCAGCTGGTGAAGGATTTCGGCGGACCGGACACCCCCGCGATCGGCTTCTCGATCGGGATGGAGCGGCTTCTGCTCTGCGTCGGAGAGGAATCGGCTCCGAAGCCCGCGACGCCGGACGTTTGCGTCATCGCGCTCGAGCCCGGCTCCGTGATGGAAGCGCAGGCGCTCGCGCGCGAGCTCCGGGGCCTGACCGCGGAGACGCCGGGGCCCACCAGGCTTATCGCCCTCGTGGACACGGCGGGACGGAGCGCCAATTCGCAGATGAAATGGGCCTCCAAGGTCCAGGCGCGCTGGGCCGTGTTCGTGCCGAAGGGAGCGGAGGGATACGCGGTGCGGGACATGGCGAAGGGCAAAGACGAAGAGAAGCAGCCCTCCATCGAAGCTCTGAAAGCGTGGCTCTCGGAGCGGCGCCATGCCGTGGAGGCGGCAACGGGATGATCGAGCCTCTGAGGGGAAGGAAGCGCACGCACCGATGCGGCGACTTGAGGGCGGAGCACGCGGGCCAGCGCGTGCGGCTCATGGGTTGGGCGCACCGCGTTCGCGATCATGGGGGCGTGCTCTTCCTGGATCTCCGCGACCGCTACGGGCTCACCCAGGTCGTGTTTCGGCCCGAGAAGCTCTCTCCCCAAGTGCTCGAGAAGGCTCGCAGCATCGGGAGCGAGTACGTGGTGCTGGTCGAGGGAGACGCGAAGGCGCGTCCTCCGGGGAGCGAGAACCCGGACCTGGCAACGGGCGCCATGGAGGTCGAGGCCGTCGAGCTCGCGATCTTGAACGAGAGCCGCACGCCTCCGTTTCCTCTCGACGAGGCGGGAAGCGCGTCCGAGGATCTGAGGCTCCGCTACCGGTACCTGGACCTCCGCCGCGAGACGCTCAAGAACAGCATCATCTTCCGGCACAACCTGACGCGGAGTGTGCGCGAGTATCTCTCGGACCAGGGGTTTCTCGAGATCGAGACCCCGCTCCTGGTCAAGCCGACGCCGGAGGGCGCGCGCGACTACGTGGTGCCCGCGCGGCTCCATCCCGGCAAGTTCTACGCGCTGCCGCAATCGCCGCAGCTCTACAAGCAGATCCTCATGGTCGCGGGATTCGACCGCTACTTCCAGATCGCGCGCTGCCTGCGCGACGAAGATCTCCGCGCCGACCGCCAGCCGGAATTCACGCAGATCGATCTCGAGATGACCTTCGTCACCGAGGACGACGTCTTCCAGGTCGTGGAGGGGACGCTTCAGTCCATCTTCCGGCGCGATCTCGACCGGGAGTTGAGCGTTCCGTTCCCGCGCATCACCTACGACGAGGCGATGGCCCGGTTCGGGAGCGACAAGCCGGACCTTCGCATCCCCTTCGAGATCCGGGACGTCACCGAAGTGGCGGGGGAGAGCGCCTTCGAGGTGTTCCGGGCGGCGAAATCGGGCGCGCCCAAGACCGCGACCCTCCTGCTCGCGGTGCCGGGTCTTGCCACGGCGTCCCGCCGCGAGATCGACGGCTACGAGGCGGCCGCGAAGCAGGCGGGCGCTCCGGGTCTCGCCTGGGCGCGCGTCAAGGGGACGGCCCTGGACGGCGGGGTCGCGAAGCACTTGGGCCCGGACCTCGTGCCGAAGCTCCTCGCCGCGGCCTTTGCCAAGGACGGCGACCTCCTCCTGTTCGCCGCGGGACCTCGCGCGCTCGCGCAGCGCGTGCTGGGGCTCCTGCGCACCCAGATCGGGAACGCCGCCTTCAAGCTCGACGATCAGGATTTTCGGTTCCTCTGGGTGCACCGGTTTCCGCTCTTCGAAATGCTGGAGGGCAGGAACGCGTGGGGGCCGGCGCACCACATCTTCACCATGCCGCTCGACGAGGATCTTCCCTTCATCGAATCGGACCCCGGACGCGTGCGCGCCCAGCTCTACGACCTGGCGGCGAACGGAAACGAGTTGGCGAGCGGCAGCATTCGCATCCATCGGAAAGACATCCAGGAGTCCGTCATGCGCACTATCGGGATGAAGTCCGAAGAGGCCCAGCTCAAGTTCGGGTTCCTCCTCGAGGCCTTCGAGTACGGGGCGCCGCCCCACGGCGGGATCGCGCTTGGCCTCGACCGGCTGGTGGTCCTCTTCCACGGCGGGGATTCCATCCGCGACGCGATCGCGTTCCCCAAGACCGCGAGCGCGAGCTCGCTCATGGACGGCGCTCCCGCGCCGATCGACCCCGCGGACCTCAAGGAACTCGGGATTCGCATCCAACCCTGACCTGGTATCCTTCCTGCTCTTACCCGCGGGGGGAGCCCGCCGGGCTTGACTTGGCCCGGAGGCGCTCCTAGGTTACACGGAGGGACCGGGGTCGGCGAACCCGCCTAGATCAAGCTTAACTTGATACCAACAAACATCTTACATCTAAGCCGCCGCAATAGGGGCGAAGAGGCTCCGGCCAAGGGCGAGCCATGGCCGGCAGGTTCCGGGACGGCTCGGATATGGCCGGGACGTCGTACCCTGACCATGGTGTTTCTGCTGGGCACGACGGCGCTTGGGGTCGCTGGTTGCGGGCAGGCCACGGTCCCGTGCCCTACTCCCACCACCCGGCTCGACCGGTTGCGCGATGAGACCGGGCGCCTCCGCGATGACGCCGAACGCGCGCAGGCGGAACAGGGAGCCTGGGATGCCCGCAAGGAAGCTGCTGCGCAACGGGTCTCGGACATGGAGGCGCGGCTCGACTCCCTCGCCGCCGTGCGCCATCATTGAGCGGCCGGTGGCTTACGGGGGCCGCATTGTTCCTGGCCCTCGCGGCATCTATAGAAGGGTGCGGGAAGCCCGTGCTTCGGGTCGCGGACGCCTCGCTGGGGGACTACTACTCCGATAAGGAATTCAGGAAGCTGAACAAGGAACAAAGGGCCGAATACTGCGCGGAGCTGGCGAGGCAGGACTCCATGTACAAGGAGGAGCTCCTCGGATTGAAGGAAGACCTGGACCGTACCCATGCCCGCTCGCTTCGGCTGCGTGAAGAGGGCGACTCACTCTTCGCCGTGGGCACCGCACTCGAGGCGCGCGCCGCCGCGGGCGGAGGCGCCCCGGCGGTTCCGGAAACGCAGGATCCGGGCCTGGACTCGGGCCCGGGAGCGCGCCACGTGGTGCGACGCGGCGAGTCCCTCTGGGGCATCAGCGCCTCACCGGACGTTCTCGGCAAGGGCAGCCGCTGGCGCGCCCTCTACGAGCTGAATCGCGCGCGCATCAAGAATCCCGACCTCATCTACCCTGGACAGGAGCTCTCCATCCCGAGATGACCGACGAAACGAAGGACGGAAGGAAGGAAGCGACGCGGCTGGTGGGAATCCAGGACCTGGACCCGCTCGCCCTGTTCGGAAAGAACGATTCGAATCTGAGGCTGGTGGAGCGGAGCTACCCCGTGCACCTGACGTACCGGGACGGATCGCTGGCGGTGCGCGGCGAGCCCGCCATGGTCGATGAGGTCGCCGCCATCCTGGGATCGCTCGCGGAGCTGGTCCGCAAGGGCGCGGTGCTGGAGGAGCACGACGTTCACAATTTCATCGGCGTCACCGACGCCGACGAGCGCGAGGAGTCGCTCCAGATCTACGAGCGGCCGGTGCTCTTCTCGTTCGACAAGCGCACGCTCCGCGTCAAGACGCTCGGACAGGCCCGCTACGTCTCGGCGCTCCAGAAGCACGACATCGTCTTCTCCATCGGGCCCGCCGGAACCGGAAAGACCTACCTCGCGGTGGCCGCGGCGGTGCACGCCCTGAAATCGCGGCAGGTCGAGCGGATTCTCCTCGTGCGACCGGCGGTCGAGGCGGGGGAGAGCTTGGGGTTCCTTCCCGGCGACATGAAGGAGAAGGTCGATCCGTACCTGCGCCCGCTCTATGACGCGCTCAACGACCTTCTCTCGTTCGAGAAGATCCGCCGTTTTCTGGATCTCGGCGTGATCGAGGTGGCGCCGCTGGCGTACATGCGCGGGCGCACCCTCAACAACGCCTTCGTGATCCTGGACGAAGCCCAGAACACGACCGTGGGGCAGATGAAGATGTTCCTCACGCGCCTGGGCTACGGCTCGAAGGCCGTGATCACCGGGGACGTGACCCAGATCGATCTCGGCGTGGAGCACGCTTCGGGCCTCGTGGAGATCCAGTCCATCCTGCACGAGGTGCCGGGGATCGAGTTCGTCTACCTCACGGATCGCGACGTGGTTCGCCACAATCTGGTGCGCGAGATCATCCGCGCGTTCGACGCGCACGAGAAGGGGGCCGAGAACAGGCGAGGGAACAATGGGCGCTGAGCCCCTCCGGGTGCTCGAGCAGCGTCGCCGCGATCCCCCGGGGCCACTTCGCCGGCTGGTGCGCCTGACGCGGCGCTTCCGGCGCGGGGCCCTTCTCGCGGGCTTCCTCCTCTTCGCGTGTCTCCTCTTCCCGAGGGAGTCGGGCTTCGAGGTCATGACGCTTCGCGAGGGTTACCCCGCGAAGCGGGACATCATCGCGCCTTTCCAGTTCTACCTCTTGAAGGACAAGGACGCGCTCCGGCAGGAGCAGTCCCTGGCCGCTCGCCGCATCGCGCCCGTGTTCTCGGTGGATGAAAGCGTCGAGACGCGCGTCAAGGTCTCGCTCGACTCGCTCCGGATCCAGACCGAGAGCCCGGACCTCATGCCGCGCGTCGCCGATCGGCTCCGAGCCCTGGGGCTCTCGCGCGACGCGGTGCGGGCGTTCTCGGGTCCCGAGGGGCGCCGCATCGCGACGGTGGCCCTCCGGATCGCCGACCGGGTCTACGAGGCCGGACTCTTGTCCGAGCGCGAAGCCGCGCGCGCCGAGACGGATTCTCCGTTCGCCGGGGTGGAACGGAGCGGCGTGCGCCTGGCCACGCCCTGGTCTCTGCTCTACGACCGGGCCGCGATCCGCGATCTCGCCTGGACCGAAGGCCAGGCCGCCTTCCCCAGCCGCCCCGAAGGCGCGCAGGCATTACAGGAATTGGCCACCGCCGTCCTCCAGCCGAACCTGCGCTACGAGGCCTCCACGACGGAGGCGCTGAGAGCGCAGGCGCGGGAGGGGGTCAACCAGTACGACGGCGTCGTCCAGAAGGACGAGAAGATCATCGGGAGCCACGAGATCGCCACGCGCGACCACCTGCGCAAGCTGGAGTCGCTCCGCGCGTGGAGCTCGCGCGTGCAGGACACGTCGAACTGGCGAACCCAGATGCCGGGCCTCCTGGGGCGCGCCGCGCTGATCGCGTTCCTGCTCTTCGGATTCCTCGGGTACCTGAGAGTTCATCATCGTCCCGTCTACGAAGACACCTCGATGCTCCTCCTGATCGGGATCCTGACCGCCGCGGTGCTGGGGGCGGGCTGGGCGATCGTGAACGAGATCCGCGGCTACGAGATGCTCATCCCCACCACGGTTCTCTCGCTCACGGTCGCCGTGCTCTTCGGGCAGGAGCTGGCGTTCGTGGCGACGCTGGTGGCCTCCCTTCTCGTCGCCGTGGTTTACGGCCTGGGGCTCCCCTTCCTGACGGGTAGCGCGCTCGCGGGCATCGCCGCCATCGCCACCGCCTCCGGCGTGCGCCGCAGGCGCGATTTCTACCTCCCGATGCTCATCGTGGCGGTCGCCTACGCGTTCGCGATCGGGGCGATGGGGCTGGTGGACGGCGCGCGGTGGGATGTCCTGATCCGGCGCATGGCCTGGGGGGTGGCCGCGGGCTTCGGCTCGGTGCTCCTCGTGACGCTGCTCCTCCCCTTGCTGGAAGCGCTGTTCTCGGTCACGACCGACATCACCCTGCTCGAGCTGGCGGATCTCAACCGGCCCATCCTTCGCAAGCTGATGCTCGAAGCTCCCGGCACGTACCATCACAGCCTGGTCGTGGGAAGCCTCTCCGAGGCGGGCGCCGAAGCGGTGGGGGGAAACCCGCTCCTGTCCCGGGTCTCGGCCTACTACCACGACATCGGAAAGATCGACAAGGCGGAGTATTACGTCGAGAACCAGTCCAGCGCCCGCAGCCGGCACGAGAAACTCTCGCCCACCATGAGCTGCCTCATCATCGAGGCGCACGTTCGCGAAGGGGCGGAGATCGCCCGGCGCGAGAAGCTGCCGAAGGCCATCCTGAACGCGATCCTCGAGCACCATGGCACGACGCTCATGAGCTTCTTCTACCACAAGGCCCACCAGGCGGACTCCAACGTGGAGGAGCGCGATTTCCGCTATCCTGGGCCCAAGCCTCGCTCGAAGGAGACGGCGGTGCTCATGCTCGCGGACGCGGTGGAAGCCGCCGCCCGCTCGCTCACCGAGCCGACGCCGAGCCGCATCCGGGGCGTGGTGACGCGGATTCTGGACGCGCGCGTGGAGGACGGTCAGCTCGATGAAAGCCCGATCACGTTCGAAGACCTGGCGAAGATCCGCGAAGGCTTCATCCCCATCCTCACGGCGCTCTTCCACGCGCGCGTCCACTACCCGGGGGCCCCGGCCTCCGAGGAGAAGCGACGCGTCCCCGACGAGCAGCGCGGACGCACGGCCCCGGGACGCGGGCGTTCCGCCGACGAGCGTCGTGTCCACGGAGAGAAATCACGGCTTAGGATCGACCACTCTTAGGGCGCTTCTCACGCGCGGGCTTTGCATCCTGGGCTTCCCGCGCGCATCGGTCTCGCTGGTCTTGACCGACGACGAACGCATCCGGATTTTGAACCGGGACTTCCTCGAGACCGACCGGCCCACCGACGTCCTCTCCTTTCCCCTCGCCGATCCCGGCGATCTCGCCGACCGGAGCCGCGATCTCTTCCTGGGGGAGATCTACATCTCCGTGGAAACGGCACGGGCGCAGGCGAAGGCGGCCCGGCGACCCTTCCCGCGCGAGGTCGCGCACCTCCTGATCCACGGGCTGCTCCACCTCATCGGCTACGACCACGCGAACCCCGCCGAGCGACGGCGGATGCGGGCCATCGAGTCCCGCCTCTTGCGCGAACTGGGCCCGATGCTATGATGGGCGCTCGATCGCGCCGCGTGAATCCAATCTCCCAACCATGAATCGGTCGCTGACCCAACCCACCATGTTGAATCGCATCCGCATCGCATTTTTCACCGGACTCCTGGTCCTCGCTCCGGCGACGATCACGCTCTACGTCGTCTGGCGGCTCTTCGTCTTCGTGGACCATCTCCTGGGCACCACGCTCCGCGGCGGCTACATCCGGCCGGGCGGGATCCCGGGGTTGGGCTTCGCCACCGTGTTGGTGATCATCCTGGTGGTGGGATTTCTGGCGAACAATTTCCTCGGACGCGGGGTCGGCACCGTCGTGGAAGCGCTGGTGGCGCGCGTGCCCGTGTTCCGGGGGTTCTACGGCACCCTGAAGCAGGTCGGGGATGCGCTCCTCGGAGACAAGCGCGGCCCGTTCCAGCGGGTCGTTCTGATCGAGTATCCGACCGCGGGCCGCTACGCCCTGGCCTTCGTCACCGCCTCGCCCGCGACCGGCGTGGCGCAGCCCGACGGGAGCCCCCTGGTGGGGGTCTTCCTGCCCCACGCGCCGAATCCGACCACGGGGTTTCTGCTCTACTACCCCCCGGAGTCCCTGATTCCCACCTCGCTCAAGGTGGACCAGGCCCTGAAGATGGTCGTCTCGGCCGGCGTCGTGAACCCAGGGACGGTCTGAGCCTGTGGCCATCGTTCAGAGCGAAGCCATCGTGCTCCGCTCCTACCGTCTCGGGGAGACCTCGCTCATCGTGTCTCTCTTCACGCGGGAATTCGGGCTCTTGCGCTGTGTCGCGAAGGGTGCGCGCGGGCCGAAGAGCCGCTTCGGCGCTTCGCTGGAGCCGGGTGTTCGTGTGAGCGCGGTGGTGTACCGGAAGCTCACGCGGGATCTCCAGCTCCTCTCGAAGACCGACATCCTGGAAGCGCTGCCTCGGCTCTGGGAAGATCCGGACCGCTTCGGCGCCGCGACCCAGGTGCTCGAATTCCTGGAACGCGCCGCCTATGGGGAATCGGGCGATCCGGAGCTTCTGGATCTCGCCGCGGGTACCCTGCGCGCCATGAGCACCACGCCGGTCGCCTGCCTCGAGCTGATCATACGCGGCTTCGAGATCCAGGCGTGCGAGCGCCTGGGATACGCGCCGGAGCTGACGGTCTGCCTCGAGTGCCGTAAGGCGCTTTCACAGGGGGGCCTCTTCCACCCGGTGCGGGGAGGGCTCCTCTGCGAATCGTGCGGGGGAGGACAGGGCAGCTTCCGCCTCTCGGAGCGGGCGCGCCGGACGATGGTGGCGCTGAGCACCTCGCCGATGGAGGCGCTCCAGGGCTGGGCCGCGGAGCGCTACCCCGGGGTGGAAGTGGGGAAGGCCGTCGAGCGGTTCCTGATGGCGCACCTCGAGCGCTTCGAGGGGCTCCGCGCTAGCCGCGTCGCGGAAGCCATGGGGCAGTACCGGACGTGAGCCGAGGGAGGCGCCGAGCGTGAACGCCAAGCCCCAAGTCGAGCCTCCCGCTTCGTTTCAGGAAATGCTCCTTCGCCTGGAGCGGTTCTGGTCGGATTACGGCTGCGTGCTGGTCCAGCCCTACAGCAGCGAGGTGGGCGCGGGGACGTTCAACCCCGCGACCTTCTTCCGCGTGCTCGGTCCGGAGCCCTGGAAGGCGGCCTACGTCGAGCCCTCGCGCCGGCCCAAGGACGGGCGCTACGGCCAGAATCCGAACCGCCTCCAGATGTTCTACCAGTACCAGCTGGTGCTCAAGCCCGCGCCCGCCGACGTGCTGGAGGTCTACCTCGATAGCCTCCGCCACATTGGCATTGTCCTCGAGCGCCACGACGTCCGATTCGTCGAGGACGACTGGGAATCGG